>NZ_QUGO01000001.1:0-15190 GCF_003479105.1 Blautia sp. AF19-13LB
GTCCGGTGTGAAGCGGGGGAAAAGCTGGAGATAACTTCAAAGGCTTACCTATCGCTATTACCGTCCGACCTTGCCACATTCGGCAGCGAAGCGAAGAACCTCTTACAGGACTTGCAGAGCCGGAATGAAAGAATGTTCCTTTTGACGTTCCTTGTGGTGAACATGGCAGATACGAAGCGGAAACTGGAAAATGACGTGTTCGCGGCGGCGGGCATTGCACAGAAGAACAACTGCGCCCTCACCCGCCTTGACTACCAACAGGAAGCGGGGCTTATGTCCTCTGTACCGCTTGGGGAGAACCTTATCCCCATACAGCGGGGGCTTACCACGTCAAGCACAGCTATCTTTATCCCCTTTATCACACAGGAGCTTTTTCAGACAGGCGCGGCGTTGTACTACGGCTTAAATGCCCTGTCTAACAACATGATACTCTGCGACCGCAAGCAGCTAAAAAACCCCAACGGCTTAATCTTGGGGACGCCGGGAAGCGGGAAATCCTTTGCAGCCAAACGGGAAATGGCAAACGCTTTCCTCATTACGGACGACGACATTATCATCTGCGACCCGGAAGCAGAGTATTTTTCCCTTGTGCAGCGGCTTGACGGGCAAGTGATACGCTTGTCGCCTACGGGCAAGGGCATTGACGGGAAGCCCCAGTATGTGAACCCTATGGATATTAACCTCAACTATTCCGAGGACGACAGCCCGCTTGCGCTGAAATCCGACTTTATCCTCTCCCTCTGCGAGCTTGTCATAGGCGGCAAGGAGGGCTTGCAGCCCGTCGATAAGACCGTCATTGACCGCGCTGTTAGGAACGTGTACCGTCCTTTCCTTGCAGACCCCGACCCGGAGAAAATGCCTATCTTGGGCGACCTCTACGACGAGCTTTTGAAGCAGCCGGAACCGGAAGCGGCGCGTATCGCGTCGGCGTTGGAGCTGTATGTTTCCGGGAGCCTTAACGTCTTTAACCACAGGACGAATGTAGAGCTTTCAAACCGCCTTGTCTGCTTTGACATCAAGCAGCTTGGGAAGCAGCTCAAAAAGTTAGGTATGCTCATTGTGCAAGACCAGGTATGGAACCGCGTCACTATCAACCGGGCAGAGAGGAAATCCACCCGCTACTACATGGACGAATTTCATCTTCTCTTGAAAGAGGAACAGACCGCCGCGTACAGCGTGGAGATTTGGAAGCGTTTCCGTAAATGGGGCGGCATACCCACAGCCATTACGCAGAACGTCAAAGATTTGCTTGCTTCCCGCGAAGTGGAGAATATCTTTGAAAACTCTGATTTTGTCCTCATGCTCAATCAGGCGGCGGGCGACCGGGCTATCCTTGCGAAGCAGTTAAACATTTCCCCGCAGCAGATGAAGTATGTCACCCACACCGAAGCGGGCGAGGGGCTTATCTTCTACGGGAACGTGGTGCTGCCCTTTGTAGACCGCTTCCCGAAAGATACCGAGCTTTACCGGGTAATGACGACGAAGCCGGAGGAAGTGGGCGAAGCATGACAGAGCTGAACATAGACACCATTATCAACCGGGACGCGCTCTATGCCTTGCGGGAGCTTCCAGAGGAAAGCGTACACTGTTGCGTCACAAGCCCGCCCTACTACGCACTTAGGGATTACGGGCTTGACGCACAGATTGGGCGGGAGGACACGCCGGAGCAGTACATTGACAGGCTTACCGAAGTTTTCCGCGAAGTGCGCCGGGTACTGCGTACCGACGGTACTTTCTGGCTGAATATCGCGGACACCTACTGCGGCACAGGGAATAAAGGCTACCATGCAGACCCGAAGAACCCCAGAGGGAGGAACGGTCAAGCCGTATCAATCGCAAGACAGGCGGCGGGCTGCAAGCAAAAGGACTTAATCGGTATTCCGTGGCTCTTGGCTTTTGCCCTACGCGCTGACGGGTGGTATTTAAGGAGCGATATTATCTGGCAGAAAGAGAACCCCATGCCGGAGAGCGTGAAAGACCGCCCTACCCGCTGCTATGAACATATCTTTCTGCTTACGAAGTCAAAGAAGTATTTCTATGACGCAGCCGCCATAGCCGAGCCGTTAGCCCCTACAACGGCGGCGCGGTACCGCACCGGGCGCAGCGCGGGACAGAAATATGCGGACGAAGTACCCGGACAGGGGAAAGTACAGGGGCTTAACCGGGCAAGGAGCGGCAGCTACTACGACGAAGCCCTCATGCCGACCATGCGGAACAGGCGGGACGTGTGGCTTATCAATACCGTTCCCTACAAGGGCGGGCATTTCGCCGCGTTCCCGCCGAAGTTAGCCGAAACCTGTATCAAGGCGGGCTGTCCGAAAGGCGGCGTTGTGCTTGACCCCTTTTTCGGCAGCGGCACGACGGGGGCAGCCGCAAAGCAGCTTCACAGGCATTATATAGGCATTGAGATAAACGCCGAATATTGCGCCCTTGCAAGGGCGCGGATTGGAGGGACAGAAAAATAAAACAGTATAAAGCGCGTGAGAAAGTCACGCAGAAAATGACCCGCGAGGGAGCCGTTGAGGTAAACGCCGCCACAGGCAAGAAGAAGCGTATCAGCAACCGCATAAGGGACGCTGACCTTACCAGAAAGGAAGCCGCCCCGCAGCAGCCGGAACAGGCAGCGCAGCCCCTACCGGGCGGCACAGCTCCCGCGCCCACAGCCGACGCGCCGACGCTTCCCCATGCGCCGGGGGCAGAACGGGAACAGGACACCGCCGCAGCCGAGCGCGTCATGGAGCATATCGACGGGGCGCATACCAGAAAGACGAGCAAAAAGGCGGCGAGGAAAGCACAGGCAGAAGCCGAAGCCCGCACCCGTACTTCCCGCTTGCAGTTTACCGAGGAAGAACGGGCAACGCCGGAGCTTGAAAAGTATATCCGAAAATCGGACAAAGCAGCCGACCGTCTGGACGCGGCAAAGGCAGCTATCCCCAAAGAAAAGAAACTTGTGGGGGAGCGCACCTTTGACGAAGCCACCGGGAAAGGCAAGACCCGCCTACGCTTTGAGGAACGGGAAAAGCCCATAGGAAAGAACAAGCCCCACAATAACCCGCTATCCCGCCCCGCACAGGAAGCGGGTATTTTCGTCCACAACAAAATACATTCCGTTGAAAAGGACAATTCCGGCGTTGAGGGGGCGCACAAATCCGAAGAACTGGCAGAACGCGGCGCAAAGTACGGGGCGCGGAAAGTCAAGGAGGGCTACCGCAGCCACAAGCTCAAACCCTACCGGGCGGCAGCAAAGGCAGAGAAAGCGGCGTTCAAGGCGAATGTGGATTTCCAGTACCACAAAGCCCTACATGACAATCCGCAGATTGGGGGCAACCCCCTTTCCCGCTTCATGCAGAAGCAGCAAATCAAGCGGCAGTATGCAAAGGCGGCAAGGAAAAACGGCGCAAAAACGGCACAGAAAGCCGCAGAGAACACCCGCAAGGCAGCGAAGAAAACAGCCGAGGAAACAAAGAAAGCGGCGGCGTTTGTGGCAAGGCACCCGGCGGGCGTTTGTATCGCCGTTGCCGCGCTGCTCTTATTCATTATGATTTCGGCGGGGCTTTCCTCTTGCGGCTCTATGTTCTCCGGCTTGATGAACGGCATTGTCGGGACTTCCTACACGTCGGAGGACAGCGACCTTGTGGCGACGGAGAACAATTACGCCGCAAAGGAAAACGAGCTTCAGCAGCGGATTGACAATATCGAGCGCGACAATCCGGGCTATGACGAATACCGCTATGACCTTGACAGTATCGGGCATAACCCCCATGAATTAGCGTCCTACCTCACCGCGCTTTTCCAGACCTACACCCCGCAGAGCGCACAGGCAGAAATAAACCGCGTCTTTGATATGCAGTACACTTTGACGCTGACGGAAGAAATCGAAGTGCGCCACAGGACGGAAACCCGCACAGGCACACGCACCGTCACCGACCCGGAAACGGGAGAAACCTCTACGGAAACCTACGAATACGAGGTTGACGTTGCCTATAACTATTACATTCTCAACGTGAAGCTGACAAACAAGCCTGTTTCCGAGATTGCGGAGGAACTTCTTACGCCGGAGCAGCTTGAAATGTACCGCGTCTATCTGGAAACAAGCGGCAACAAGCCGCTGATTTTCGGCGGCGGTTCTCCCGATACGGGCGCGTCCGAGGATTTAAGCGGCGTACAGCTTGTGAACGGCACACGCCCCGGCAACACCGCCATTGTAGAGCTTGCGAAGCGGCAGGCCGGAAACGTGGGCGGGCGGCCTTATTGGAGCTGGTACGGCTTCAACAGCCGCGTGGAATGGTGCGCCTGTTTCGTTTCGTGGTGCTACGGACAGGCGGGGCTATCGGAGCCGCGCTTTGCCGGGTGCCAGTCACAGGGCGTACCGTGGTTCCAGTCACGCGGGCAATGGGGTGCGAGGGGCTATGCGAATATCGCCCCCGGCGACGCTATCTTTTTCGACTGGGACGGGGACGGGAGCGCAGACCATGTAGGGCTTGTTATCGGGACTGACGGGGAGCGCGTCTATACCGTCGAGGGCAATTCCGGCGACGCTTGCAAGATAAAGAGCTATCCCGTTGACTATGGCTGTATCAAGGGCTACGGCTTAATGAATTGGAACTAAAAACTGAAAATCTGAAAGGAGAAATTGATTTATGGCTATGAATAAGATTGAACGTATCGACAAGGAGATTGCAAAGACCCGCGAGAAAATCACCGAGTACCAGAATAAATTAAGGGGGCTTGAAGCGCAGAAAACCGAAGCGGAAAATCTGCAAATCGTACAGCTTGTGCGCTCCATGCGCCTTTCCCCGCATGAGCTTTCCGCTATGCTGAAAGACGGCGGTATTCCGGGCATGGAATCCGCGCCGGGCTACCCCGCAGAACCCGCAGACCACGACACCGAAGAAATGGAGGACACCGAGAATGAATAAGAAAATCCTTAGAACCTTGACCGCACTCTGCGCCGCCCTCATGCTGACGGGCGGCTTTTCCGTCACCGCCTTTGCACAGACCCCGGAGGGCGAGGACGCCACCGACGACAGCGGCGTTGTCTATGAGGAACCCCAAAAGGAAGAACCCCTTACCCCGGACGGGAACGCGACCCTTGTAGACGATTTCGGCGGCAACAAGCAGCTTATCACAGTGACGACCAAAAACGGCAATTACTTCTATATCCTCATTGACCGGGACGACGAGGGCGAGAACACCGTACATTTCCTTAATCAAGTGGACGAAGCCGACCTTATGGCACTCATGGAGGACGGAAGCACCGAAACAGCAGCCCCGCCCGCTGTTTGCAGTTGCACCGATAAATGCGAGGCCGGGAAAGTGAATGTGAGCTGCCCCGTCTGCAAGGACAACATGACCGCTTGCAGCGGCAAGGAAGCGGAGCCGGAAACCGAGGAACCGCCGGAGCAGCCCAAAGAGAAAAGCAATACGGGCGGGCTTGTGCTTTTCCTTGTCGTGGCACTTCTTGGCGGCGGGGGCGCACTCTACTATTTTAAGTTTATGAAGCCGAAGCAGAGCGTCAAGGGCGGCACCGACCTTGAAGATTTCAACTTTGACGACTACGACGAGGACGAGCCGGAGCCGGACGACGGGGAGGGCTTGGACGTTCCCGAAGATGAAGAAGCGGAGGACAGGGACGCATGACGCTTTTCACCGAGAACCCTTTAGAAAGAATGATGATACAAAGACCCACCGGGCGGCGTGACAATGCGCCGCCCGTTCCAAAATCCCCGGCGTGTATGCGCTGCCCTTATAAGGCGCAATCCCCCTGTATCGGCTATTGTCTGAAACAGGCACAGGAGAAGAAGCATACCGCGCCGGAACGCTGAAAGGAGGATTTTTTCATGGCACTTAGACTTGTGATTGCAGAAAAGCCGAGCGTGGCGCAGACTATCGCCGCCGCGCTTGGCGTTAAGGGAAAACAGGACGGATATATCGAGGGCGGCGGCTACCTCATTTCATGGTGCGTCGGGCATTTGGTACAGCTTGCGGAAGCCGCCGCCTACGGGGAGCAGTACAGGAAATGGCAGCTTGACAGCTTACCCATTCTGCCGGAGGAATGGCAGTACGCCGTTGACCCGGACAAGGGGAAGCAGTTTGCGACCTTAAAGGAGCTTATGCACCGCACCGACGTTTCGGAAGTGGTGAACGCTTGCGACGCGGGGCGCGAGGGAGAATTGATATTCCGCTTTGTCTACGAAGTGGCGGGCTGCAAGAAGCCCATGCGCCGCTTGTGGATTTCCTCAATGGAGGACGGGGCAATCAAGGCGGGCTTTGCTTCCCTCAAAGACGGGCGGGAATATGACGCGCTCTTTGCGTCTGCCCTCTGCCGCGCAAAGGCTGACTGGCTTATCGGCATTAACGCCACCCGGCTTTTCTCATGCCTGTATGGAAAGACCTTGAACGTGGGGCGCGTCCAGACCCCGACCTTGAAAATGCTCACCGACCGGGACGCGGCTATCTCCCATTTCCAGAAAGAGAAATATTACCATGTGCGTCTTGACTTATCCGGCGCGGAAGCGGCAAGCGAGAGGATTTCCGACAAGGCAGAAGCCGACGCGCTGAAAGGGGCTTGCGAAGCGGGAAAGGCGGTATGCGTTTCCCTCACCAGAGAGAAGAAAACCGCAGCCCCGCCAAAGCTCTTTGACCTTACCTCTTTGCAGCGGGAAGCGAACCGCATTTTCGGCTACACCGCGAAGCAGACCCTTGACCTTGCACAAGCCCTTTATGAAAAGCAGCTGTTGACTTATCCGAGGACGGACAGCAGCTTCCTCACCGACGACATGGGCGATACCGCAGCGGGCATTATCACGCTGCTTTGTGAAAAGCTCCCCTTTATGGCGGGCGTGGGCTTCACACCGGGGATTGCAAAGGTATTAGACAGCAAGAAAGTATCAGACCACCACGCAATCATTCCCACTATGGAGCTTGCAAAGACAGAACTTGCCGCGCTGCCGGAAAGCGAGAGGAATATCCTCACCCTTGCGGGGGCGCGTCTGCTCTCTGCTACCGCCGAGCCACATATCTTTGAAGCGGTTACGGCGGTTTTCTCATGCGCCGGGACAGACTTCACCGCAAGGGGAAAGACCGTACTTTCGGACGGTTGGAAAGAGATTGAACGCAGATACCGGGCGACGCTGAAAAGCAAACCCGACCCGGAGGACGGGGAAAATGAGGGTGTGACGCTGCCGGAGCTTTCCGAGGGACAGAGCTTTGAAAAACCCGCCGCAAAAGTAACGGAGCATACCACAACGCCGCCGAAGCCCCACAGCGAAGCGTCGCTTCTCTCTGCTATGGAACGCGCCGGGAACGGGGACACCGACCCGGACGCGGAACGCCGGGGGCTTGGCACTCCCGCCACCCGCGCCGCAGTCATTGAAAAACTGGTAAAGGGCGGCTTTGCGGAGCGTAAGGGCAAGCAGCTTATCCCCACACAGAACGGAGCCGCCCTTATATCAATCTTGCCGGATATGCTCACTTCCCCGCAGCTTACCGCAGAATGGGAAAGCAATCTGACGCAGATAGCAAAGGGAGCCGCAGACCCCGGAGAATTTCTGTCCGGCATTGAAGCTATGGCGCGGGAGCTTGTGCAGACACACGCCGCAGCACTGGACGGGAAAAAGGATTTATTCAGAGAGGAAAAGCCCTCTATCGGGAAATGCCCCCGTTGCGGTTCCCCCGTTCATGAGGGGAAGAAAAACTACTATTGCAGCAACAGGGAATGTGCCTTTGTCATGTGGAAGAACGACCGTTTCTTTGAGGAACGCAAGACCGCTTTTTCCGCGAAGATTGCCGCCGCGCTCCTTAAATCCGGCAAGGCGAATGTGAAGAAGCTCTATTCCCCGAAAACAGGCAAGACCTACGACGGGACTATCGTTTTAGCTGACACTGGCGGGAAATACGTCAACTACCGTATCGAAGTGCAGAAGAACTAAAAACTGGAATAGCAAGCATAGGAAGCGGGTACCCACTTCCGTAAATCCCCGTTACGACGCTGACGCGCCGGACGGGGATTTTGCTTGTTGGGAAGTTTCCCAAACCCTCTTTTGCGGAGGGCTTCACCCTCTGAAAATCTTCAAAAAACTTTGGCAGAAATGCGGGTGTGCCGTAGTAGGCTATGCAGCCAAAAAATGCAGCTTATGACGCTGCCCCAGAGAAAGGAGGTTTTTCAACTATGGCAAGTTTACGGGACACCGTAAAGGACTATCAGGACGAGCTTAGGGACGGTATCGCATGGGTGGCGTTCTGGAAACAGGGGCGTTCATGGAACGCGGAATATTTTCATCTTGATATGGACGATACGCTCTACCCGGAGGACAGGAGCCGGTTAGAGGAAATCAAAAGCACCGACCCCGCCGCCGTTATCCTTAACGGCTACTATTGCGGGCATTTAGGCGAGGATATGAGCCTTGACGAGCTGACCGCCGGAGTGCGCTACCACTACGAAAACAGCATGAACGATATTGACGGTTTTATCGGGGCGCATGACGACAGGCTTCCCCCGGAGGTTATCGAGGAAGCAAGAGCCACCGCCCATGAAGCGGGGCTTCCCTTTTCCGAAAACCCCTACCGGGACGGGGAGGATTTTAACCCCTATGTATTTGACGGGAGCATGAGCATTGAAGATTTTGAGCTTATGCACCGCATGATGGAACAGGAAAGGAGAGAAAAAATGAGCGAGCAGTTTTCGATTTTGATTGACAGCCGCACCCGCTTTGAAACAGGCGAACCGGGCGGCGTGTGGCTTCCCATGCCGACTACAACGCAGCAGCTTCACGCGGCTATGGAAAGCGTCGGCATTACCGCAGACAACCCACAGGATTTTTTCATCAATGGATTTGCCAACACCGAGCAGCAGCCCTTTGACGTGCCGCTTGCCGTTATCCAGAGCGCGGGGATTGACGAGCTGAACTATCTGGGGAAGCTCTTGGAAATGCAGAGCGACGAGGACAGGGACAAGTTTACGGCGGCGGTGACGCTTGGGGAACGCGCCGGGAACATCAAAGACCTTATCAACCTTGCACAGAACCTTGATTGTTACTGGCTCTATCCTACCGTACAGAGCGAGGAAGATTACGGCTATTACCTTATCGACGAGCTGGACGAATTGGAGCTTCCCGAAGAAGCGAAAAAGTATTTCATGTATGAGGAATACGGGCGGGACGCAGCTATCAATGACGGGGGACGCTTTACCGACCAGGGCTATATCTACAACAACAAGAACACCTTTACGGAGTGGTACAACGGGCGCGAAAGCGATATTCCCAAAGAGTATAAAGTAATGAGCTTCCCACAGGCAGAACGCCCCGACCCGTCAAAGGTAGAAATGGACGCAGCCGCGCCGGGGCAGAGAACGGCACAGTCCGCAGAGCAGCCACAGGAGCCGCGCCCGGTTATCCCTATCGTGCTGACGAGCGAGAAGCCCGCCGAAAAGCTCAAAGAGATTACCGACCGTCTGGAACAGGGCATTACGGAACTCTTTGACAGCGAGCGTTACAAGGAATATCTGCGCGTCATGTCAAAATTCCATAATTACAGCTTCAACAATACGCTGCTTATCGCCATGCAGAAGCCGGACGCTTCCCTTGTGGCGGGCTTTTCCGCTTGGAAGAATAATTTCGGGCGCAACGTGATGAAAGGGCAAAAGGGGATTAAAATCATTGCCCCGTCGCCGTTCAAAATCAGACAGGAAGTGGAGAAGATAGACCCGCACACACAAAAGCCCATTATCGGCAAGGACGGAAAGCCCGTCACCGAGGAAAAGGAAATCAAGATACCCGCCTACAAGGTAGTGTCTGTTTTCGACGTTTCCCAGACCGAGGGAAAGGAGCTGCCGGACATTGCGGTGGACGAGCTGACGGGCGACGTTGACCGCTACAAGGATTTTTTCGCAGCCCTTGAAAAGACTTCCCCCGTCCCTATCGCCTTTGAGAATATCGAGGGCGGCTCTCATGGCTACTACCACTTGGAGGACAAGCGCATTGCTATCAACGAGGGCATGAGCGAATTGCAGACCTTAAAGACCACCATTCACGAAATCGCCCATGCGAAGCTGCACGACATTGACCTCAACGCGCCCAAAGATGAACAGCAGCCCCGCGTTGACCGCCGCACCCGCGAAGTCGAAGCGGAAAGCGTCGCCTATACCGTCTGCCAACATTACGGGCTTGACACGTCGGACTACTCTTTCGGCTACGTCGCCGGGTGGAGCAGCGGGCGGGAGCTGTCCGAACTGAAAAGCTCCCTTGAAACGATACGCAGCGCAGCCGCCGAGATTATCAATTCCATAGACGAAAATCTTGCGGAACTGCAAAAGGCACAGGACAAGGAGCAAACCGCCGGACAGGAGCAGCCCACCAGAGAGGAACAGGCAGCCGCGCCGGAGCAGCCGCAGCCGGAAGCCCCGGAAAAGGCAGATACAGCCGGGAAAGAGAAGCCGGAGCCGGAAGCAGACGCACCGGGGAAATCCGGCGCACAGGAAAAAGCGGACGCAGCCCCGAAAGAAGCCTTTACCCCGGAAACGATTTACAGAGTGCGCCGGAACCCTTACGGCGACAGCCGGGAAAACAGCTACCTCTTGCAAGCCTATGTGACACAGGAGAACGGGCGGGCGAAAATGGGCGACGTTCTTTTCGCCGGAACGCCGGAGAAATGCCGCGAGCTTATGGGGCAGCTCAAAAGCGGGGAGCTGACCGAGGGCGACGTAAAGCAGCTCTACGCAAAGGCACAGGAAACGGCAAAGACCGCCGAGCCGGACAAGGACACCTTTTCCATTTACCAGATAAAAGGCGGGGACGAAACAAGGGACTTGCGCTTTGAGCCTTACGACCGCCTGCAGGCGGCGGGGAATGTGGTTGACAGGGCGAACTATGAGCTTGTCTATTCCGCGCCCCTTGCGCCGGGGACTTCCCTTGAAGATATTTATACCCGTTTCAATATCGACCACCCCAAAGACTTTAAGGGACACAGCCTTTCCGTTTCCGACGTGGTAGTGCTTCATCAGGACGGACAGGACGCGGCGCACTATGTTGACAGCGCGGGTTTCCGGCAAGTGCCGGAGTTTTTACAGGAGCAGAAACAGCTTACCCCGGACGACTTGGAAACGGGCGAAACTGTCAAAACATCGAGAGGGACTTTCCATGTAACCGCCATGAGCCGGGAGCAGATAGAAGCCGCCGGATATGGCTTTCATCATCAATCCGACGACGGAAAGTATCTGATTATGGGGAACGGGACGCGGGCGTTTGCCGTTGCCGCAGAGCAGCCGGAAAAGGCAAACCCTTTGAAGCACGTCGAGGACACCGTAGAGCAGAACGACAACAACTTTGACGGTATCATCAACAACACCCCTACCGTTGACGAACTGGAAGCAAAGGTCAAGGCGGGAGAAACGATTTCCCTTGTTGACCTGGCTAATGCGGTCAAAGCCGACAAGGAGCGCGTCAAGGGAGCGAAGCCGGAAAAGAAGCCCTCTATCCGGGCGCAGCTTAGAGCCGACAAGGAAAAGGCGCAGAAGAAAAACGCAAAGCAGAAGTCACAGGACTTGGAAAGGAGCTGACCCATGCCGGAACAGAGCAGATTTGAAAACGTGGATTTGTTCGCTTCCCTTGAAGCGATTATGAAGCAGAATACAGGCTTTTACCAGAGCGACTTGGAGATTGACAAGGAGATTATCGCAAAGGCGGCGGCAAGCCCCCACAGGGAGGACAAGACCCTTTTGTGGTTCTGCCGCCCGTCCGGGACGCATTGCTTTAGGGAGCGCGACGTTTTCCTAAAGGACACCGCGCCCCACAATACATGGCGTTTCTACATGGAGCAGACAAGCGACCGCGTACTTGCCTATGCAATCGAGCTGACGGGAAAGGAGCGCGGGAAAATCAAGGGCAATCTGTATGAGCTTGACTATTCCCGCCATTATGAGCGCGTCAAGGAAAAGGAGCTGCCCGCCGATACGGTGAAGCTGTTTTATGAGCGTGGGGAAAGGGTACAGAAAGCCGGGAGATATTTTGACGGAACCCCAGACCCGCAGCTTGGGAAGTTTGAACGCTTTGAAGCCGTACCCAACGACCCGGACGCGCTGCAATCGCTCTTACAGGAAGAACGGCGCAGCCGGGAGCAGCTTCCGCCGGGAGATTTCAAGGCGCATATCGCCGCATTGCGGGACGGGCTGATTGAAACGGAAGCGCGGCGCATTGTGTGGGAAATGAAGCGGCACGACACGCCGAACAGCCCAAACAAGACCCATTTCATGGTAGAGCTTTCCCCGGCGTTCATGCAGCTTGCGGCTACAAAGGACACTGACCGTCTTTTCTCCATGCTGCCCTACAAGACCCTTTCCTTTTCCAAAATCGAGGGCAGACATGGGACGTATGCGCTGATTGACAAGAGGGAGAACCGGGACAGGGAGATACGGAAGCCCCGCCCCTCTATCCGGGCGCAGCTTAAAACAGACAAGGCAAAGACCGCCCCGAAAAAGGCGGCGGCAAAGAATAAAAATCACGATTTGGAGGTGTGAACATGACAAAACTGACCGTAGAAGAAACAAACCTTTTGAGCATTTACAAGACCGGGAGCCGACAGGGGCTTATCGTCGCCATGAACGCCGCGCTGCCCTTTATGGACGGGGAAATGCGGGGCTTTGCTGCCCGTACCCTCTCCAAAGTGGAAGCCATGACCGAAGCGGAGTTTGCGGGGCTTCCCATTTACGCCGCTGATGAAGTATGAGCGAGGTCAAGCGGCTGACGCCGCCCCAGAGCCGGAAAGTCAACGCCCTTGTGCGCCGGACGTGCTGCAACTGCGATAATGGAAACTGTATCTTACTGGACGACGGGGACGAGTGCGTATGTCCGCAGCTCATTTCCTATTCGCTTCTCTGCAAGTGGTTTAAGGTTGCGGTGCTTCCCGCTGATAAGCTGCTCTATGCGGAGCTTTACCAAACCGGGGACAGGAAGAAATGTACCGAGTGCGGCACGTCCTTTGCGTCAAGCTCTAACAGCGTCAAATACTGCCCCGACTGCCGGAAGCGTATCACCCGCAGACAGGCCGCCGAGCGCATGAGGAAAAGACGCGCCCCTGTTACGCAGTAGGCGCGGAAAATCCCTTGATTTGCAAGGCTTTCCGGGCGGGAAAATCGGATAGGCGATACTTTATACCTTTTCCCCCGAAAATGGCGTTCTATTGCGTAACATTTACCACAACAGCACCCACAAAAAGACAGGGCGCGGAAGTCATATACTGACTTTCCGCGCCCTGTTCTTTTTATTTCTTTGGCAAACATTTGTATGTATTTGTAATCCAATCATCAAATTTTTGACCCTTTTCAAATTCCATTACATCATACATTTCTGCCGCGATTGTTTTGAACGCTTCCTTGAATAATTGTAAATCTAATTCTTCCATTGATTTTTCACGTTTGATACGTAGAAAAACTTTAGTAAAGTCTTTTGTCTTAAAACCAATATCTTTACGTCCTAAGCGAATAGGATTTCCGCGGTAAGTAATCCCCATAGCTTGTGCTGCTCTAAATGCTTCCTCTTTAACTTTATAAACTTTGTCATGGAGAGCAAGACGAGTAATAACATCTCTTGATTGTTGACAATCATATTGTTTTAGTTCATTCAACGCAGCAAGCCTAATTTTCCATGATGATTTATTGTTTGCGTCTTTGACAAGCTGACTAATATTAGCTGGTGTTCCTTTTGTCATGTACTATCAAATCCTTTCAAAAGTTGTAGATAATTTTATTATACCACATACCGCTTTCTGTTTCTATACGAAAATCATTTTTTGCTTAATCAGTGTTCCATTCCCTTTTCCCGTTCCGGCTGTCTGTCTGCCTGTAAAATGTTGTCAATGTTCTGCTTGATAATGTCATATTCCCGGACTTTCTTTTTCAGCTTCCCATAGTCGGCGTAAAGGGCTTCTTTCTGCGCTTGAAGGGCTTCATACTCCGATTGCAGCGCGGCGAGGTTCGGGAGCTTTGCAATGCCCGTTGCTTTCAATGACCTTGCAGCGGCTTCATGTAAGATAATCGCCTGTTCCTGTCCGGCGCGGTATTTCTCCCTGTTCCTTGCCTTGCGGTATGCGTCATAGACGGGCTTTGTCTTTTGGTAGGTGGAAACATTCTTGATAAGCACCGCCATGTCCGCAAGCCGCTTTTCGGCGTTCTTCAATGCGTCTGCCGCCTGTCCGCTTTCCGCTGCCATTTCCTCAATCCGGCTAACTAAATCCGCGTACTGTTCAATCTTGTTTTCGGTGAGAAAGTTCATAGTCTTTGCCGCCTGTTTCAGATTGTGGATTTTCGCCCACTGTTCATAGCCCTTACTCTGCGCCGCCTTGATACTGTTCTCAATGTCGATAAGCAGCGAAACGCCGCGCTGCTCTCTGGGGGCTTTCGCCGCCTTTGTCCGTCTGCCCGCTATCCGTTCCCTTATGGCTTCCTCTGTATAGTCTGCGCCGAGGGTTTTTAGGCGGGTGAAGCGTTCCTGTCCGGGGGCGCGGCATGATACATATTTCCCCGGCTTTATCTCATAGCCCGCCGCCTGTAACCGCGTTAGCAATTCCTCAAAACTGGAAACTTGGGGGATAAGTGCGTCAACGGCGGTTTTCAGTTTGCCTTTCCAACTTGTACCCGTCTTTTCTGCCTGGTACTCTGCATAGCTCTTTCCCTTGCTGCCCTTGCCGGGGACGACGACGGACAAGCCATTTTCCCGGCACAGCTTGTCGCTCATGTTCCGTATACCGTAATAGCTCCTTTTGTTGGAATTGTATTTGTGGTGGTCTACGAAGTTCACCGCGCAGAAAATAATGTGGTTATGGATATGCCCCTTGTCAATGTGCGTCGTCACAACATACTCATGTTGCCCCTTTGTTACCGCGTCGGCAAGCTGCTTTCCGATTTCATGGGCTTTCTGATAATCCACTTCCCCCGGCTCAAAGGACTGTATCAGATGAAAGGCTAAATTGTTCCCCTTTTGGAGTGCTTGGGACAATGTATATTCAAACTCAATATCTGCCGTTTCATAGGAGCAGCCGAAAGAGGACACAAGCATTTTTCCGTCCGTCTTGTCCGGGTTTTCGATATAGTCAAGGGCTTTGCTTAGAGTGCTTTTAATAGGCTTAATCTTTGTAACCGCCATATCTCCGCAAGCACCCCCTTTATTTCCTCTATGTCCTCTTGGTATGCGTTCCCCGT
>NZ_QUGO01000001.1:15200-467599 GCF_003479105.1 Blautia sp. AF19-13LB
TCCTCTATGTCCTCTTGGTATGCGTTCCCCGTCGCGTTTACGCGGCGTGCTATCTGGTTGACGTTGACACCGATTTTTTGTATCTCTGCGGTCATAGCCTTTATGTCGGCGTGGTCTATCTGAATGATATATCCGTCAATGGCAATCTTCCGCAGATACGCCGCCATGTTCCGGGTGGGTACGAGCTTCATTTTTTCCAGTATTAAATCCCGTTCCGCTTCCGTCACTCTGAATTTGATTTGTACCGTCCTTTTGCGTCCGTCCATGTATTCGCTCCTTTCCTTTCCGTTCCGAGGGTTTGGGACACTTCCCAACAAGCAATTTTCAACCGACGCGCCGCAGCGCGGGAGGGGGAAAATACGGAAGTGGGTACCCGCTTCCTATGCTTGCTACGAATGTTTTTATCCTTTAGGCTCTTATCCCCTACTACGGAGAAAAAGCGATTTTGCCAAACTTCCGCAAAAGAAAAACGCTGCAATCTCAAAAAAGATTACAACGCTCTCTAAATCCTGTTCAGTTTTAAGCCGGACATTCCTATTCGCCCTCTTTTTCGACTTCGGAAATCTCTTTTGCCGTTGCGGTCACAATCCATATGCCTGTATCGCTCATACCGTCAAGGAGCGCGTCAAGCTGCCGCCGCTTTGTGTCCTTTGCAGCGGGCGTGTCTAACAGGAATTGGTCTACGGATATATGGTAACGCTGTATCAGCTCAAAGAATATCTGTAAACTTGGGTGCTGCCCCTTGTTCTCAATGTTCGCAAGGTAGCGCGGCGAGATAAACATTTCGTCGCCTACTTTCTTGCGGCTTTCCTTGCGTCCTTCACGCGCTGCCTTTATCGCTGCCCCAAAAGCCTTGAAGTCGTATTTTGGTACTGGTCTTTTTGCCATAGTTATTCACCCTCTTACATTTTACTGTTCCCCTTTCTTCTTGGATATGTCTACATAGTTCTATCAGTTAGCCAAAATAATTCATATATATATATGTTGACAACAAGCTGCTTTTGTATATAATATTATATAAAAGGGGGGGAATGTTTATGTTACATAGCATGCGTATTCGATAAGCATTGAAATCAAAAAAGATTTTTCCCATTTTCAATATGGGCTTTTTTGTCATGCTTATTTTGCGTATGCTATACAACAAAACTAACGACGTATAGACATAGTATAAAAACTATGCCTTAATTTTGTTGTAGTATTATATGTATAAATGCAGGTCAATGCTCATGTTGAGAATTGACCTGCATTTTTTTGCGCAAAAGGAGAAATATTATGCTTGAAAAATATTGGATAAAATGTCCAATTTGTAACGGAAAGACGAGGGTTCAAGTATTTTATAATACGGTATTAAGAAATTTTCCTCTTTTCTGCCCTAAATGTAAATTAACGCATATCGTTGATGTTGAAAAACTAGAAATCATAATCAAAAACTCTGAAAAACAAACTTTTTAATTTTGAAAAGGAAGGATATTTAAATGAAACACTTACCTAAAAGTACACCTACGGAAATATTGAATGACCCATACGGATTTACTTACAAAGAAATGTCGGAAGTAATTGGAGAGGATAAAGCAAGAGCCTTATATACGGAATTGTATAAACAGCCATTTCACAAAGAAAATCTATCAATATCAACAAAAAAAGTCTATAAAAGTAGCGATACTGAAAAGTATGTTTATGAATTGAAAGATAACAGGTATATTGAAACGGTTTTTATTAAACGGCGAGATGGTGGGACTGTTTGCGTAAGTACGCAAGTTGGTTGTTCTGTTGGCTGTATTTTTTGTGAGTCCGGACGCAATGGTTTTGTTCGTAATCTAACACCGTCTGAAATTGTGCAGCAGGTTGTATTGATACGTCAAAAAGTAAATCGTATCGTTTTTATGGGAATGGGAGAACCTTTATTCAATTACGACAACTTGATTGCAGCAATCCATATTCTTCGAGATAGAAATGGACTTAACTTTCCAACCGACGGCATTACCGTATCAACAGTTGGTCCAGTTAATCAATTAAAAAAATTGCGCGAAGAACATCTAAAAATTCAGTTGACAATATCTTTACATGCAGCAACACAGGCTGCGAGAAACTGTATCATTCCTCATATGCACATGTACGCTATTGAAGATGTTGTTAAGCAAGCATTGTCCTATTCTCAAAGGCATAATCGAAAAGTGGTATTTGCGTATTTGCTTTTACCAGGTATAAATGACCGTTCCTCAGATATAAGGCAACTTGCAAAATGGTTTAAGGGCAAAAATGTTATGATTAACGTGCTGCAATACAACCCGACGAGTAATTCAAAAATTAGAGCACCACAAAAACAAGAAATGGTTGCGTTCAAACATCAATTAGAGCAAACAGGACTTGAAGTTACCATGAGAGTTTCTCATGGTAGAGAGATTAAAGCAGCTTGTGGACAGTTAGCTAATACATATAATAAAGCCAAAAAACAACAGAAATAATTTAATTAAAAGAGCCAGACGCACAGACGCAGAGCCGATAATATGCAGTTTGAAATACTGCTGTTATCGGCTCTTTTTTGATTTTAATTTGTGCCCCTAATAACCATATTGGAGCAAAATCAGAACTGTTGCTTGTCGTTCTTTGATTTCCGCAGCAGCTTTGAAAAATCAAAGCCGCCGTTTCTTTTTATCTTCTAATGAAATGACGCGGTATCACTGTTAAAAGCGGCGGCTAAAGGAGGTAGCCGCCATGAAGCACATACCCTATCGACAAAATCCGACGGTCATTGACATATCAAAAAAAGCCCGACCACCGCCGGGAACCTCTCTACCCTTGACTATGAACTGTCTAATCATCTAAATACTGCTTACAATACCTATACGCCTGTCCGGGCTTTTCGGACAGGCGTATTTTGCTGCTCAAAAAATTTTTTGAAAAAATTTCAAAAAATCTTCGGCGTTTTTCAAAAACGCCGTATTGCCCCGCGAAAAGGGGGAAGCACCACCAACTTTCCAACGAGAAAGGAGGTGAGAATGTGGAACCTAATAGCAGGGAGTTTTACAAACAATGTGCTTTTCAGAAGTTTTGTAATACGGTGCTGCACAATGAAGCGTGTGACGCTCACAGGGAGCTGCACAGGCATAAGGCAAGGGAAGTCACCTTTTCCGATTTGCCCTTAGACGAAGCGCGGCAGCTTCATACCTTTGATGAATATTTCAAACGGGAAACCGCCGAAACCGTCTTTGAGAAAGCCGGGAAGAAAATCACGCCGAAGCTGCTTCTTGAAGCAATCCGTACTTTGCCGGAAGAAAAGCGCAAAGCCGTACTCCTGTACTATTTCGAGGGAATGAACGACACCGAGATTGCGAAGTTGTTCAATACATCGAGAAGCACGATACAGTACAGGCGGACAAGCTCTTTTGAGAAATTAAGAAAATATCTGGAGGAAAATGCTGATGAATGGGACGAATGGTAACGAACCCGGCTACCCGGAAAATGCCCTTGTTCCCTATCCTGTCATTGTGGCAGCGACAAAGGGTGACCCGGACGCCATGAAGATTGTCTTGCAGCATTTTAGCGGCTACATAGCCCGCCTCTCCATGCAGAAGCTGTACGACGAGCGCGGGAACGTCTATTTCGGCGTAGACCACGACATTCGGGAACGGCTGCAAGCAAAACTGATGATGGCTGTCCTCACCTTTAGGACAGAGGAATAACCGCAACGGCGGCGGGACGCTTTCTCTCACCCCCTTTTCCGTTCCGCTGTTGACGCGGGTAGCACAGCCATTTTGAACCTTGAAAAAGAAAGCGGCGCAAGATAACGGCGGCGCAGCATAGGGCAAATCGGATACGTTCCTTTTGCGTCGAGCCATACGGCGGGTGCGCCATGACGCTATCCGGGCGAGGTTATCACCGCCCGGACAGCCGAGCGACCAACACCGCGCCGGAAAGCAAGTGTAGCGGTTTGCGGGCAACGACACGCAGAATATACAATGATACTTCCTTACAGCCACAGTCCGAGCGTTAAGAGCGTCGCAGGCAATGGGTAGGGCTGCATGAGAACCATGCCGGGGTGAAATTCCCATGAGGTTATGCTAATAACCGTCCGATTAAAGCCTTTGTTTTATTGAATAGTGGACTTGCTGCTATTCATAGACTGTATTATATGTTTGCGAAAGAAAGGGGGATTTTCTTTGACGCAAAACCAAACGCCCGTTACCACAACGGAGCATAAAATCGGAAAAGTTACTTACCTTGTATGTTCGTCTGCAAGTGAACGCGCAACGGACACACTGGATAAAAAGATAAAAAAGCTCATTCGCAAAGACATGGAGCTGAACCCCGCAAACGCCCGAAAATAGGGCGTTTCTTCACATTTTATACATGACACAGGCAGCGGTATGTGGTATAATATAGACAGTACAAATACCATGCTTGTCTGTCGTCGGAAAGGAGGACAAAATGTTACAGACAGACAAGATTACCGCTTTATATTGCAGATTGAGCCAGGAAGATATGCAGGCCGGGGAAAGCGAGAGCATACAGAACCAAGAGCTGATTTTACAAAAGTACGCTGACGAACACCACTTTTTCAATACGCGCTTTTTTGTAGACGACGGATTTTCCGGCGTGAGTTTCGAGCGTGAGGGGCTTCAAGCCATGCTGCATGAGGTTGAAGCCGGGAACGTGGCGACCGTCATAACAAAAGACCTTTCCCGTCTGGGACGCAATTATCTGAAAACCGGCGAACTGATAGAGATTGTTTTCCCCGAATATGAAGTGCGCTACATTGCCATTAACGACGGTGTAGACACAGCGAGGGAAGATAACGAGTTTACCCCTCTGCGGAACTGGTTCAACGAGTTTTACGCCCGCGACACCTCAAAGAAAATCCGGGCTGTTAAACAGGCAAAGGCACAGAAAGGCGAGCGTGTCAACGGCGAAGTGCCGTATGGTTACATAGCCGACCCAAACGACCGCAATCATCTATTGCCCGACCCGGAAACGGCGCACATTGTAAAACAGATTTTCGCTATGTATGTGCGCGGCGACCGTATCTGCGAAATCCAGAACTGGCTACGGGAACATGAGGTACTTACTGTTTCAGAACTGCGCTACCGTCGTTCCGGCAGTTGCCGCCACCCGCGCCCGCACCCGACCTGTATTTATAACTGGCCGGATAAGACACTGTATGATATTCTTGGACGCAAAGAATATTTGGGGCATACCATTACGGGCAAGAGCTATAAGGTATCTTACAAATCGAAAAAGACGAAAAAGAACCCGGAGGAAAAGCAATACTTTTTCCCCAACACGCACGAACCTTTGATTGACGAAGAAACCTTTGACCTTGCACAGAAACGGATTGCTACCAAACACCGCCCTACAAAGGTTGATGAAATTGACATTTTTTCGGGACTTCTCTTTTGTGGGGATTGCGGCTATAAAATGTATCTGCAACAGGGAGCCGGGACACTGGAACGCAAACACGCCTACACTTGCGGAAAGTACCGAAACAGGATAAGGACTGGCGAGCTTTGCACTACCCATTATATCCGAAAGAGCGTCCTTAAAGAACTTGTCCTTGCTGATTTACAGAGGGTGCTGTCCTATGTGAAAGAGCATGAACAGGAGTTTATCGAAACCGCCAACGAGTGCAGCGCAAAGGCAGTACAAAAGACGCTGACACAGCAGCGGAAAGAGCTTGACAAGGCGCAGAGCCGCATTAGCGAGCTGAACATCTTATTCCGCAAGCTCTACGAGGACAACGCTTTAGGGAAACTTTCTGATGAACAGTTTGCTTTTCTGACTTCCGGCTATGATGAAGAAAAAAAGACGCTGACCCGGAGGATTGCGGAGCTGTCACAGGAAATCGACAACGCCACCGAGCGCAGCGCGGACGTGAAAAGGTTTGTCGCACTGGTACGCAGATACACCGCCATTACCGAACTGACCTACGAAAACGTCCATGAATTTATTGACCGTATTCTTATTCACGAACTGGATAAGGAAACGAACACCCGCAAAATCGAAATCTTTTATAGCTTTGTCGGCAGAGTTGATACGGGCGACAAGCCTACCGAAAGTATCTCCTATTTCAGACAGATAGGAGCCGACGTAAAGAGTTATGCTATCTAACATACATCAAAAAGAGGTAAGATAACGCCCTCTGCAAAAAAGGTTACGTTATCTTACCTCAACAAAGTTCGTCCCCGTATAACCGTCATCCACCAGAATTTTCAGGTTTGTATACCCGTGGTTACGGGCATATCGGGTTAAATACTCTCGCTGATTTGCGATACTGTTACTCTCTCCATCTTGGGCATCCTCATTGCTCAAACGACAGTAGAGAATGGTAATTTTCTGCTGATCCAACATAATATCCTCCTTCGGTTGTTGGTCAGCCGACAGTACCGTTGTGCATACTGGAATTATATCATGCTTTTGTGTCGCAGTCATTAACAAATCACCCCCTTGTCAGAAAAAATGAGCCGTTTTACCTTGTCGGCAAGCGGCTCATTCCCGTCACATTCTGTTTCAATCACATACCATGTGTTCCCGATCTTACGCTCAATGGTTTTGCGGAAAGAAGACTGCGCTGTTTCCCAATGCTTGCGGCATTCTTCCAAAAAATCAATGGGCGGCTCAAAAATCGGGTCGAAGCAGGAGTAAATATCAATATAGCCGATGGCATCATTGATTTCTTCCATCGGGGCATCTTCCATAATCATCTTGTTAATTTCCTCTACGGTTTTATTCATAGGCAAATAGTTCCTTTCTTAAATTTCCATATCCTGCCTACGCTTACGGGCAGGGTGCTTATGTTCCTGTGTTTCCTTTCCTCTGGCGAGAATGGCATGAACAAAAGCCCAAACCCTTTCAGACGCAATCTCTATCGCATCCAAGAAAGGCTGGGCTTTCTGTTTCAGTTCCATATATTTTTCGTTTACTGCTTCATACCGCTGTTTCCAGATGGAAATTGTTTTTTCAGCAGAAGCCAGTTTCTCTTTCAAACGCTTATTGTCAGCATTGGCAATAATGCCGTTGACCGCATAGCGTTTGAGTGTATCGCACTGATCCGGCGTGAGCGAGACATTTCCGGTGAGGGCATTTTTCTTGCCCATTTCCTCAATATCCTGCACCGTCAGCGCAATGGTCTTTGCTGCCTTGGTTTCCTTTTGCAGAGCTTCCAGTTTCTTTTTCTGCTTCTCCGTAGCAGCCTTGGCATCCGCCAAACTCTGCTCGGCCTGTTCCACCTGTCCGGTCACAGTTTCCAGGCGGTGCTGTTCGGCCTGTACCTTGAACTGTGTCACCGTCAGATGTTCCTCGGTACTGCCACGCTCTCCACGCTCCACATCGGTATATCCGGCGGCTCGCATGAAATTAAAAAAGTCATCCTGCAGCACACTGTAGGACGACTTCAAAATCTTTTTCCCTTTTGCGTTCAACATCGGATTGCCATCTTCATTGAGAACGGGTTTGGATTCCCATTTCTTACTGCGGCTGACCTGTGTGATCGTTTCTTTTACCGTTCCCCGGAGGAATTCATCCTTGCACCGCTTCGACCACAGGATTTGCTTTTCCACCACCGGGATATAAACCACATGGAGGTGGTAGTGATACACATCCTCGCCCAGGGCTTCGGACATTGCCCGGTTGCGCTCATCGGCGTGCATCACAGCGGAGAGGATATACTGCTCGCCGCCCACAATCTCCACGGCGGCTTTGTAGGCATCGGCATAGAACTGTTTGGCATATTCATAGCCGCCGTGGTTGTGGAAGTAGGCAGAGTTTACATCAAACAGCAGCTCCCCATATTTCACCGCATCGGCTTTCAGACCACGGGTGGAGATAACACCATCTGCAATCATCTGATCGAACATGGCGGCATAGCTGTCGGTAGGTTTCTTGAAGTGGACATTGCGGTGGGTCTGGGTGGTATCAATATCTTGATTGGAGTAGCTGTCTTTTTCTCGCTCGTTATGCTCCTGAACTTTCGCCACATCGTCGAGGGTGGGCAAGTCCTGGTTACGGGCAAAGGTACGGTCAATTCCATCGTTTCTTGCCATAGGTTTTTTCCTTTCTTTCGAGAGTAGCAGACGGGCGGGGCTGCGGGGATGCACTTCTGCGGAAGTGTAATAACCCACTATAACACTTTCATCCATTCTGGCTGCAAAGTGCCGTGGGCTCTCCCGAGGGGGTATGCGGTCACTGCGGTGACCTCTGCTGACCAAGGCAAAATGTCTGCAACTTTTCCCATGGTCAGCCCGTCTGCATGAAGCTGTTCTGCGGAACGTTTCTTGCAGACGTTGGCAGCGTCTTTCACTGCCATCCATAGGCAGCACTGCGGTGTGCCTATGGGGACGGGAGATGCGAGGGGCTGTTGCCGGGGGCATCACTTCTCCCGTCTTTGCTGCCATACAATGTCGCATCCCAGCACATCGGCAAGCTCCAATACTTCCTTGTATCGGATGCTTTCCCGCTGTAATTTTGCGGACAGGTTGGAAACGCTGTCGCTCCATCCGTACTCGTCCGAGAGCAGGTCAACAACTTCCTGCATGGTCATCCCAGCACGGATGATCTGTGCCTTGATTTCATTGCGTACATTCATATTGAAAAATCCTTCATAATTCTGTTTGTGGTTCGGTACAATCTCTGCACCCCAAAACGGAACAGATACACCGAACAGTGAAAAATCTGCAATCTCTGAAATCCGTTCAGAATTTTGCTTGTGATGTCCTGTCCATATATGACCATATCCCGCTTTACTGTTTCGTGTGATTTGGTCTGGAAAAATGAAAACATCTATTGTTCCGTGAACAGGGTACACGGTTCAGAGAAGCACGATTTCGTGAAATAGCTTCGTCCTGCGGTCAAAAACTTTGCTGTTTCCATTGCCATTGATTTTCAATACCCGAAAACAGGTTGTCTCTGAAAGCCGTTGTTTCCTATAATGGGAGAAAACAGGGGTAAATGCTGCGTACATACGTACAGAGCATGACTGGCAAAATCAATCCCGCCATTCCTCCGGTACGTACGTACATGACGAAACATCGTAAAACCCATTTATATGAGGTCTTGCCACAGCTTCCACACCCATAAATCCCCACACCCGCCGTCCGGCAGAGTTGGTGATGTTGTTGCAATGTTCCAGATTGAATCTCCCGGCATTGGCAATCATGGCGTCGCTGAAGCTGCGGGCTTTCAGCGGTGCAAGGGAATTTTCTTCGCACCACATCCGGTAGATTTCATAGAAATCCTTGGAGCTGATGGACGCATCCGCTTTGCACCGGATGTATCCCTCCGATTCCATGAAATCAAAGATATTATTATTGTCACGCTTGACCGCTTCCCGGTTTTCCCGGATACGGTCACTCTCTGTGAATTTGAAGTTGTTGGCAACAAGCCGCTGCAATCCCTCCAATGCCCACAGGAAGATGCCCTCGGCTTCGGCTTTCATCTTCTCCGCAAGGTCAGGATCATCAGCTCTATCCACAGGCTTTTCCTTGGTGGTCAGCACAAGCTGTCTGCGATAAAATCCGTCACTGCGATCATAAAGAGCTTGCAAATCACCGTTGCTGAACGCAAGCAGCCGGGCGAACATCCAGCCCTGATAACTCTGCTTGCCCTTGCGTTCCAAATCCATCTTGCCCTGTGCTGTCACGATGGATTTCACATAGTTGGTCTGGCGCAGAGCTTCCATCCGCATATCATCATCCACGCACAAGAGGATATGTTCCAGATCGGCACGGGCAAAGCGGTTTTCGGAAATCTTTCCGATGCTGCCGTCTTTCATATTCATGCCAAAGATTGCCGAAAGCACCGCACCGATTTGGGATTTACCCTCGCCGCCGTTGCCCTTAATCACCATCATGCGCTGTCCTTTGTTGGAGGGAATCAGGCAGTAGCCGATAAACTCCTGCAAAGTGGGAATGTCCTCTGTATGAAGCAGGTCATCCAGAAAGTTCAGCCAGACCACAGGAGCAGGAGCATCGGGATTGTAGGCAACAGGCAGACGGCTCCGCACGATAGCAGGTCTGCCCTCAGTGAATGTTCCGTTCTGCAGCAGCGTACCGTTGGCAACATGAATCCGATCCTGCTCCGGAGGAAAGTCAGGCACTTGTGCTTCCAGTTTCAGCACCTCCAGAATATTGGTGATCTTCCGGGGGATGTTGTTCACGGCACAGAATTTCAGCTTGTCGTAAATCTCACCCCGGAGAGGGAGATCGTCTGTTACCCGACCATCGGGCGTAAAAAAAGCTCCGTTTGCGAAGATGATTCTGCGCTCACGCAGAAATTCTTCACAGAACAGAGCTTCATTGATGTTCTGCCCGTCAAACCAGATCGGCAGATTCATATCCGGCATTTTACCTTTCTTCCCCATGGGACAACCCCTCCTTTCGTTTCCGTGCCACATAGTTCCGAAGGAAAGCAATCTTGCTCTCCTTCATTAGCTCGTCCACCACGGCAACCCGTTCTTCTAAATCACCGACTGTCAAAATATCTGCCAGATATTCGATATAATCAATCATCTGGCAGGCTTCCACAAAACGGTCATCCAGATCATCGTCCGGTGTTTTCGGTGCATATCGCACTTTCCAATCTTCCAGCAGATGCAGATAATCCATCAGCACCCGGAAGCACAGCATTTCGTCCTCCCGAAACTGACGGATATAGGGACGTTTGGGCTTGAGCATAGCTGCGGAAGTGGGCGGTTTCGGGTCAAGCCCAAAATCCGAAGCCAGCTTTTGTGCTGCTTCATAGCTGCTCAGATCGAACGACCTTGCCACGAAGTCGATCACATCCCCCTTGACTCCGCAGCCAAAGCAGAAGAAATAATCCTCATTCAGCCTCATGCTCGGATGCCTGTCATTGTGGAACGGGCAGCAAGCCATGCCGTTTCGGTTGACTTTCAGCCCGTAGTGTTCGGCGGCTTGCTTTACGCTGATTGCCACCTTGATGGTTTCATAGATTGTCATAGAAAACCTCCGTTCATAGTATTCAGAAAGCACGAAACACCCGCCGTGATTGGCAGGTGCTTCGCTCCGTCTACTATTGTTATGCCGGATTTTTCAAAAAACAGGCTAATCGGTGGACAACCCCATTTCAAAAAACAGGACAGCTTTTCGGAGGATGTAGATTTCTTCACATTTGCATGATATAATGAAAGAAATGAAAAAACAGGACAGGAGAGCAAGCATGAATCAAGAATTGATGACATTGGATTTTTGGCAGGATACAATCATATATGAGGACAAAGCACTTCCTATCGGCACTCTTGCCTGTGATGCGCTGAATGTTTCGGCGGATACTCTTGCCAAAATGAATGAACAATGCCAGAAAATTAATCTACTGCTTGGAATGCTGAACGCCGGACAGGACGCTTCTGCACTCTTTCCTATGGCAAGGGAAGCTGCATTGACAATGTTAGAGATTCTCAGCAAAACGCCGCCGTTCTCCTATATGGATATACCAAAGCACCGGGAACGGATAGAAAAGGTTTTTACTGCGGACAGCGCACAAAAATATGTGGAGTTTGCTACAAAAGCTGCAACCAATTCTTTACCGTTTGAAGAAGTTCCGAAATATGCTGATGCGGCGATGCTCCAACGTTATACCGCTGTATTCGGACATTTGGCATATTCTCTTAGGGAATACCAAACCGCAGTGCTTGATTTTGCGGAAAAATCAGACAGCAACGAAGCAGACCGTACCGCAGAGGGCTTTGCAAAAATGTTCGGCAGCTATTTCCCGCCGGAGTTTTCTATCACGGAGGGCAATGCCTGGATGTCTGTTGCGAACAACTCTATTCAGTATGTGACAACTGTCCGTCCCGGCGAGGATGTGGCGAAGCTCGTCAAACGGATGCACTATGTATCCTTTGTGGGAATGTTCCGTTCTGATCTCTTTGAGGGCTTGTGTGTTGGTCATGCACCGAAAAAATGCCGGATCTGCGGCAAATGGTTTCTGACCACCAACGCAAGGCACACCAAATACTGCGGCGGTTATGCACCGGGAGATAAGCTGCACCGCACTTGCCGGCAGATCGGCAATCTGAAAGGCAGAGAACAGCGGGAGCTTGCGGACGATCATCCGCTGAAACAGATTTATGAGAAGCGGCTGAACACCATAAACCGCTATGTGAAGCGTGGTACTCTGGACGCTGATCTTGCAGAGGTTATGAAGAAACTGGCGAAAGATAAAATGCTCCGGGCCTTGAGCAATGTTGCTTATGCCAAGGGCGATTATGAAAAGGAAATGGGACAGGCTGCCTTGAAAAAGGAAGCTTACAACAAAAAATGACAAGGAGATAATACATGGCACGAAAAGCTGATGTTAAAGGCGGTAATGGTGATGTGGTATTCGATACTGAAACCGGAACTGCGAGAAAATACCTTCGAAATACGTCTACCGTTGAAAAAGTCGCACGCTTCAAACGAGAACTTGCTGTATTTCAGGAATTATGCAAGAATCCAATTCCCAATGTTGTTGAGGTGACGGATGTTTATATTAACGAGGATAAAATTGCTGAATCTTATGTTGAAATGAAAAAATATGACGGTTCGGTATACGATATACTCGAAGTTACCAAAGGGAATGTTAAATTAGCATTTGAACTGCTTTTGCCGGTCATCAAAGCACTCTATACACTTTCAACCGGAAATCCGCCCTTGTATCACAGAGATATAAAGCCGGATAATATCTTGTTTTTGAAAAAAGGTGATGAATACACACTGTATCTTACAGATTTTGGAACGTGTTTTCTTAACGATGGGAGCGAACGACTGACACCGGAAACTATGGCAGTTGGTCCCAGGATGTATATTGCCCCAGAATACGAAACAGGTCGTGTAGAGGAAGTAACTGAAAAAGGAGATATATTTTCTTTGGGTAAAGTTCTTTGGTGTATGATCAATGGTGAGCCGGAGGACTTTATGCCTTCAAACTTCTGGTTTGTTGATGAATATGATTTGACCAAGCGTTTTCCCGGAAATGCTGATATGATTGTTGCTAATACAATTATTGCATCATGTTTGAATATTGCTCCTGATGAGCGCTGCGCATATTCAAGTTTGATTGGACAGATTGAGAACTTCATTGCAGAGGGCAATATGACGCCAGGGGAAGAAGAACAGTATCGAGTACGAGTATATCAAGAGAAACGGAATTTAGAACTCTTGGAGATAAAAGAAAAGAATCGGCTAATTGTAAATTCCTTTAGTCAGTATTATATAAAGGCGTTAGAAGAATTACTGAATACATACCCTGATTTTGAGCTGATTCAAAAACTCTACGATGAATACCGTAAAAATTCAAAGGATGGCATTGATTATACATCCGTAAATGTTGAAAACAATGCCAGCCATTATCTCTATAGCGGAACTTATGACCGAATCTATTTTTCAATTAATTATGAACCCGCTCGTGGAACTGATAGGTATTGCAGCATCACGATAAAATACACAATAGATAGTTGGAAGACGATACGGTTCTATTATTCCGAAGATGGTACGATTTTAAGTGACCATAACGGCGTAGTAAAGCTGATGTGCGTAGAATCATTGTATAATATTTTGAACTCCATAATCATGGAATACATTTCATAAAACAGAATGGCATACAGAAGGGAGGTGCGCTATGCTGAATGATTTTACATGGAATATGACCGGATACATACCAAAATACCAAGTCAATCCGCACGGTGACGGCATCATTCCCTATGTGGCAGAGCGCATCTTCCAACTGGAACCGGAGCCGCCATCAGTGGGCAATCTGAACGAATATATCCTGTCTGCTTTGCATGAAAAGAATTTGCTACATTTTTCGTTCTTTCTACATCACTACGAGCCGCAGCTTAATAAGCGCATCAAGAGCTTTCTTGGTGTGGATGGCGGCGATTTGTACGATACAGACCGTTTTCTGGATATAAAACTGTCCTGCCGGGAGCAAATGCTCCAAAAGCTGATGGACTATGATCCTGCCAAGGGTGCGGAGTATGCTACATACATTTTTCCGTTCATCCGGGATGCTATGCTCCGTTTCCGCATGGGCGAAGAAAAATGGTCGGTATCCTCTCTGACTAATTACAAAATGGTGCGGTCAATGGCTTGGCTGTACCACAATACCAAGGATGCGGTCAACGAGTTTTCCAAGAAATACAACTGTGATCTTGCTCTTGCCGAAGAATATCTGAAAGTTGTCCGAGGTATCCGCAATCAGCAGCCATTCTATGTGACAGACGAGGACGGCGAGGAAACTGGCGAAGATGTCGCCCTTGACGATAGTTGGAACTATACCGACATCCTCTGGAACGGCATACAGGCAGAAAAGGTGCAACGGGCATTTGAGAAACTGAATTACCGGGAGCAGACCTTGCTCGAAAAACGGTTAGCAATTTGCATGACCTGTGGGCGTGTTGGCTCATGGAAGAACCGCCCCACCTTTGAAGACCTGGCGGTTATGTTTGAGGGAAGCACAGCCAGCGGTGCAGAGCGGGCTTACCGGAAAGCGATGGATAAGCTGACAGAGCTTCTGGTTGCCGAGGGTGCTATCCATGCAGTCCGGCTGAAACAGAAATCCAAAACCAAGCGCAAAAAGAAAATCACCGCCGCAATCTACGAATACCAGGCAGACTGCGACGGCGAATGGGGCGAAATATCAGTTGATTTTGAGAACGGCACAGCAGAAATCATTCGGCTTGCTGATTGGGATACAATTAAAACGAACTGGTTTGCCAATGAGGCGATCCGGTATATTTTATCATTGTCGCCTGATGCTCTTAAAAAATATATGCTCGTCCCCCTTGAGCCGCCACTTATATCCTGAATCCTTACAACAACTGTAAGTGGTATTTGCTGTGTTCCCATGCTATCATTTTATTACAAATGATAGGAGGTATTCACATGAAACCCATTTTGAATATTGAAAATTTAACAAAAATCTATGGCAATGTGCCAAGTCAAACAAAGGCACTGAATGGGATCACCTTCCAGGTGATGCCGGGAGAGTTTCTCGGCATTATGGGAAGCAGTGGTTCCGGTAAATCCACGCTTCTCAACTGTATTGCAACTGTGATTCAGCCCACCGGTGGGAGCATTCAGGTGGAAGGCGATACTCTGCAATCCCTCAAGGGAAAGGCTCTTGCAGAGTACCGTGGCAAAAAAGTTGGTTATCTATTCCAGAACTTTGAATTGCTGGACAACCTGACTGGCAGGGAAAACATCCTGCTCCCGACTTCCTTGCATGGGGTATCCGAAGCAGAAAGCAGCCAGCGGCTGAAGCAGTTGGCTGACTATCTGGAAATCACTGATGTTCTGGATAAGTTTCCGTCCAAGATGTCCGGCGGCCAGCGTCAGCGTGTTGCGGCAGCAAGGGCTCTGATCTTACATCCCCAAATGATCCTTGCCGATGAACCGACGGGTGCGCTGGATTCTAAGAACGCAAGAAGTCTTATGGAGAAGCTGTCCGGCCTGAATCGTGACGAACAAGCTACGATCCTGATGGTAACCCATGATTCCAATGCCGCCAGCTTTTGCAAGCGCATTCTGTTCATCCAGGACGGCGTGATCTTTCATGAGCTTCGGCGTGGAGACGAAAGCCAGCAGGAGTTCTACGGGCGCATCCTGAAGGTGATGGCGCAACTGGGAGGGGGCAGCGCAAATGTTCTCTAATCTCATTCTTCGGAACAGCCACCGCAGCCGAAAGGAAAACGGTCTGTTTTTCAGCTCCCTGGTGATTTCTATTGTTGCCTTTTACATGATTCTTTCCATCTCCACTCAAGATGTGATGCTCTTTTTGCAGAAAATGGAGAGTGACGCAGTTGACAAACTCCTGCTTCTGATTCCTGCGTTTTATGGGATGACCCTCGGTATTCTGTTCTTTTTGATCTATTTTGCCTGCAAGTATCAGTTCGAGCGCAGACGGCATGAGTTTGGTGTTTATCTAATGTTGGGGATGCGTAGAAGTAAACTGTTTGGTATGCTTCTGGCGGAAGATTTCCTGACCAGTATTCTTGCCATGCTCATAGGCTTACCTGTGGCTGTGGTGCTTTCAGAAATTGTCAGTCTTGTCACCGCCAAGCTGGTAGGCATGGGGATCATCGGTCATCAGTTTTCTTTATCCTGGTCTGCAATTGAATGGACGCTGGCAGGATTTCTGGCAATTAAGCTGACGGCACTTCTGATTTTGAGTGGACGAATCAGCCGCCAGGAGATCGGTACTTTGCTATCCCAGCCAACGAACCGCCCCAAAAAGCAAATGCCATCTGTTATCTATGGACTGGCTGCTATATGCGGAAGTGTGATGTTGGCAGTGGCTTACTACATGGCGATTCAGGGAATTGCATGGACAAAGGTAAGTATGATGGGACTGACTTTGCTGTTGGGCATAGTTGGTACGATGCTGCTTTTCTATGGGATGCGTGCGCTGATTGCTTTGATTGTTAAGAAAGGAAAAGGAAATAAGCAGCTTCATGTATTTACCTTCCGGCAGATTCAGGAGAATGTTATTCATCAGTCAACCTCCATGGCCATCAGCTCCCTGCTGATTCTGGCGGCGCTGTGTTGTTTTGGTGCGGGCGTAGGAATTGCAGGAACGAATAGCCTGTCTTCTGGCCATGTAATCGACTATACTTTTGAAGATCATACTGCAGAAGATTCATCGCAGGTTCTTCCGAATATAAAGGCAGCCCTGAAAGAAAACGGTTTGGAAAATCAATTTTCAGAGCTTTTTGAAATGAGGGTTGGGCGTATTCGCACCACAGAAGATTATGATAATGCCTACAGCATGGACGCTGTTATGGACTCTCTTCGGAGCCTGCCCCAGTCGGAAGACCGGGATGTCCTTCTGAACAATCTTGGTTATGCCACATACCCATATTTGATTTGTTTATCGGACTATAATCGTTTGTTGGAATTGTCCGGCAAACCGGCTCTCCAATTAGGCGAAAAGGAGGCCGCTGTCTATATTGATACAGAGTTTACTACGGTAAGCCGTACCGCAATGCTGAACCAAGTATTGGCCGGACAGCCCAAGGTGGAACTGGATGGTAGTCCGATTCATCTTACAGGAGAGGTTCAGTCTGTGAATTTGGTCACGGACCGTTCTATAACCTTGTCCTTTGCATTGATTCTTCCGGATGAAGCATTCCTATATTATAGCCAGGGAATGTATGATACCTATGTCAATGCGGTGCTCAGTGAGCAGGCTCTGGATGGAAATAGCCTTATGACTGCATATTTGGATTTGAACGAGAAGCTGGACGAAACTGGCATTGAATATGAAAGCTATCTTCAGAATATAGGTCGTCAGCTTTTCTACACCATAGCATCCAGTTATATTACCCTCTATCTTGCGATTGTTTTCCTGGTAGTTGCCAACACCATCGTGGGTGTTCAGTTCCTGATGAGTCAGCAGAAAACCGGGCGCAGATACCAGACCCTGATCCGCCTGGGAGCTACTTACGAAACCCTTTGCCAGTCTGCTGGAAAGCAAATTACCTGGTTTATGGGACTTCCTGTATTGGTTGCGGCTGTCAGCAGTCTGTTTGGAGTCAGGGCGTTATTTACAGGGATACTCTCGTCCCGAACCCGTGGGACAGTGTCTGAAATGCTGCTTGTATCTGCTGCTATGATTTTACTACTTTGCGTGATAGAATATATTTATATGAGAGTGGTCAAGCGCTCCAGTGATCGGTATTTGCTGACACTGATGCAGCCGCAGAGAGAAGAATAATTTGGAAGGAGGTGCTGTCATGAAAAGAATTGCTGTTGTGGAAGATGAAGTCTATATGCGGGAAGAACTCTGCGATATGCTCCAAAAGGACGGCTATCTTGTGGAGGCAATTACCGAGTTTGAAGATGCCGCTCGGCTCTTGGCAGCCCTCCGCCCTGACCTTGTGATCTTAGACCTGAACTTGCCGGAGATCAGTGGCTTTCAAATCTGCCAGGAGCTAAAGAATAAAACTGCTATCCCCGTCCTGGTGCTGACTTCCAGAGATCAGGTAAAGGATGAACTGCAAGCGTTCCAGTTGGGTGCCGATGAATATTTGACGAAGCCGTGCAGAAAAGATCGACTTCTTGCCAGGGTATCCAATATTCTCAAAAGGTATGAAGGCCGTACCAATCTCATAGAGGGACCAGATTTCCTGTTAGACCAGCAGACCTACACGCTTTATATTCATAATACCTCTGTGGTGCTTCCAAAAAATCAGGGAAAACTGTTGGTCGCTCTTTTGTCCGGCGGCGATGCTCTGGTCACGACGGAGCAGCTTTGCATGGCACTATGGGGAACCACGGAATACATAGATGAAAATGCCTTGCAGGTTAACCTAACCCGGCTGAAAAAAACGATGTCCGCCCTTGAAATGAAGCAGCGAATCGTTGCAGTTCGAGGAATGGGCTACCGTTTGGAAGCGGAGGTGTCTCTATGAAGCAGCTTTGGCACATGATAGAACGGTACTACCCCTGGCTTCTGTTGCTGCTGGGCGTGGATTGCTTTTGCGCTGTCATTCTTTGGATTTCTGACATTCAGGTATTTCAAACCTTGATCGGGTTAGTAGTTCTGACGAGCATCCTTTTGTTTTCAGCGATTCTGTTTGTACTAAACAAGAGGGAGAACACCCACATGGAACTGTTCCGAGATTTCCTCAGTGATCCTACCATCTGCAATGAAGAACGGCTGCTCAGTGCCATTAGTCAGAAAGAAGGAGAATCTGTCCGATTTTTGGCTTCGGTTTTACGGGAATACAAAAACGAGAGTAACAATATGGCGGATGCCCTACGGGACTATGAAGAATACGTGGAGGGCTGGGCACATGAAGCGAAAACGCCCCTATCGTTGCTGACCATGCTCTTGGATAACCGGAACGATGAAATCTCTCCTTCCCTGCAAGCAAAGCTGGATTATGTCCGCAGTCAGCTTCAGGAGGATGTCACGCAGATGCTGTACTATGCCCGGTTGAAGAGCAGTACAAAGGATTACCGATTTGAGGATGTCAATTTGAATGACTGCTTGGGTGAAGTTCTGGAGGACTATGCCCCACTTCTTGAAGAGAAGCATTTTGTCATTCTCAACAAACTGCAATCTGAAACAGTCTATACAGACCGTAGAGGACTTCAGTTTATGTTGGGACAAATCGTTAGCAATGCCATCAAATATAGCAGCGATAGTCCCATGCTTACAATTTCCGTGATACATTCGGAGACTGCAGATATCCTTTCTGTTGAAGATAACGGCATTGGCGTAAAAAAATATAATCTGCCGTACATTTTTCAAAAGGGCTTTACCGGGGATTCTACTGACAGCAGAAAGAAGGCTACCGGTATGGGACTTTACCTGGTTAAGAAGATGGCCGACGATCTAAATCTTCATCTGGAAGCAGCTTCCCAGTGGGGAAAGAGCTTCAAGATTGTCATCTTCTTTCCTAAATTGAGATCCAACGGAGGGAAATAATATAAACAGAAAAACGCCCGCAGGATTTTCTCCTGCGGGCAGCGTGTTGTCAGCTATCCCAAGGCTTGTATTCTGTTACAGTTTTCAAATAGGTTTCGGGATCGCCGTTCAAGATAAGGTCTGCATACTCCAAAGGAGCGTTGTAGATCAAATAATCCAGCTCTGACCGCTGATACATATTGTCAGCAATCTCGTTCTCAACGACGATAGTGTCAATCGCAATCATACTGCCGTCGCTGAATTTCACTTCCACACAGCAATTATCCATATTGTAGGCACAAGATATTAAGGTTTTCATGGTATGTCCTCCATAATTCGTAATATAAAGCGAAAATCCCGTCTGACTTCCTGTTAGAAATCAGACGGGATTTGTCCGTATGCACCCCGGAAACCGTCAGCTAACAGTTGATAAGTAAATTAGTTCCTTATCACTGTTAAGCCAAGGTTTTCCGGGGTTTTCTTATACCTAAACAGGCTGATATAGTTTGACCTCATTTGACCAAACGAGAGCCGTTTTCACCCGATTTTTAGTGGTTAAATATAGGACAGTCGGCAAAAATGGGGTCAAAAAACGGTCTTAGTGGTTAAAAAATAGGACAACCAGAGAACAATTTCGGGGGTATTTTTGAGGGTGATTTGGCACTCTCAGACACCGGATTTTTCGCTGGAGGGTTTGGCATAATCTGACCAAATCTGAACAATTAAATACGATTCTAATGCAGGCACTCAGTAACAAATAACTGGGTGCTTTTTGTCATGGCGAGGAGGAAAGTGACTATCGTGCTTGCATCAGGGAGAGCGAGTGGATTTAACTTCGTCCCAAGTTGGGACGAAGTTGCGGGCTGACGAAATTTTGGCACAACAGGCGGGGTCAAGTAGAAATCAGGTTCAAAGATTTATTCGACTGACAGAACTGATTCCCGAACTGCTGGACAGGGTTACTTTTACTTCTGACACTCTGCGGAAGTATTTTCCCAGAAGCTACACACCAGCCAGGATGCAGGAGACCATTATCAAGCTATTGGAACAATGGCAGCGTAAACGTCAGAGAGACCAGGAGCGATGAAAGGAGCCGCCTATGAAAGATATTTTAGCAAGGGAGCTGAAAGGACATAACATTCTTGCTGTGGAACGCTTTAAGGACAGCACCCGATGGATGATTGAATTTGGTGTTCTCCATCCGTGCAGTGCTTACGGGAGCAGAGGTGATGAAATGCGTCTGTTTCTTGCAGAGGACAGCTATTAGAACGCTCTCCAAGATCATCAGCGCCGGAAAATCAAAATCAAGCGGTATGCCCGTGTTGTTGAGGGACACATCCTCGACTTTAAGCCGGGAAAGAAATGCACAAGAAAATATAGAGAAAGTTGAACGCCACAATTCTTTGATTTAGGATTGTGGTTTTTTTGTACCCAAAATTCGGAAGGAGTGAGGTCGATGGCCGTTTTTCGCATTGAACGGACCCGTGATTATACCGTGATGAGCAATCATCATTTACGAAATGCAAACCTGTCGTTAAAAGCCAAGGGACTGCTTTCCATGATGTTATCTTTGCCAGAGGACTGGAATTACACCACCCGTGGTCTTGCAAAGATCTGTAAGGAGGGCGTGGATGCCATAGGCGTTGCGTTGCGGGAATTGGAGGCTGCCGGTTACATTGTGCGGCACAAGCTGCGTGACCGGCAGGGACGCATCAGCGATACAGAGTATGTCATATACGAGCAGCCACAGCTTAGAAAACCGGATACGGATTCACCAGATACGGAAAACCCGTATATGGATAAACCGGATACGGAAAAGCCCGCAGAATTAAATATAGAGAAATCAAATACTCAAAAACAAAATATTTATGGATCAAGTACCGATTCCATTCCCTTCCGGGATTGCGCGGCAGATTGTCTGCCGGAACGGAAAGGAAGGGATGCGATGTCACTCACAGAGATAGAGAGTTATCGGGAATTGATTCAGGAGAATATCGGGTATGAATACCTGTGTCAGCAGTATGAAACTTATCGGGAGGATTTGGATGAGATTGTGGAGCTAATCGTGGAAACGGTCTGTGCAAAGCGAAAGACCACCCGTATTGCAGGAAGTGATTTTCCGCATGAAATCGTTCGTTCCAGATTCTTGAAGCTGGATAACTCGCACATTGAGTTTGTCATGGACTGTTTACAGAAGAACACCACGGAAATTCGTAACATGAAGCAGTATCTTCTGACCGTTCTGTTCAATGCACCGACCACGATAAGCAATCATTACACCTCACAAGTAAATCACGATCTGTATGGCGGCTGGTAAATGGTCGCTTTTTTATTGCCCGGAACTGCCGGGAGAAAGGAGCAAGCATGATGTCTGAGGGAAAGACCATAGGGCAGCTGATGGAAGAAATGCGGGCAAAGGCAGGAGCGCAGAATTATCACGGTCATGGATATATGGATCTCCAGCGTTTTGCGGAGGACACCCGGCACATGATTATTTTTGATGTGCTGACGAACGATTCCCCTGTTGGCTGGAAAGGCGAACGAACCCGCCTGTTCCTGTCGGATACCGGTTATGAAAAAGCACTGGATAGTCAGGAAAAGGGGCAGATTAAGATTTTGAGCCACGCAAAGGTACGTCAGGGCAATCTGCACTATGACCGTTCTGACCAGTTACGCTAAGGAGGGCGGTATGAAGCGTTATCTTCTGCGGCGGCTGGTGGTTCCGCCTTAGCAAAAAAAAGAGATTCCCTGCAAACTTCGTGGAAAGGAGGCGAGAAAATGCAGGAAGAAGTGGAAAACAGAACTTTGACGCTGGTTGTCAGTGGAACAAAGTTTACCGGCAGAATGTTAAAGGCTGCCATAAGCAAGTACATGGCACATCGCAAGGAAAAGAAGCTGGAAAAACAGAGAAGCCGTGATGCGCCGGTTGTTCCGCATGGAAAACAGACTGTGAAGCAGCTTGTCGGGCAGAATCAGGGAATATCCAACATTGAGATCACAGACCCCTCTATCAAGGAGTTTGAGAAAATCGCCCGGAAATATGGTGTGGATTATGCGGTGAAAAAGGACCGCAGCAGTTCTCCGCCAAAGTACCTAATTTTTTTCAAAGGCCGTGATGCAGATGCTCTGACAGCAGCTTTTACAGAGTACACCAACAAAAAGGTCAAAAAGGCAACGAAAACAGAGCGCTCGTCCGTACTGGCAAAACTTAACCAGTTCAAAGAGATGGTTAAAAATGCTGTGGTGGATCGCACCAAGCGAAAGGAGCTGGAACGATGAAAAAGACATTGGACATCAAAAAGCTCGTTTTGCTGAATATGCCGTATATCCTGCTTGGGCTGTTTGCTACCAATTTGGGAGAGGCATGGCGAATGGCACAAGGGGCAGATGCTTCAGAAAAGTTTCTTTCGCTGGTTGCAGTTCTGCCTGGGGCGTTGCAAAGTTTCTGGCCAAGCCTGCATCCATTGGATTTGTTGGTAGGGCTGTGCTGCGGTGTTGGTCTGAGGCTGGCGGTGTATCTTAAAAGCAAGAACGCCAAGAAATATCGACATGGTTTGGAATATGGTTCGGCCCGCTGGAGTGCATAATTTTAAGTGTAAATGACACATACATGGACGCACAGGAGGTTATGCACATGACTGATTATAGCAAAATTACAGCCCTTTACTCCCGCCTTTCCGTGGGCGACGAGGACAGGGACGGCGGCGAGAGCAACAGCATACAGAATCAGAAGAAATTTCTGGAAAGCTACGCCAGACAGTTAAAGCTGACGAATATCCGGCACTACATCGACGATGACGAAAGCGGCAGGTTTTTTGACCGTTCCGCATACTCCCGCATGATGGACGATGTGGAAAACGGGAAAATCGGTGTCTGCATTATGAAAGACCTTACCCGCTGGGGGCGTGACTATCTCCAAGTCGGAAACGCTATGGAGATATTCAGACGGAACAATGTGCGCTTTATCGCGGTCAACAACGGCATTGACAGCGAGAAGCCCGACACATTGGAGTTTGCGCCCTTTATCAATATCATGTCGGAGTGGTACGCAAAGGACATCAGCAAGAAAGTGAAAACGGGCATTAAGACCAAAGGCATGAGTGGAAAGCCGATTGTCACCGAAGCCCCTTACGGCTATGTCAAAGACCCGGACGACAAGGATTTTTGGATAATCGACGAAGAAGCCGCCGAGGTTGTCCGTTTGATTTTCCGTCTGTTTATCGGTGGGAAGAACCGCAATCAAATCGCCATATATCTGACACAGGAGCAAATCCCAACCCCCACTTTCTACATGAAAGACCGCGGGTGGGGAACCTGTAAAAATAAGATGCTCAACGAGGATAACCGCTGCAAGTGGAACAAAGTCACCTTGACCAATATCCTCACACGGCAGGAGTATTGCGGCGATGTGGTCAACTTCAAGACCACAAAGCATTTCCGAGATAAACATAACCACTATGTAGACCGGAGTCAGTGGCACATCACAGAAAATGTGCATGAGCCGATTATCAGCCGCAGCGATTTTGAAACCGTACAGCGGATTTTGGAAAACGCACCCGTCAAACGCCCCAACGGGGACGGGGAAATCCACCCTCTGTCCGGCTTGCTTTTCTGTAAGGACTGCGGCGCAAAAATGCACATTCGTATAGATTACCGAAACGGCGGCAAGCGGCATGTTGCCTATTGCAGCGAGTACCACAAGGGGAAAGCCAGAAATCCGAAATGCAATTCCCCGCACATCATGGACGCGGACTTGCTCATGCAGACCATCGCAGAAGTGCTGAAGAAAATCGAGGACTATTCTATCAGCAATCGGGCGGAGTTTGAAGCCTTAGTGAAAAAGAACCTTGCCATGCAGCAGACCGACCAGACCAAAAAGCAGCAGAAGCGTATTCCGCAAATCACGACGCGCCTTGAACAGATTGACAAGGTGCTGAATAAGCTCTATGAGGACAACGCCCTCGGCACTATCCCGCAAGACCGTTATGAGCAAATGTCGCAGAAGTATTCGGAAGAATACTATGCGCTGAAAGCGGAGCTTGCCACGCTCCAAGAGTAGCTATCCGCTTATGAGAACGCGGGAGGACGGGCGCAGAAGTTTTTGAAGCTGACAGAACGCCATGCCGCCTTTACCGACCTGACCCCCGCCATTCTCAACGAGTTTATCAGCCGGATTGAAGTGCATGAGCGCGACCAGAAAAGGGCGAGATACGCAATCCAGCACATCAGCATATATTTCAATTATATCGGCAAGTTTGAGAATGAAGTGACACAGCTTGCAGAGCCGACCGAGCAGGAAATCCGGCAAATGCGGGAGGAAATCGAAGAAGCCAAAAAGGAAAAGAGCCGCGCATACCACCGGCAGTATTCAAGGGAGTACCGGGCGCGAAACCTTGAAAAGCAGCGGGAGTATGACCGCATGAAAGCGCGGGAATACCGGGCAAGGCGAAAGGCACAGGCTGCCGCCGCACAGCCCACACAGTAAAACAGAATAACCGTCAACCAAGAGGGATTTTCCGAACTACGGGAAATCCCTCTTTTGCGCCCAAAGAAAGGAGCCGCCTATGGCAGAACAGACCCCCGACAGTATCATCACAACCCAGAGGAACGGGCAGACCATTGTTGCGGAGTTGTTTTTCAATCACAGCAGCACAGAAACGTTCCGCGACAAGCTGCTCAAACTGGTACTTGCCGACAGTTCGCGTTTATCTGCGTCTGACGGTCAAGAGCCGGAAAAAACGGAAATCTTGCGATAACAGCCGCCCCGACGAACCATTCCCTGTCTGGACGGTTTCTATTTGAAAATCCTCATTTCCCCCAAGTCAAGAGCCGGAAAAAACACCCGAAAAATGCCCCTATTGCGTAACAGGGGCGCAGAAAGGAGCTTACATGAGAACAGGGCTTACGAAGCAGGAAAAGACCACCGATATTTGGTTTGACGAGAAAGACCCCCTTATCCATATCCGCACCCACAACACCGACTTAAAGAAGCGGCTTGCCGCCTACACCAGACAGCACCCCGACCAGTGCCGCCAGACCGACGCAGACCCCGAAACGGGCTGCATGGAGTTTGAGATTGCAAAGGGGCGCTTCTCTTTCCGTCTGACCGCCCCATACAACGAGGAACGGCGGGAAGCTGCGCGGCGGTCTGCCAGAGAAAACAAGGCCACTGACAGGCTGAAATGAGGTGGATTTATTCATAACCATGTGCTATGATATTTATAGATAGTGAAACTTCCTTTCAATTTTTTCATCTATACAAGTAACAGAGAAGAACAGGAGGCTTGTTCCATGAGAAAAAAGAGATTGATGATTGCAATAGCTTGTATCATTTTAGTAGGTATCGCGGTAATCGTATTTTTTTCACAACAGGGGAAAAAACCGTATAAGGATTTGGACGCAGCGCAGATTGTTTCCGCTAAAGTGTTATTAACACCGCCAGACAAAACGATTGAGATTGAAAATATCCAAGAATTAGTTGAATATTTGAATGATGTTGTTGTCTATAATGAGGATAATTCTTACACAGAGTATGCTGGACAAGGCGTTGTTTTTACCTTGACTATGGTAGACGGTACACAAACAGATATTATGGCGTATAACCCATTTATTGTCATTGACGGTATCGGTTATAAGACAAAATATGAGCCATGTGAAGCACTCAACAACTATGCAAATGAATTACTAAACTCTGGGACTGCCAATATAATTTTGGAAGAACCGCCCACATTAAGCGTTGTGAGTGACGAAACCGCTATCGGTGCAGTATTAGGAACTTATTCGTGGCAAAAAACAAATATTGACGGAACTGCTGAAAGCACAATAGCTGATAGCCCACACCCGTTAGAGTGCAAGGATCTGTTGTCCCCGCCATTTGAAACAACAGAAACAACAGCTACATTAAGATTTACAGAAGACCCAGATACAATTTTAAGTGTGCAGTGCTGGAGTGACGAACATTGGGGAGAGCCTGCTGCAAACAGCGAAGATGTAACTATTGTTGGAAACGTACTCACTCTTAAACTGGGCGGATATATTTATGAAGTAACAGCTGAATGGAATACTGAAAATGGCTATGGCGGAACAGCAAGCTATTTTATATATTTGAAAACAGCAGACTAAAATTGAATAGCCACCCACAAGGGCAGCCGAGAAAATCGACTGTCCTTTTTCTATGCTTATGAGCAGAAAGGAGCGACCAACCATGACAAAGCCAAGAGAGAAAACCCGCGAGGAGCTGCAAGCCGAGATTGAGGACGGAAAGAAGAAAATCCGGCAGCTTGAGAACCGGGAGAAAATCATCAAGCAGAAGCTATCCGTCGAGGAACGCAAGGCGAGAAACCACAGGCTTTGCAAGCGCGGCGGCTTCTCTGTTCTGGAAAAGGCTGTCAAGAGCTATGAGAAGCACGAAAAGGACGCTGATCGTTTTATCGCTCTGATTGACAAGTATGAGAACTTCGACAAGCTGACCATTGCTATGCTCAACGAGTTTATCGAGAAAATCCTTGTGCATGAGCGTGACCGTAAAGGCAGTATACAGACCACACAGGAGGTCGAGATTTACTTCAATTTTGTTGGGCGATTCGTTCCCCCGGCGTTTGGAGAAGCGGAGCTTACCCCGGAGGAATTAGAGGAAATCCGCAAGCGTGAGGAACGCAAGGACAGGCTTCATCAGAACTACTTGAAGCGGAAAGCCAGCGGAGCGCAGAAGCGATACGAGGACAAAATCAAGAAGCGGAAAAAGGCAGAAATTGAAGCTAAGAAAGCCGCCATTCGTGCGGAGGACATTGCAAAGGGCGTGTTCGTCCCTGTCAGCAGTTTACCGCAGAGAGAGCCGATGAAAGGAGTACAAACAGCATGAATATCACTTACACACGGAACGGAGATTATCTTATCCCGAACATCGTTATCCGCAAGACCAAGCCCATCGGACACTACGGCAGACTTCGCAAGGCGTATCTGGAAATGCACCGCCCGATACTGTTCAATGAACTGGTGCTATCCGACAAGCTCTTTGAACATTGTGCCGAGATTGACGAAGCGGCACGAAACCGCATGGAGCAGATCGTGCGGTCACTGGCAGAGCAAAACGGTGTGACTGAGCAACTGAAAGCCGATAATCAAATGGAATGGGTGCGGCAGATGAACGCTTGCAAGGCACAGGGAGAGGAGATTGTGAAAGCGGAATTGATTTATGATTGAGCGAGGAAGTCCGGGCAGAAAACTGTTCGGACTTTTCTCATATAGTCCAAAGTTGCGGTAGAACTGTTCACAAGTTTTATGGTACAATTTGAATACGAAAAGTGAGCAACAAATGGAGGCTGGCTGACACATTTGTCTGCGGGCGTGATGTCCCAATCGGAAATTTCGTCAGACCATATCTCCATTTTAAAAGAAAAGAGCAAGGCCGGATAGACCTTACTCTTACATTATGAATCGGAATTTACGAAAGAGGTACAGAACATGAAGAAAATCAGAGGATTGCGTAGCTCCGGCAAAGCCGGAACGGCAGCAGCCAGAGTCGCCCCGGAGCTGGTGGAGCCGATTTTGGAGTAAATAAAAGGGGTGATGAAATTTTGCTGGAAACAACGCAAATAAAGCAGCGTTTACCGTTTATTGATTTGATAAGAGGTATAACCATTATTGAAATGATTTCGTATCATTTCTTATGGGATTTAGTTTATCTGTATAATGCAGATATTCCATGGTATAAGTCCCACGGTGCCTATATTTGGCAGCAATCCATTTGCTGGACTTTTATTTTGCTGGCTGGGTTCAGCTGGCATTTAGGAAAAAAACACATGAAAAGGGGATTGTGGGCGTTTGGTGGTGGTGTGGTCGTTTCGCTCGTTACCGCCATAGTTCTTCCCAATGATCGGGTGCGCTACGGTGTTCTAACGCTTATTGGCAGCTGTATTTTGATATGGATTTTACTGGATAAGGTTCTGAAAAAAATCCCGGCTGGGGTTGGGGTAAGTGTTAGTTTTGTGCTATTCCTCATTCTCAGAAGTTGGACGAAGCAAGACCCTATCCAACTATCTGATAATTTGCTGAATGTTACATGGTTGAAATCGGTATTAGCTTATATTGGATTTCCGCAAGCTGGCTTTTCATCTACCGACTATTTTCCGTTGCTCCCATGGATTTTCTTATTTGCAACAGGATATTTCCTGTACAGTTTCTTACAGGAAAAGGGGCTGATTAACCGGCTATTTGGAAAATGGAAAGTTCCAGGTATTAACTTTTTAGGGAAACATTCGCTTATTATTTACATGATACACCAACCGATCTGCTATGTTGTAGCGTTCTTGGTTTCGGAGATTTTTTAATATTGAGCCGTTGATCGGTGGAGTAAACAAGAAAGGAAGCCCCCAAAAAGGGGGCTTCCTTTCTTTAATATCGGCAAATGTGTTTATTTTTGATTATCACAGTTTGTAGCCGGTGATGTATCGGTCGCTACCAACTTCGCCAGCGAAGAAATCGTTAAGGGAGCTGCAAGCGAAGAATCTCTAATACGACAGATTCAAGTTTGGCGAACTGATAAAATCCCTTTAGGAACTAAAGGGCGCACTTCTATACTCTCCTATCGGGAGTATCGTGCGTCCTGCGGAGCTTCATTCTCTGTCAGCAGAAAAAAGCTGCATGACCGAGAATGTTTCGTCACTTCGTTCCGTCAAGGTGGCTACACCCCCTTGCGCTGCTAATGCGGCTATCCCTTGTGTACTTGCCGTCCGCAAACGGTTTTGACAAACCGTTCGCCGCCAGCAAGTTTGGAAAAACAAATACCGAAAATCAGACCGTTGACTGGTCGCACTATGCGAAAAGTTGACGGTCTTTTTTTATCCCCAAAATCAAAAATAGGAGGTCAATCACAATGACAAAACCGAAAACCCTTGACCAGCTCCGAGCCGAAAAGGAACGGGCCGAGACGCAGCTTGCACAGGAACAGCACAAGCTCAACCGTCTTGAGAACAGAAAGAAATATCTGGAGAAAGGCGAAAGGCAGAAACGCACCCATCGTCTTTGCAATCTGGGCGGCACGATTGAGAGCCTTGCCCCGGAGGTCAAAGATCTCACACGCACCGAAATGACAGAGCTGATGGAACAAATCTTTTCTTTGTCCGAAGTCCAGCGAGCCGTCCGTCACATGACGATTACCCACATCAGCCAAGCAAACAGAGAAAAGGAGTTGAAAGCCGATGGCACTATTTCATCTGAGCGTCACGCAGACTAAGCGAAGCGCAGGACAGTCCGCTATCGCTTTTGCTGCCTACCGAGCCGGGGAGCGATTGTATAGCGAGTATTACGGCGAATACAGCGACTACACCCGCAAGGGCGGCGTGATCTGCTCTGACATTCTCTTGCCGTCCCATGCACCGCCAGAATACGCAGACCGCCAAACCCTATGGAACGCCGTGGAAAAAGCCGAGCGTGGAAAGAACGCCCAGCTTGCATACAGCTTTGACATTGCCTTGCAGAATGAATTTTCCCTTGAGGAAAACATCGCTCTTGCAAGGCAATTTTTATTGGAGAACTTTGTGAGCCGTGGCATGGTGGTTGACTTCGCCGTACACCAGCCAGACCGGGAGGACGGCGGCGTACCCAATCCGCATTTTCATGTGCTTTGCCCCATCCGCCCCATCGAGCAGAACGGCAAATGGGGACTAAAGCAACGCCGGGTGTATGAGCTGGACGAGGACGGCAACCGTATCCGAGACGCAGACGGAAAGTTTGTGTTCAACGCCGTTCCCACTACCGACTGGGGCAGTCCCGAAACGCTGGAACATTGGCGTGAAGCATGGGCGGAGCTATGCAATGCCAAGTTTGCGGAAAAAGGTATTGATGTTCGTATCGACCACCGGAGCTATGAGCGTCAGGGCGTGGAGCTTTTTCCCACCGTCCATGAGGGCGCAACCGTCCAGGCAATGGAGAAGAAAGGCATACGCACCGAGAAAGGCGAGTTCAACCGCTGGATCAGAGCCACCAATGCCGTTATCCGGGACATCAAGAAGAAAATCGCTCTCCTGTTTGATTGGATTGCCGAAGCAAAAGCGGAGCTTGCCAAGCCGCAGGCACCCGACCTTGTTTCGCTGCTGAGCGCCTATTACACCCAGCGCAGAGCCGGGGCATATTCGCAGAAAGGCAAGGTCAGCAATCTAAAGGAGATGAACGAGACTTTCAATTATCTCCGGGCAAACGGCATTTACTCCCTTGAAGATTTGGAAAGCCGTGTCAGCGAACACAGTGCTGCCACAGAGAGCTTGAAGAAAACGCTGGACGAACAGACCGCCCGAATGAAAGCAATTAAGCAACTCTATGACAGCTCCGCCGCTTTCCAGAACTTGAAGCCTGTCTATGACGGCTTGCAGAAAATCAAGTTTGAGAAGCCCAGAGCCAAGTACAAGGCAGAGCATGAAGCGGAACTGATACAGTTCTACGCCGCCAGACGAAAGCTGACCGAGGAGTTCCCGGACTGCAAGGTGGATATGAAAAAGCTGTCCGACGAGTATGACGAGCTGGAACAGGCACACGAAAGCACCTACGGCGAGTTTAAGGCTGTCAGAGACGATTTACACCGCCTTTGGAAGGTCAAGTCATGTGTAGATACTGCCGCCCGATTTAACGAGCGTACAGAGGAACAAAAGCTCCAAAATCGACCCCAAACACGACAGAAAAAGGAGGAACTATCCCGATGAATTATACCCAAGCGCAGATTGACCGGGCAAATGCCGTCAGTCTGGAAGATTTTCTCCGCACACAGGGAGAGACACTGATAAAAAGCGGACGAGAATACCGCTGGAAAGAACATGACAGTCTGACCGTCCGGGGAAACAAGTGGTTTCGCCACAGCCAGAGCAAGGGCGGCTATCCCATTGATTTTGTCATAGAGTTTTACGGCAAGTCCTTTCCCGAAAGCTGACAATTATCCAGGGTAATCCCGGCGAGGGCAAGACCTACTTTGCCATGCGCCTTGCGGCGGCTTGCACCAATCGAAAGCCTTTGCCCGGTATGGAGACACTTGAACCTTTCAATATCATCTATCAGACCGCCGAGGACGGTCTGGGCGATACGGTCAAGCCCCGATTGATGGAAGCAGACGTAGCCCTTGCGCTGTAATTCTTTTTCAAGTTTTCTGCGTTCTTTCTCAGAATCCTTAAGTTCGCGGTTAAGCCGGGAAGCTTCTTTAGCGATGCCACCATTGGCATTCATGCAGGCATCTTTCCAGGCTTTGATCTGCTCGATATAAAGACCTTTTTTACGGGCATACTCGGCAAGTTCCGTTTCATTCATACCTGCTGTTTCAACAACAACTAAAAATTTATCCTGTGTACTCCAGTCATCAGGAACAGCATCCGTACCAGGAGCAGCATAGCCTTCCTTTCTGGCTTTATCCCGCCAGTTACGAAGTGTCTGTTCAGAGATTCCTTCTTCTCTGGATATCTTGGTAATAGATTCATTGTTTGGTGGAAGCATCCTCCTGAGGAGTGCATCCTTTAATTCTGGACTATCCTTTCGACATTTGCCCTGTCTCTTTTTTTGCCAATACCATAGACAGTTTTCTTTCATTTGCTGTTGTCTCCAATCTCCATACACTGATATGGATAAAGCCTGCCAAGTATCATGCTGATACAGCACCCGGCAGTGCTTTCTGAAAATATGGTTTCTCTGTACTTTTTCTTATCACCCCAGAGATGTAGGATTTCTCACAGGCGGCAGTGTGCTTCACTGCTCCATTGGAAGTTGTCACTCTGTCAGTCGATTCTCCTCGCCCCAGACACAGAGCTGCTCCAGCACAGTCATCAGCGTTTTTCCTCGTTCCGAAAGCGTATATTCCACCTTCGGCGGAATCTGCGGATACTCGGTGCGGACGATCAGTTTATCCGCTTCCAGCTCCTTGACAGTCTACATCTGCATTTTTAAAAATATGCGTTTCAAGATTTTTTGAAAGTAAGCGCAAAATAATTCGACGGATTGTGTTGCCCTAAAAATCAATTCATAATAATCATTAGAGAATGCAAGCATTTCACTTCATTTTCTCTTGCTTGAAATGATAGATGCGAGCATTTTACTCTATTCAAGTTATCCCTGTGTGTTAGGATAGTTGTCAGTGAAAGATAATTACTTTTGTGGTAGTATGTAGCTATCACAGGAAGGGAGCTTTCGCTATGAACTATGACGAAGAAGGCGATGGATAAACTGATTACAAGGAAGGAAGCAGCCAGTATACTGGGAATCAGCGTAAAAACACTGGATGCTGTAAGAACAGACGGTTTGATCTCCTATATTCAGTATGTGGAAAACGGCTGCTGATGCAGTCAGCACAGATTAGGATGACAACGCTGATTGACTATACATCAAAAGTGAAGAACTTGGCTTTGTTGGCAGTAGTCTACCAGAATTTTTCATTACAGTGTTTTGCTAAAGGAATCCGATGGAGCTATACCCTGGATTTTTCTGTATTCTCTGGGTGACATTTTGACTATAGACTGAAAAGCGCTTGAAAACTTTCCCTGGGTTTGGTAGCCTACCTGGGAAGCAATATCCGCGATAGTGTCATTTGTTTCCCGTAATAATTTCATAGCCTGACGCACTCGAAATTCCTTCATATAGGTGGCGATAGGCTGGCCGTAGACTGCCTTGAATATCTCCTTTAGAGTGGAGGTATTTATCAAATACTGTTTGGAAAGTTCTGCGATCGTAAATCGTTGATCCAAGTGCTCTGTCAACTGTTGATGAATTTCTTTTATCAATTCGGTTTGCTGGGAGAAGTATTGAGTCAATTCTTTATGCTCCGATTTCATGTTGCTCAAATAAATCAAAATTTCCAGCACCTTTAATTTCAAGAGGGAAATTCGAACGGATACAGGAGCAGAAAAGAGTGGGGCAAAAATGTGCTCTAAATCGGAACAGGACGGGATTGCGGATGGTTTTCCGGAGCAAAATCGATCCCGTAACTGGTCTGCCTCCACACCGGCATTCTTTAAAACTTCCGGGCAAATGGAAGAGAGCTGTTTCAGATCCACGGAAATGGAAATTCCCTCTGAATATCCTAGGGGAAACATCATGGCGGAATCCGCGCAGCAGGCCATACTATGTGCTGTCACATCACCTGTACCTAAATAGACGGCAGTACCGTCTTGCATATTCCAACCCACGCGACCACTGCGACAATAGTAAATTTCTAAAACAGAATCCGAAGCATCATGCTGAAACTTGATCGCTGAAGCAAGAAAAACATTGAAGGATACCTCTATTCCAGGAAAAGTTTCATATGCCTCCATAACCCCTTTTCCAGCGGTAACCGCTCGAAACTGTTCTCCAAAGAGTGTGGTACCCGTTCCGCCAGCCCGGCAATGCTTCAAGGCGAGGGTGCCGTTTGGAATCTTTTGAAATTTTTGAGCGATAACTTTGGATTCTTCTTTTTTCATGGCGTTCCTTTTTGTTTTTCTACTTGCGACGGACAGGCGATTTTTACAAGCCACTCAATCATGTGATGGAAATTTCGGGCCTGCTCGGTATCGGCCGCTTTATAATAGACCTCTTTTCCGTCCCGGCGGCTAACGATCAGACCTGCTGATTTCAACTGCTTGAGATGGTGAGAAACTGCAGGACTGCTCATATTTACCATGGCTGAAAGATTGATAACACATTCCTCACAGTGGCAAAGCAACCAAAAAATGCGAATACGGCTGCCATCCCCCAGCTGCTTGAAAATATCAGCTACGGTTTGAAAGTTTTCTACGCTGGGCATATGTTCCAGTTCCTGCTCGATAGTTTGTCCGTGGTCGTGTGGTAAGGGGTTCTGAATCATTTAGCACTCCTCCTTAAAGTCTATCTTACCATAGGCTGAAGGAAAAAGAAACTTTACTTCTGAAATATTTCTGGTTCAGGACCAGCGTCATGGGTGTAATCCAAGATACGGACACCATCACCTATCTCTTTCTGCACCAGCTCCCGCATACGTTTGGCAAAAGGACAGGGGTAACCAATGGGAGTCATGTGATATTGTTCCATCACATCTTTCAACGTGATTCCTTGCATTCTTTGTTCCGCTGTTTTTTGAATGTCCAAGTAAAAATCCCGCAGCACCAGTTGAATATTTACACCCACGCCACAGGCAGGATTGGTGTGGATGTCCTGATGGAGCAGGGGCTTGTTGCCCTCTACTGCCCGATAGGCATCCAGCAGAGTGATTTTCTCCGGCTCACGAGCCAGAGCAGGTCGGGGATGTCCCTTCACGCTGACCAGCAGTCCTCCCTTCCGCAGGGCGGACATGAGCTGGCGCACATAGGCAGGATTCGTCTGAATGCTCTCTGCCAGCTTGTTACTGGTCAGGTCGCAGTTTGGGTACAGAGCGATAAAAGCCAGAATATGAACAGCATCGCTAAGGCGGGTAGAATATTTCATAGCCTGATCTCCTTTTTTGCTTTGATGTTATTTTTATTATAACAACATATTGACAGTGACGCAAGAGGATGCTAAAATAATTTGAAGTAAGAATAAAAATAACACCCACTTGAAAGGAATGGTGACAATGAACTTCTATGATGATCTGGTCATGCAGACCCAGATGAATTATTCCAGGCACTATCATATCTATGCTTCCGGCGGTACGCCTTATCAGCTGACTGACAAAAAGCCGCTGCCGTATAGCGAACAGATCCATCGTTTGGTACAGGAGGTAAAGGAAGCTGACTGTGTGGTAGTGGGCGGGGCCTCCGGCCTGTCCGCTGCCGGTGGTGGAGATTTTTACTACGAGGACAACGACTCTTACCGCAAATACTTCCGCCCTTTTGCCGAGAAGTACCACTTCAAAGGTGCTTTTGCAGGGATGATGCACCCCTGGAAGACAAGGGAAGAGTATTGGGGGTATCTCGCCACATTCCTTCACACCACCCAGACCGCACCTGTGCGTCATTCCTATTTGGATTTAGACGCTTTGCTGAAAGGCAAGGACTTCTTCATCCTCACCACGAACCAGGATACCCAGTTTGTCAAACTCTACCCGGAGGAGAAGGTGGCAGAGATCCAGGGGGATCACCGCTTCCTCCAGTGTGCCGCCTGTTGTACCGATGACACTTGGGATGCGGTAAAGCCGGTGGCTGATATGGTGGCCGCTATGGGGAGTGACACGAAGATTCCCACGGATCTCATTCCCCGATGCCCCCACTGCGGCGGCGAGGCATTCCCTTGGGTGCGAGGATATGGGAATTTTCTGCAAGGAAAGAAATACGAAGAACAGTACGAAAAAATTTCTCGCTATGTGCTGGAACACAAAGACAGCAAAATTTTGTTCCTGGAGCTGGGCGTGGGCCGAATGACTCCCATGTTTATCCAAGAACCTTTCTGGAACATGACCCTCAGCTTTCCCCATGCTCGATATATTGCTGTCAACAACAAGTATGACTTCCTGCCCAAGCAGTTGGAGGACAAGGGCATGACCATTGTGGCCGACATTGCTCAAGTGCTGCGGGATGCACGGGATACCATGGACAGCGGAGATAACGATCGATGAGGGTTGCAAACCAAGCGACGCTTCAGGAACTTGCCGAGCGTATTGATCAAGCAGATGCTGTTGTGATCGGAGGCGGCTCCGGCCTGTCAAGCGCGGCTGGATACGACCACTACCATTGGTCCCCGGCACTTTCGGAGGCATTGGCTCCCTTTCGCGAACAGTATGGCTTTACCTCTCCGCTGGCTGGATTCTACCATTGCTTTTCCAGCTATGGGGAACAGTGGGGGTATTACAGTCAATATATTCGCTTCATGTGGGAAGCCCCTACTGGGCAGCCCTATCTGGACCTGCAGGCGCTTGTTGCGGACAAACCTGCTTTTGTTCTGACCACCAATGTGGATCAGCAGTTTTTTCGAGTATTTCCCCAGAAACAAATTTGCGCCTTTCAGGGAGAATTTAGCTACTGCCAATGCAGTCAGCCCTGCCGGGATGATATTGGGGAAAACCGCGAACTGGTGAAGGAACTGACTGGTTGCCTGGCAGGTGTTCGCCTGCCGGAGGAGGCTGTTCCTCGTTGCCCGGATTGCGGGCGGGTGCTGGTGCCCTGGGTACGAGATGATACCTTTCTGGAGGGAACCTTCTGGCAGGATAGTCTGCATCGCTACCATAGATTCCTGCGACACTGGATAATGGATCAGTCCGACAAAAAAGTCCTGCTGTTGGAACTTGGCGTGGGTGAGATGACACCCAGTATCATCAAATTGCCCTTCTGGGAACTTACTGCCAAAAACGAAAACGTCTTTTATGCATGTCTTAATCGAGAGGCAGCTCATAGGCCAGAGCATCTGCGGGGACGCAGCCTGTATCTGCAAGGAGATTTGGCGGAAACTCTGGCTGCCCTCCGGCAGGAGCGATCCATCGCAGCAACCATAAAATAGAAAGGAGCGAACAAATATGGTTGATTGGAACCCTATTGCGAAAAAATTCAGAGAAGCGGATGCTATCCTGATCGGAGCCAGTAACGGCCTGTCCATCACCGAAGGACTGCATTTGTTTGCGGACAATGCGACTTTTGAAAGACTGTTTGGGGATTTCAAACAAAAATACGGCTTACGTTGTATTTTGCAGGGCATGATGGCCGGATGGCCCAGCGAGGAGGAAAAATGGGCCTTCTGGGCCCGGCTCATCCATCGTTACTGTGGGCAGTACCAGCCTACGCCGGTGATGAACGATTTGAAGGCCATTGTAGGAGAAAAAGATTACTTTGTCGTCACATCAAACGGAGAAGGTCACTTTGAACTGTGTGGCTTCGATCCGACGAAAATCTATGAGATTGAGGGCAACTGGATTACTATGCAGTGTGCCCGCCCCTGCCACGATACCCTCTATTCAAGTTTAGAGGTGGCCGAAAAATTATCGGCTGCCGAACAGGGCGGCCATGTGCCTACAGAGTTGGTGCCGCGTTGTCCCAAGTGCGGAGGTCCCATGGACATCCACATGGGCGCGGGTCAGAGAATGATCCCGGATACCTCTGCCCAGGCACGGTTCCAAAACTTTCTGAAAACCTACCACGGAAAGAAACTGGTGGTTCTGGAGCTGGGCATTGGCTGGCGCAATCAGCTGATCAAGGCCCCGATGATGCGCCTGGTGGCCGGCGAGCCAAACGCCACTTATGTGACCCTCAATCTTGGTGAGATCTACATTGCGGACAATATCAAAGAGAAGTCCTTCGGACTGGACGGGCGGCTGGATGAGCTGCTGCCTGCTCTCCGGGAGGCGTGCGAGGCATAACGATTTCGGAGCAAGTTCAAAATGACTATACGAATGCAGTGGACAGATGGAAAGATTCGATGCCATTGGGTGAGCCCGACTAATACCACTTATCTGCGATACCATGACGAGGAATGGGGCAGACCGGTCCACGATGACCAGTTGCTGTTTGAAATGTTGATTTTGGAGAATTTTCAGGCAGGCCTCACCTGGGAATGTGTCTTAAATAAACGAGAAGCATTTCGCCGTGCTTTTGCCGGGTTTGATTTACGGAAGGTGGCATCTTATAGCGAAGAAAAATTGACGGCTCTGCAAGCTGACTCTGGAATCATCCGTAACCGGCTGAAAATACGAGCTGCAGTGGTCAACGCACAAGCGTTTCAAAAGATACAGCAAGAGTGGGGCAGTTTTGACCGATACTTATGGCATTGGACAGATGAAAAGAGCATCCAAGAAGTAGACAAGGTCAGCTCACCATTATCGGATGCTATCTCAAAAGACTTGAAAAAGCGAGGCATGAAGTTTGTGGGGACCGTAATCATCTATGCCTATTTGCAGGCGGTGGGAGTTATCAACTCTCATGAATCAGGTTGCTTCCTGAATCCTTTGCAGCAGTAGAAAATGCAGAAAATAAAACGCCGGGAAGTTGACTCAAATCGTCAATGCCTCCCGGCTATTATCTTGCGGATTAGTATAGTTAGAATCATGGTATATATTTCATTCCCCATTGGGAAATGGCGTAAAAGACCGGCAACAGATCCCGTCCTTTCTCGGTGAGGGAGTATTCCACTCGTAGGGGCATTTCATTATATTGGATGCGCTGGATCAATTCATCCGCTTCCAGCTCCTTCAGGGCGTTGGTCAGGGCTGTATTGGTGATGGGCTTGAGAACTTTTTTCAGTTCCCCAAACCGCATGGGACACTTGATGCATAGTTCATAGAGAATTTGGAGTTTCCATTTGCCCTGCAGCATTTGAACCACCGGTGTGACCGGGCAGTTTCCATCATCGGTTAGAATGACACTGCCAACCTTTTCTTTGAATTCTTCATAAGTCATGATTGGATCTTTCCTCGTCTTTTGCAGTATACTTTTTGATACCAGGTACAAATAATTTGCGTACTTGAACAAAAATTGCTGTCAAGTATAATAAATATATCACTGGTTGGCCATGCAGTCAACGACTGAAATTTCTCAGAAAGGTCTGAATGATATGAAAGAACTGAACATTATGGAGGCTACTGTTCTGACCTCCCCCAATCCGCTGACATTGATCTGCTCTAAAAAGGAGGATGGTTCTACGAACCTGGCTCCCATTTGCTTTGTGTCTTACCTCTCCTTCAATCCGCCTATGGTGGGTTTCGCCACTGGCAAACAGTCCCACACCGGCAAGCGTGTGCGTGAGACCGGCAAAGTCATTGTCACTGTTCCCTGTGAGAGTCTGGCAGGCGCAGTAATGGCCTGCGGAGCATCTACCGGTGCCGAGACCGACAAGGTGGCCGCCAACAACATCGAGATGATGGCTGTGGATGGCAGTGATATCCAGATTCCGGTGGATACTCGTCTGGCGATGGTGGCCACCCTGCAGCAGTCGGTGGAAGTTGGCGACCATATCCTGCACATCTGTCAGGTGGACAAGTTCCTGGGCGATGAGGACAAGAAGGGGCTGTATGCCTGGAACGGCTTCGGGAAAGTTGCACCTGCGGCAGAAGGCTAAATCTTAAAACGGTAAGGAGGCATCAGCGGTGGCCGTTTGTATTAAATTGAGTGGATCGTCATTGGGACTGAGACCGGACATAGGAAGGGCAAAGCCGTATCGAAACCGGAATGGGTGTGGAACCTGACACATCAGGCCCATGAGCTTGGCATCCCTGTATTTATGAAGGAAGATCTGCTTCCTATCATGGGAGAGGCACAGATGGTACAAGAATTTCCCCCGGCTTTTTACCGGGTATTGGAGGAACAGAAGACATGACAGAAGTAAAAGAGAGCAGCATTCTGATTCAGGATGTAGAAACCAAAAATATTATGACAAAATCCGCCCTGCCGGTGGGAGGCTATTCCGTCAATCCTTATGTGGGCTGTACCCATGGCTGCAAATACTGCTACGCCTCGTTTATGAAGCGATTTACCGGGCACACCGAACCGTGGGGTACATTCCTGGATGTGAAACATTGGCCAGCAATCAAAAATCCGCAAAAGTACAAAGGGCAACGCGTAGTCATCGGTTCTGTGACCGATGGCTATCTGCCCCAGGAGGCTCAGTTTCAGAACACCCGAAAGCTTCTTGAACAGCTCCGGGGCAGCGAGGCGGAAATTCTCATCTGCACCAAGTCAGACTTGGTAATCCGTGACATCGATCTTCTGAAAGAACTGGGAAAGGTCACGGTCTCTTGGTCGATCAATACGCTGGACGAGGATTTCAAAAACGATATGGACAATGCCGTCAGCATCAAGCGACGGCTGGATGCCATGAAGCAGATCTATGATGCGGGCATTCGCACCGTCTGCTTTATTGCCCCTGTCTTTCCGGGTATCACGGATTTTGAGGCTATCTTCCATCAGGTCAGAAATCAATGCGACCTGATATGGTTAGAAAATCTAAACCTGCGAGGCGGATTCAAAAAAGACATCCTTGACTATATACGTAAAAAACATCCTGACTTGGTTCCGCTGTACGACGCTATCTACAACAAGAGAGACAGAAGCTACTTCCGTGGTTTGGAGGATCAAGCGGAACGGCTGGCGAAAGAAAACAGCTGTCCCTTCGTGGACAACGAGCTGCCCTACGGACGAGCAGAGCCTGGGCACCCGGTCATTGTGGATTACTTTTACCATGAGGAAGTGCGTGGCTCGGAAAACACCGGGCGACGCAACCCCCAAAAATAATTTGTGAAATAAATGGGTTCTGACATGGAGCTGTGCTTCAATGTCAGAACCTTTTTTAGCACTGTTTACCCATTCAGAAGTTTTCTTATCCCTCTTGGAAGGACTTGTACTCCGTCCATTGTTTTTCGATTTTCCCCGCTCTACAATGTAGACAGAACGATTAAATGATAGGTGTTTATCAAGTTTTACATAAAATTATATTACCGGTAAGCATACGATGAGCAGATGTTTTTTATTGCCTTTCGAGTATAGATACGTTAAAATATACTTATTAAGCATGATGAATTTGGGAGGTATTTTTCGTGGAAATTAGAGTTCTTCGATATTTTCTGACTGTAGTAAGGGAAGAAAGTATCACAAAAGCCTCAGAAGTTTTACATATCACGCAGCCGACACTTTCACGTCAGCTTGCACAGATGGAGGAAGATATTGGTGTAAAGCTGTTTGATAGAGGGACACGGAAAATCAAATTGACAAATGAAGGAATACTTCTTCGCCGTCGTGCGGAAGAAATTTTGCAGCTTGTAGATAAGACAGAAAAAGAATTAGTGGAGCAAGAGGAACAGGTGGAAGGTAAAATTTCCATTGGGTGTGGAGAAATTGCTGCTGTACAACTTCTTCCTAAAATAATTGAGTCCTTTCGTCGGAAATATCCCCGTGTTACTTTTGACATTTTTACAGCCACAGCAGATTTGGTAAAGGAACAAATGGAGAAGGGACTACTGGATATTGGTTTGCTTCTTGAGCCGGTTGATATGGAAAAATATGAATTTATTCGCTTGAATATAAGGGAAAAATGGGTGGTTCTGATGAAATCGGATGATCCACTCTCCAAGAAAGAAACGGTAAGCGCAAAAGATTTGTCTGTACTGCCTTTGATTCTTCCTAGGCGTATGAATGTGCAGAGTGAGTTGGCAAGTTGGTTTGGCAACTACTATGAGAAACTGGATATTGTTTTTACCAGCAATTTAAGTACGAACAGCGCAATTATGGTGAATGGAGGCTTGGCATATTCATTGGTGATTGAAGGGGCTGTACCGTTCTGGAATCAATCAAAGGTTACATTCAGACCGCTTGATCCGCCACTTACAGCAACAAGTGTATTAGCATGGAAACGTGGTCAGCCGTTTAGCTTAGCAACCACAAAATTCATCAAACATATTCAATGCTTTTTAGGCATGGACAAACCATAAAAACTAAGTATTTGATATAATTCAATTAGAAAATTATAATATAGGTGTAGAGATAAAGCAAACAGCTTTAATTTCTGCACCTATATTTTTTATTGAGGAGGGAGTGCCATTTCATGAAACCGGATTATGATTCCCGTATAAACGCCGGATTAAGCAAAGAAGAAATCGCAAAAATTTCAGGATGCGAAGATCAAGAAATGCAGATAAGGATGTTGCGAAAATATCGGTACAAATTGCTTGATGAGGTACATGAAAAGCAGCAGTCACTTGATGCAATCGATTATATGATCTGTAAAACAAAAAAATAACAATAAGAGGAGGAAAAGGCGTGAATCAGCAAACAACTCTGTTTTCAAACGAGAAGTTGATGGCTATGATTATTCCCCTGTTTTTAGAGCAGCTGCTGATAATGCTTGTAGGGATGGCGGACACACTGGTGGTCAGCTACGCAGGAGAAGTGGCAGTATCCGGTGTTTCACTGGTAAATCAGTTCAATACTATTTTTATTTATCTGTTTACAGCATTGGCATCTGGAGGGGCGGTTGTGATCAGCCAGTATATTGGTAGAAAGAAAAATGATGACGCTGGAGAATCCGCCAGTCAGCTTCTTTCATTTTCTGCGATTTTTTCCATACTGATCGTAGTGATGGTTCTAATTGGAAATGAAGGGATGCTTCGTCTGATGTTCGGTAAAGTGGAAGATTCTGTGATGCACTCTTGTATTACATACCTTAGGATTTCTGCATATTCCTATCCGGCATTGGCGGTTTACAATGCTGGCGCTGCCCTTTTTCGCAGTATTGGAAAAACCAGTGTGACCATGTATTTGTCGGTAATTTCCAATATCATCAATGTTATTGGAAATTTCATTGGTGTACTTGTTTTGCGTGCAGGTGTTGCAGGTGTTGCATACCCTTCACTGATCGCTCGGACATTTTCAGCCGTGATGATTACAGTACTTTGTTTTCAGAGAAAAAATGAAGTGTTCTATCGCTGCAAGTGGATTTTCCGGTGGAATGTGGATTTCATGAAACAAATTCTAAAAATCGCTATTCCAAATGGGATGGAAAACGGTATATTCCAGTTAGTCAAAGTAGCATTAAGCGGTATCGTTGCACTTTTTGGAACATATCAGATTGCTGCAAATGGTGTTGCACAAAGTATCTGGTCATTGGCTGCGCTGGCGGGAGTCGCTATGGGTCCCGTATTTATAACGGTCATTGGACAGTGTATGGGAAATGGGGATGCAGATGCTGCGGAGCATTATTTTAAGAGATTGACAAGAATCACATTGCTGATTTCATCGGCATGGAATCTTTTGATTTTTCTTCTGACTCCATTCTTTATGAAATTTTATGCTTTGCAGCCGGAGACCAAACGGCTTGTAATCTGGCTGGTTTTAATCCATAACGTGTTTAATGCAGCAGCATATCCCTTTTCCGGTGCGCTTAGTAATGGGCTGCGGGCAGCGGGTGATGTGAAATTTACCATGTATGTTTCGGTTATCTCCACGATAGCGGTGCGTCTGCTTTTATCATGGCTCTTGGGAATTGTTTTGAAAATGGGCGTGATCGGGATTGCTATTGCAATGGTTTGTGACTGGAGCATTCGGGCGGTCATTTTCTTCTGGAGGCAGAAGTCCGGAAAATGGAAAACATTTCAGGTGATATAGATTCATTTATAATAAGTTCAATATCGGTATATTATGCCTTATGGTCTTAGCAAGTTTTGCCGTTTTGCTGTGAATGTGTGGGAGGTCAATCCTGCTGGAAAAGCTGATGAACAGGTTGCCAGAGAAGGGCTTTCCTGTATGGAAGTTTGGATGAAAGAACTGGGACTTACAATGAATCTCCATGAGTTGGGGGCAACAGAAGAAATGTTGCATGGTATTGCAAATGGAACCATCATCATGGAAGGTGGATATAAGGTGTTGAATCATGATGAGGTATTGGAGATTTTGAAGAACAGTTTGTAAGCATTCAAGTAGGAGCTTTTATAACGATAATATAATAGAAAAAGGCAAGTGCTGTGAAAGAAATTTTTCTTTGATGTTGCTTGTCTTTTTTTAATTCATCACTTGACATTGTGGCAAAGAAATCCTGAAAGGGGACGAGTAGAAAAAAGAGCAGCTGCATGAGCAGGAAGAAGAAAATAGACAGAGCAGTTGATGATGTGGAATGTCCGGTGCAGTGTGGGTGTAATGCTCATGTTGCATCGGACTTTTTTCGAAAATGATTTTTAATAATGTTGATTTTCAACTACTTTTAACTCAAATATTGCATCTTAACTTAAAAAGAGTTAAGATTGCAAGTAATGACATGGAATATCTCGATAAAGTTCCTGGAGTCAAGAATCAAAGTGTTTTTAAAGAAGCTTATGTTATGGGATATTTTATTTACTAATGTTGATTTTCAACTGCTGGACGAATGGGAGGGGTGCTTCATGCCGTTGCAAATGATCAGAAACGATATTACAAAAATGAGTGTTGACGCAATCGTCAATGCTGCCAACACGTCCCTTTTGGGCGGCGGAGGTGTGGACGGCTGCATTCATCGTGCGGCCGGACCGGAACTGCTTGCAGAATGCCGTACGCTGCATGGCTGCGAAACCGGCAGTGCAAAAATTACAAAGGGATACCGTCTGCCCTGCAAATATGTGATCCATGCAGTCGGTCCGCGCTGGCGGGATGGCAGGCATCGGGAGCAGGAGCTTCTGGAATCCTGTTATCGGACATCTTTGAATCTGGCGAAAGAAAATGGCTGTCAGTCTGTAGCCTTTCCGCTGATTTCCTCCGGTGTTTACGGCTATCCAAAAGACCAGGCTCTGAAGGTTGCAGTCGATACCATCAGCGAATTTTTGCTGGAAAACGAGATGATGGTCTATATCGTTATTTTTGACCGAAAGACATATCAGATTAGCGGAAAGCTGTTTGATGACATCGCAGTGTACATAGATGACAGGTATGTGGAAGAACATACCGACAGGAGGGCAGAACAGAGTCGGTGTTCCGAAGCATGGCAAGAGGAATCCTGCTTTGAAGCTGCATCTGTCCCGCTGCCGCCCGAAGCAATCTGTAAATCCTGCAGCAGTCAGTCTCTGGAAGAGGCGCTGGGGCAGATGGATGAGAGCTTTTCAGAAATGCTGCTTCGAAAGATTGAGGAAAGCGGTATGACGGATGCACAGTGCTACAAGAAAGCAAATATTGACAGAAAGCTCTTCTCAAAAATCCGTTCGGATAGATTCTATAAGCCATCCAAACCTACGGTGCTGGCATTTGCCCTCGCTTTGGAGCTACCGCTTGCCCAGATGCAGGAGATGCTCGGCAAGGCAGGATTCACATTGTCCCATTCAAGTAAATTTGACATCATTGTAGAATATTTTGTCGAACGGGGAAACTATAATGTGTATGAAATTAACGAGGCACTGTTTGCCTTTGACCAGAGTCTGATCGGTACATAAGGAAAAAGAAATGTCGCTTTCCATGCGACCACTCCGCAAAAGAAAATCGCTATACTATGGCTGTAAGGTACGAAATCGAGCAGTCATTTGCGTGAGGAATGAGCCAAAGCTCGAGCTTGCTCGAAACCTTGGCGAATACTGCGACAGCGAGCCCGTAAGGGCGAGATCTTTTAGGAGGATAAGCATATGAGAAAGAATTTAACAGAGATCGTTTTTATCTTAGACCGCAGCGGTTCTATGAACGGACTGGAACGGGATACCATCGGCGGATTCAATTCCATGATTGAGCAGCAGAAAAAAACAGAGGGCGAAGCACTGATTTCAACGGTACTGTTTGACAATGTGAGTGAAGTCCTGCACGACCGTGTAGATGTAAAGAAAATCCGACCGATGACCGACCGGGATTATACAGTTCGCGGATGCACAGCGCTCTTAGATGCCATCGGCGGTGCGATTCATCACATTGGAAATGTTCATAAGTATGCAAGACCGGAGGATGTACCGGAACACACCATGTTCGTAATCACTACGGACGGAATGGAAAATGCCAGCCGCCGGTACAACAGCGAAAAAGTGAGGCAGATGATCGAGCGGCAGAAAGCGAAATACGGTTGGGAGTTTTTGTTCCTCGGTGCTAATATTGACGCGGTAGAGACCGCAAGCCAGTTCGGAATCGGTGCAGACCGTGCAGTCAACTATCAGTGCGACAGCGAAGGAACTGCGTTGAATTATGAGGTGGTCAGCGAAGCAATCAGCTCTGTCCGGTGCAGTGCCCCGTTGAACGCAGACTGGAAAAAACGTATAGATGAGGATTATAAAAAACGTGGAGGAAAATAGAAATATGCAGGCGTATACCTACGTTTCAAAAGGAAAATTCGAATTAAGAGAGAAGCCAAAACCGACCCTGATGCAGGAGCGGGATGCTATTGTCAAAGTGACACTCGCCAGCATTTGCTCCAGCGATCTGCATATCAAGCATGGCAGCGTTCCGCGGGCAGTACCCGGGATCACGGTTGGCCATGAGATGGTGGGGATTGTGGAAGAGGTTGGAAAGGCAGTTACCAAGGTAAAACCGGGAGACCGGGTGACAGTAAACGTGGAGACCTTCTGCGGTGAATGCTTTTTCTGCAAGAAAGGGTATGTGAATAACTGTACAGATGAAAATGGCGGTTGGGCGCTGGGCTGCCGGATTGATGGCGGCCAGGCGGAATATGTGCGTGTGCCCTTTGCAGATCAGGGACTGAATAAGATTCCGGATGGCGTTACGGATCGACAGGCATTGCTGGTGGGCGATGTTCTGGCTACCGGTTACTGGGCAGCGCGTATTTCAGAGATCTCAGAGCAGGATACGGTGCTGATCATCGGAGCCGGCCCCACCGGTATCTGTACCCTGCTTTCGGTAATGCTGAAAAAACCAAGACGGATTATTGTGTGTGAAAAGGATAAAAATCGTCTGCAGTTTATCCGACAGCATTATCCGGAGATTTTGTTGGTTTCTCCGGAGAAGTGTGAAGCGTTTGTACGGGCAAACAGCGATCATGGGGGAGCTGACGTTGTGCTGGAGGTTGCGGGGGCGGAAGCTACCTTCCGTCTGGCCTGGGAATGCGCGAGACCCAATGGTCTGGTGACGGTGGTTGCTCTTTATGATCAGGCACAGATCCTGCCGCTTCCGGATATGTATGGAAAAAATCTTACCTTTAAAACCGGAGGGGTGGATGGCTGTGACTGTGAAGAAACATTACGGTTGATTGCAGAGGGAAAACTGAACACAGAGCCGCTTATCACCCATACCTATCCATTAGAAAGGATAGAGGAAGCCTATGAACTCTTTGAAGGTAAGCGGGACGGTGTAATTAAGGTAGCAGTAGAATGCTAAAAGAAGATATAGATAATTCCAATCATTAATGTACTATATATGGTATGATAATGATTGGAATTTTGTTATAACAGGGGGGATTTCCAACCATTAGTATATACGATCCATGAAAAATCAGGTAAAATTATGTATAGGTAATTAAGGGATCGGTTTTATGAATCCGCTGGGTCCGGATGTGGCGACAATCCGTACTTCTGGCTGTATCGTCTTTTCGCATGGAGGCAATGGCTGCCGGAGGATTTGCCGGAGAATATGAACGATGGATGGATATGGCAGATCTGCCGACCGAAGAGGAAGAGAAGGAATTAATTGCCACGCTGTTTTCTCTGAGCTGAATGATCTGACGGCCGAAGCGAGGAATAAATTTACGGAAGAGAAAAACGGTTAATGCAGTGCTTTTGAGGGACAAACTTTCGTGCATTCATAGCAGAGAATACACTCTGTTCCGTTTTTCCGCTTGCGGGTTTCCTTATTAACCTCCACGTTCATGGGGCAGACCTGCAGACACTTCCTGCAATGGACACACTTATCCTCATCACAGTGGACGCGCAGAAGAGAGAAATAGCTCATAGGTTTGAGAAAAACCGTAATGGGACACAGGTACTTGCAGAATGCCCGGTTATCTTGAAACAGGAAGGCGAACACAATACCGACAAGGTAATAAAGCGCATTTCCGGCCAGGAAAAGCCAGAACATGATTTGCTCCAGATGTGCCACCTGCATCAGAAACAGCCCAGACACCAACGCCAGAGACAGAAGAAACATCACATAGCGAAGGAAGCCCAGCTTTTCTTTTCGTGGCTTCTGCGGCTGATTGTAGGGCAGAAAGTCCAGCACCATAGCTGTCCAGCAGGCGTAACCGCACCAGCCACGCCCAAAAAGCAACGGTCCGAAAATTTTTGCAACCGCGTAGTGGATAGTTGCTGCTTCGAAAACGCCGAGAAACAGGTAGTACCAGAACCCTTCGATCTGCATATTTTCACGGGAAATCACGCCAAGGTACAGCAACATATAGCTGCCCACCGCCAACTGGACGAAATGCCGGGCATACCGTTTCCCGGCGGTAAACAGTGCCGTTCCAAGCCCAAGGCAGGCTCCGATGTAGCTGAAATTCAGCAGATAGAAAAAATTGTCCTTTGTGAGCCACAGCGTAACTGCCACTGCTTCAAACAGCAGAAACAGCAGCATAGATGGCACGTATTTGTGAAGTCTGTTTGGGATTTTCGTCATCTCTTTGATCCTCTGCTTTCTTATCTTTTCTCAATGCACGGACTGCCAGGCCGGTGCAAGAGCGTGTCTGGTATCTTAGCATAAGTATAGCAGAGAAATAAAAAAATAGTAATCAGATTCTTGTAAAACATCTGCAAAAAAGTGAAACGACTACAGGCGCAGACGATTATGACTGCCTGCGCCTGTAGTCGTTTGGAGTCATTCCAAACTGTTTTTTAAAAGCTGTCTGGAAGTGGCCTGGACTGGAAAAGTTTGATGTATTCCTATGCATAGGGTATAATGTCTTTAGGGAAAAAGATATGATTACGAAAACAAAATATTCCGCAAACATGATAGAGAAAGCAGGTATGTTATGAAAAGAAAAATTATGATTGTGGCAGTGGCAGCTGCTGTGATTTTTGCTGTGATTGCGATTCTTTCCGTTTTGGCGCAGACACCGGCATTAATCTGAGAAATCGAAATGATCTGCTGTGAAATTTCCGGCGGATCATGGAAGGATGGGAAAACTGGCGTTTTGCAAATGATTTTGCCTACTTTCATACAAAAAATACTTTGAATATCAAGAAATCTATGCTACACTGATACTGCATGACAAAATAAAAGAAAGTGGGGATTGTAGTATGAGTGGTCTGTTTCGGGCTCTTCATCGGACAAAAGTGTTTCGAAATCTGACGGAGCAGGAGTTTGCATGGGTTTTATATGATGTGGGAAATTCGGCATTTATTATGCTTGCCTGTTCGCTGATTCCGATCTGGTTTAAGAGTCTGGCAATCGGTACAGGGCCGGGAAAAATCAGTTCGGATCAGGCGACGGCGTATTATTCGATTGCCATTTCCATTGTTACGGTGGTGGTGGCACTGATCGGTCCTGTCTGCGGTGTGCTGGCGGATCGTAAGGATAAGAAAAAGATCTTTTTTACCACAACGGCAGGTCTTGGCATCACAGGATGTGTGCTGAATGGCGTTGCAACGAGCTGGGTGCTGTTTCTGGTCATTTATATTGTGACAAGAGTCTGCTATAATGCATCGCTGACGATTTACGATTCCATGTTGAATGATGTGACAACGGAGGAACGTATGGATGAGGTATCCTCCTATGGCTATGCGTGGGGATACCTGGGATCCTGCATTCCGTTTCTTGTAGCACTGATTGCTTATGTGTTGGGGCCGGATATGGTCGGGGTGCTGCCGGATTTTGTCTCTAAGATGATTGGCTTTTGCGTAACGGCTCTCTGGTGGCTGGTGGTGACGCTGCCGTTGCTGAAGGAGTATCGGCAGAAGAATTACGTGGAAATGAGAACGGTTACCGTCGGTCAGACATTTGGAAAAATATTCAGAACCCTGAAAAAAATCGCAGTTTCGGACCGGAAAGTATTTTTCTTTCTGATTGGATTCTTTCTCTATATTGATGGGGTCGGAACTATCATTGACAACTGCATCAACATCGGAACCGATCTGAACCTGAATACGGTCGGGCAGGTTGTTTTCCTGCTTGCCACGCAGGTTGTCGCTTTTGGAGGATCTCTGTTTTTTGCAAAACTGTCGCGGAAAAAAGATACGGTATCCCTGATTCTGATCTGCATCGCAGGCTATTTTGTCATCTGCCTCTATGCGCTGACACTGCGGACGCTGGTGCACTTTGCGATTCTGGCATTTGGAGTGGGATGCTTTCAGGGATCGATTCAGTCGTTGTCGCGGTCGTATTATTCCAAAATTATTCCGGCGGAGAATTCGGGAGAATATTTTGGCATCTACGATATTTTTGCCAAGGGCGCTTCCTTCCTTGGATCTGTAGTCATTGCAGTTGTAAAGCTGGCGGGAGGAACGATCAACGTAGCGGTTGCATGTCTGGCGGTTTTCTTTGCACTTGGATTTGTTTTTCTGAAAATTGCAGACCATCAGCCGATGGCGGGTGAAAAATAAAAGATACATAGTATAAAAAATCTCAAAACCAGGAGAACAAGAGCAACTGGTTTTGAGATTTTTTGCTTTTGACTCCGGGGTTTCACAAAGAGAGGTTTTGTGTTACGATAATCAGTGAGTCGGGCTGCCGGGAATGTGGCTGCCTGAAAAAAGCACAGACAGGCCAGATCCGGAAGGCCGGAAGAGTCGATCACAGGGATGCGTTTCTGGACACCGAGGAGCTGTACATTGGTACCAGACCCCATTACACTTCTATCTGCAGACCCCGATTGCACAGATTCATGATTACAGCATGGCGCAGTTTGAGCATTGGACGAAAGAAACATTCTCTGCCAATTTTCGCAAAATGCTGACGCTGGAACAATACCGCGATCCAAAACTTGCGCAGCTTCATCATGATTATCTGGCGGGCGGACCATTGGAATATATGGCGGCGATTTTTCGTAAGCTGGCGGATTCTGATCTGTGAGAAGAACCCGGAAGCTTTTGAAAAATTTGAAGCCGCATTCCCCAAAAAGGAAAAGCTGAAACTGCTGGGGCAGCTGTTCTGATTCGAGCGATAAAGTTTGGCAGCAGAACGATGCTGAGGGGTAAGCAGGTGTGTGATAAAAGGAGAACAGGACAATGGGGGAATCCCGTGTCCTGTTTTTTTGCCCCTGAAAAGTGGAAATTTCCTATCCCCTCTGCATACAATACAGGTAGAGTATCTTTTCAAACCCGTTCGGAAAGGATGATCATTATGACGAAAGGCATTGTAAAAATAAAGAAAAACCGTGCATTTGTAGAACAGCAGAACGGCGAGGTGGAAGTGGCTTCCGGGCAGTATGTGTATCTGAAAGTGGAAAATTGCTGGATTCCGGTGGTGGTGCGGTATTCGGCGCGGAGGAAGAAGTGGTATTTTAAGTATCTCGAGGAAATCCCGGTCTGCGGGCAGAAGGTGCTGCTGAAGGCGTAGTCGGTAAAGGGCGTTTCACGTATGTTTAACATGTGTTTAATCTTTCTGAGTCAGAAATTTATTATGCAGCTCCTGGATTCTGCGCTGTTCGGCAGCTTCCTGTTTTTCACGCTCCGATCGATACGAAGATCCCGCAGGCAGAGCGCAGATCAGCGTCAGACCGAAAACAAGAAGAAAAGAATAAAGATATGGATGACCGGGATGATTTTCATGATTCATAAAAAGCCTGCATTTCTGAATGTAAAATTCGTAGATAAGGATTTTCTGTGTCTAAAATTCAGTATAGCAAACGGAATTTTTCGCGTCAATGGAAAGGATTGGTTTCTCGATTTCCAAATTCATCATTTACACCGTCCCCAAAGTCTGCTAAGATAAAGAAAACTTCTTACCAAACGAGAAAACAGGAGTGATTTACATTGAAAAAGATTTTGTTTATCGCAACCGGCGGCACAATCGCTTCGAAGAAGACGGAAAATGGTCTGACTCCGCAGATTACGCCGGAGGAGTTATTGTCTTATATTCCGGAGGTGGAAGGCCTCTGTGAGATTACGGCGGTGAATCCGTTTAATCTGGACAGCTCGAATGTGGTTCCGGAGAACTGGAGCACGCTGGTGAAAGTGGCGAAGGAGCATTACGAGGATTACGACGGTTTCGTCATCGCGCACGGAACTGATACGATGGCGTACACCGCGGCGGCGCTTTCCTATATGATTCAGAATTCGGAAAAGCCGATCGTCATCACCGGAGCACAGCGGCCGATCAATTTGGATATCACGGATGCAAAGACAAACCTGTCCGACAGCTTTTATTACGCCTGTGATGATGCATCCCAGGGTGTACAGATTGTGTTCGACGGAAAAGTCATCGCGGGAACGCGTGCGAAGAAGGTGCGGACGAAGAGCTACAATGCCTTTTCCAGCATCGATTTCCCGTACCTTGCGGTAATACAGGACCGCCGGATTCTGCGGTATCTGCCGATGCTGCCGTATGAAAAGCCGGTTCGTTTTTATGAAAACTTAAGCGATAACGTTTTTCTCTTGAAACTGATCCCGGGAATCAGCCCGGTATTGCTTCCGGCGATTTTTGAGCACTACGATGCGATCATTGTGGAGAGCTTCGGTGTCGGCGGTATTCCGGCGAGCATCAAGGAGCCGTTTTACGAGCTCTGCCAGAAGTACCCGGAAAAACTCATCATCATGTGTACCCAGGTTTCTCACGAGGGAAGCGATATGACCGTCTATGAAGTCGGCCATGAGATGAAAACCCTGTGCAACATTCTCGAGTCATACGATATGACCCCGGAGGCAGTCGCAACTAAAACCATGTGGCTTCTCGGCAACCGTCCGGATGATCATGAGAGCCGGGAAAAAGCATTCTATAAACCGATCAACTACGATACGGTCTGGAAATAAGAAAAAGAAAGACGGCAAAAAGGCTGTCACGGTCCGCAGGAAAGAAATGTTTCTGCTGGCTGTGAACGCCTCTTTTTCTTTTTGAGGAAAAAGAAATTTTCTGCAAAATTTTCAGACAGTACGGACGCAAAATTGATTTTTATTGGAAGAATTGTGCAAATTTCATAGAAAAATCAGAAACAGGTTGATATCTTTTGAACATTTTAGTAGAATTGAATTCATGATGCAGTGCGGAAAACGGCGGATTTTGGATGACGAATCCAACCGCTGGTTACAGTTACAACATATGTCGATATCGAGGAGACACCGACCGGCATCCGCTTAAAGAAGTATATGGAGAAATATTTCGATCCACGGATTTATATCGCAGGAGAGCTTGGCATCGGACTGAATTCGTGCTCGAACTGCCTCGGCAACTGCTACATTGAGGATGAATCCGCGTATGGAACTTTCCACGTAGGGCTTGGACGCAATATCGCGCTCGGCGGCGTGCAGAATGCGAAAGGCCACTTCGACCTGGTCTGCCGGGAACCCGATATTTTTACCGATAACCGTCAGATTATGGACCGGGGAAAGATTATTGCACCCGAGCCTGTGTTATATTAAAGGACAGAACCAGGAGACAAAAATTAAGAGACAAAAGGAGAAAAGACGATGAAAGTTTTATTAACAGGATTTGACCCATTTGGAGGAGAGAGCGTGAACCCGGCATTCGAGGCCATCAAACTTCTGCCGGATACCATCGCCGGAGCAGAGATCGTAAAAGTTGAGATCCCGACCGAGTTTACCAGAAGTATTTCCTGCGTGGAAGCAGCCATCAAAGAGCACAATCCGGACGTTGTCATCGATGTCGGACAGGCAGGCGGACGCGCATGCGTAACCGTAGAGAAAGTCGGCATCAACCTTGCAGACGCAAGAATCCCGGACAACGCCGGAGAGCAGCCGTCCGATGAACCGCTGCAGGCAGACGGCCCGACCGCATACTTTGCAACGATTCCGGTCAAAGCAATGGTTCAGAACGTCCGCGAACACGGCCTTCCGTGCCACGTATCCTTCACCGCAGGCACCTACGTATGCAACTGCGTCATGTACAATGTGCTTCACCTGTGCGCAACGAAATATCCGAACATCCGCGCAGGCTTCATCCACGTACCGTTCGCATGCGAGCAGGTAGTCGGAAAAGCAAGCACCATGGCAAGCATGCCGCTGGAAACGATTGCAAAATCTCTGGAATACTGCATCGAGGCAGTCGTAACCAACAAAGAAGAAGTAAAAGAGGCAATGGGAACGACCCACTAAAGAAGCATTTCAGGCCGTCTTACCGGAAAAAGGTGAGGCGGCCTATATTTTTTGCTTTTTTTCCTTTTGCAAACCATATCTTTTGTGTTACAATAGATTTTGTCAGAATTTTTATGCGAAAGGAACGAAAGAAAATGGAACAGGGTAAAATTTTTAAATTTCATAATGACCTTGATACAGACCAGATCATCGCGTCCCAGTATCTGCTTCTGCCGAATCTGGATGAGATGAAAGGCCATGCGTTTGAATCGTTAGATCCGGACTTTGCAAAAAAAGTAAAACCGGGAGATTTTGTTGTAGGAGGAGAAAACTTTGGCTGTGGTTCCTCAAGAGAGCAGGCACCGGGTGTTTTAAAAGCATTGGGTGTGCAGGCAGTTATCGCAAAATCCTTCGCCAGAATCTTTTTCCGCAACGCCATCAATATTGGTCTGCCGGCGATTGTCTGTAAAGACCTGCCGGATGCCGTAGAAAACGGTGATACCATGATCCTTCACATGTCCGAGGGAACCGCAGAAGTGAACGGGAAAACGTACACCTGCACGAAACTGCCGGAATATATGCAGAATATACTGAATCAGGGAGGCCTGATCGCTTCTTTGAACCGCGAGGAGGAGTAAGACCATGGGAATGACAATTGCAGAGAAAATTATCGCCGCTGCAGCCGGCGTTCCGGAAGTAAAGCCGGGAGATATCCACACCGTAACACTGGATCGTCTGATGAGCAATGACGGAACCACCCATCTGACGGTTGATATGTACCGCAACAAATTAAACCACCCGCACATTGCGGATCCGAAAAAGCTCGTTTTCATCGTCGACCACAACGTGCCGTCCGACAGCCCGAAAACAGCAGCATCCCAGAAAAAGATGCGTGATTTTGCAAGAGAGAACAACATTGATTTCTGGGAGGGAAAAGGTGTATGCCATCAGGTGATGATCGAGAACTATGTCCGCCCGGGCGAGCTGATCTTCGGCGCTGACAGCCATACCTGCTCTTACGGAGCACTCGGCGCATTCGGCACCGGTGTCGGCTGTACCGATTTCCTGTACGGCATGGTAACGGGAACTTCCTGGGTACTCGTACCGGAAAGCGTAAAATTCAATCTTGTAGGAAAACTGCCGGAGGGCGTTTATGCGAGAGATCTGATCCTCACCATCATCGGCGAGGTCGGCGCAAACGGATGCAACTACCAGGTGATGGAGTTTACCGGTGAGGGTGCAAAGACTTTAAGCATCAGCGACCGTATGGCACTTTGCAACATGGCAGTTGAGGCCGGCGCCAAGACCGGTATCTTTGAGGCAGATGAGAAAGCCATCGAGTACCTGAAAGAGCACGGAAGAGAGCCAAAAGAAATCTTTCACAGCGATCCGGACGCAAAATACGTCAGAGAGTACACCTTTGACCTTTCCAAAGTCCGCCCGGTTGTTGCAAAACCGGATTTCGTAGACCGCGTTGTTCCGGCAGAAGAGACCTGCGGAACGCCGATCAATGAAGCATTCCTTGGATCCTGCAACAACGGAAGAATCGAAGATCTCCGCGTCGGCGCAGAGATCATCCGCGGAAAGAAAGTCGCAGAGGGCGTCCGTTTCCTCGTTGTTCCGGCAAGCCAGACGATCTACCGCCAGGCATTAAAAGAAGGCATCATCGACACCTTCATGGAGGCCGGAGCCATTGTGATGAACCCGAACTGCAGCGTCTGCTGGGGAAGCTGCCAGGGTGTCATCGGCGAGAACGAAGTGCTGATCAGCACCGGAACCCGTAACTTCAAGGGCCGTGCCGGTCATCCAAGTTCCAAAGTATACTTGGGCTCTGCCGCAACCGTAACCGCATCTGCAATTGCCGGAAAGATTGCGACCGCAGACCAGATCTGACCATTTTCTTTGAGAGATACATAATATTTTTGGGAGAATAAACATATGGAAGCATTTACAGGAAAAGTATGGGTGCTTGGAGACGATATTGATACCGATATCATTATCCCGACCGAGTATCTTGCTTTAAAGACAATTGACGATATGAAACAGTACGGCTTTTCCCCGCTCCGCCCGGAACTGGCCGGACAGATTGAAAAGGGCGACATCATCGTGGCAGGAAAGAACTTCGGCTGCGGCTCCTCGAGAGAGCAGGCACCGGAGATCATCAAGGCGCTCGGCATTTCCTGCGTTATCGCGAAATCCTTTGCTCGGATCTTTTTCCGCAACTCCATCAATAACGGCCTTCTTCTGATCGAGCAGCCGGATCTGCACGACGATATCAAAGAGGGCGACGCCATCACCGTCAAGATGAATGAGCATGTTGATTACAACGGAAAAACATACCCGATCGCAGCTCTGCCGGAGAACCTGATGGATATCATTCAGGCAGGCGGCCTGGTAAAGGCAATGCGCAAGCGCAACGGATTGGATTAAGAGCGGGAGGAAGAAACGATGGGCAATACAGTAATTGAAAAAATCATCCGCCACAACACCGGAAAAGACGTAAAACCGGGCGACATTGTGACGGTCAACGTGGACAGAGTCATGATTCATGATATCTTCATCCCGTTTGTCGGCGATAAATTCGAGGAGATGGGCTTTACCAAACTGTGGGACCCGGATAAAGTCGTTCTGATCTACGACCACCTCGTTCCGGCAAGCCAGGTGGACGATACGAGACATTTCCACAAAGGCGATGAATTTGCAAAGAAATACGGCATGAAAAACGTACACAGAAGCGACGGAATCTGCCATCAGTTAATGACAGAGGCAGGTTACGTAAAACCGGGCGACGTTGTTTTCGGAACCGACAGCCACACGACGACATACGGCTGTGTCGGTGCATTCTCTTCCGGAATCGGCTACACAGAGATGGCGAGCATCCTTGGAACGGGTACGATGTGGATCAAAGTGCCGGAGACGATCAAAGTTGTCATCGAAGGCGAGCTGCCGAAAAATGTGATGTCAAAAGACATTATCCTGCGTCTGATCGGTGACCTCGGTGCAGACGGCGCAACGTACCGCGCACTGGAGTTCTCAGGAAACACCGTAGAAAATATGACCGTGGCAAGCCGTATGACGATTGCCAACATGGCGATCGAGGCAGGTGCCAAATGTGCACTTTTTACCCCGGATGAGAAGACCGCAGAATACTGCGAGATTGAACTCAATGACTATCAGAAGAGCTTAAAAGGCGATGAGGATGCGAAATATCTGCGCACTATCACTTACCGTGCTGAGGACTTCGTGCCGGTGATGGCATGCCCGTCCCAGGTAGACAAGATCCGTGATACCAGCGTTCTCGAGGGAACCCCGATCGATCAGGTCTTCATCGGTTCCTGTACGAACGGCCGTCTCGAGGATCTGCAGGCGGCAGCCGAGGTTTTAAAAGGCAAAAAAGTAGCCGACTACGTAAAACTGATCGTAACACCGGCAAGCCGCAAGATTTATCTGCAGGCAAGCAAAATGGGCATTCTCGATACACTGGCAGAGGCAGGCGCCATGATTACACATCCGGGATGCGGCCTGTGCTGCGGAAGAGCGGGCGGAATCCTCTCTGACGGCGAGCGTGTTGTAGCAACGAACAACCGAAACTTTCTTGGAAGAATGGGTACTTCTAAAGTTGAAATTTATCTGGCATCTCCAAAGACAGCGGCAGCATGTGCAGTAGCTGGAAAAATTGTGACGCCGGAAGTGTAAACGAACTTAACAGCAGAAAGGGAAAACAGACGACATGAATGGTTCAATGTTTATCGGAACCTGGTGGGCACTCGTCCCGCCGCTGCTTGCAATTCTGCTTGCATTTGTCACAAAAGAAGTTTACAGTTCCCTGTTCATCGGATCGGCAGTCGGTGTCCTTTTGTACACCGGCTTCCATCCGTGGGATGCGTTCACAAGCTTCTTTGAAATTTTACGGAACAGCATGAACATCAACATTCTGATCTTCGATATCCTGCTTGGCATGGTTGTCGTGCTGATGGCGAAATCCGGCGGCTCAGCGGCGTATGGAAAATGGGCGGGGACGAAGATCAAAACGAAGCGGAGTGCGCTTCTGGCAACGATGGGGCTTGGTGTTCTGATTTTTGTGGATGACTATTTCAACTGTCTGACAGTCGGCTCTGTCATGCGCCCGGTCACGGACAGCCACAAGGTTTCCCGCGCGAAACTCGCATACATCATCGACTCCACCGCAGCGCCGATCTGTATTATCGCGCCGATCTCAAGCTGGGCGGCAGCCGTCAACTCGTATGTGCCGGCGGATGCGGGAATCAGTGGATTCCAGCTGTTTCTGCGGACAATTCCGTATAACCTGTATGCGATCCTTACAATTGCGATGGTCTTTTACATCTGCTACACCGGCTTTGATTTTGGTCAGATGAAGCTCCACGAGGATAATGCCGCCAAAGGTGATGTTTTCACGACCGGAGGCGAGGAGTTTGAGCAGGTTTCCGAGCAGGAGGTCAATCCGAACGGAAAAGTCATCGACCTCGTGCTCCCGGTTGCCGTACTGATTGTATCAGCGATCGGAGCGATGGTTTACACTGGCTTCCTCGGCGGCGCGGACAATGTGATTTCCGCGTTCGCAGGATGTGATGCAGAGACGAGTCTGATTTTTGCCTCCGTCGTGACGATCCTGTTTATGATGGCGCTGTATCTGCCGCGGAAGGTCATCACCTTCAAGAGCTTTATGGACAGCCTGTCCGAGGGCTTCAAGCTGATGGTTCCGGCGGTTACGATTCTCGTCTTTGCGTGGACCTTAAAAGGCGTCGGTGATGCGATGGGCCTGGCCCAGTTTGTCGGAAGCGTCGTGGGAGACCATGCATCCGCAAGTATTTTTATCCCGGTGGTGCTGTTCGCCGTGGCGGTGTTCCTTTCCTTTTCGACGGGAACCTCCTGGGGAACGTTCGCGATTCTTGTGCCGATTGCAACGGGCATGTTCGCCGCCGGAACAAATCTGGAGATGATGATTATCTCGGTATCCGCCGTCCTGGCAGGGGCGGTCTGCGGTGACCATATTTCGCCGATCTCGGATACGACGGTTATGTCAAGTGCGGGTGCGCAGAGCAACCATCTGAACCACGTATCGACGCAGATGCAGTATGCGGCCGTTACGGCGTGTGTCTGCCTGGTGGGATATCTGATTGCAGCCGTGACCAGAACGTGGTGGATCACACTTGGCGTCAGCCTTCTTCTTCTTTTGGCTGTTTTAACCGGAATGCGCAGATTTTGCGCAAAAAAAGCGGAAAACGGCAAAAAATAAAAAAGAAAACAGAAAAACGCGTGAAATGCTTGACGGGAGAGAAAAAGAACCGTATACTAAAAAATAGAACAAACATTCACAGGACAACGGTGTCCTGCAAAGAAGAAGCGGAACGCTTTTGGAGCAGGAATGTGAATTGGAACAGAAGGAATTGGATTTTTCAAAGTCCAGTTCCTTCTGTTTATCTCTGTTAAAATTGCATCGGAGCTGTGAAATGCAGGAGAAGAAAGGAGGCATTCCGGGGCGAAAACGCTTTGGAAAAGGGAAGGACTGTTATGATCAGAAAGATCATAGCAGACAATGGCAAAAACAAAAAGAGGGAGAAAATATATGATATTTGGAAAGTACATTAACAAATACTACCTGAAGAATGCGCCCATTCTGATTCTCGGTCTTGCAGCGCTGATTCTCGTAGATTATTTCCAGCTTTTCATACCGGAGCTGTACCGCATGGTCATCAACGGCATGAACGGCGACCCTGTTCTGGTCAACGGCCAGGCGGCGGTGTTTGATATGGAATTTCTGCTGGATCAGGTCTGCCGGCCCATGATTATTACCATTATCGTCATGGTAGTCGGCCGTTTCCTGTGGCGAGTCTGCTTTTTCGGCTCCGCGATCCGCGTGGTGACCGATCTTCGTACCTGCATGTTCGCGCACAGCAAGGAGCTGTCCCAGGAGTATTATCAGGTCAACAAAGTCGGAAACCTGATGAGTCTTTACACGAACGATCTCGATACCGTGCAGGAGTGCTTCGGCGACGGTATTCTGATGTTCTGCGATGCGCTGTTTTTAGGCCTGCTTGCCGTGATCAAAATGTGGCGCATGAACCACTTCCTGACCGGCCTTTCCATGATCCCGATGGCATTTCTGATGGCCGCCGGCACAACGCTCGGCAAATACCTGATGAAAAAGTGGGAAGAGCGCCAGGCGGCCTTTTCCGAGCTGTCCGATTTCGCGCAGGAAAACTATTCCGGTCTTGCTGTCATCAAAGCATTCGTCAAAGAGACGAAAGAGCTGATGATGTTCCGTAGACTGAACCGCGAGAACGAGGACATCAACGTAGAATATACCAAAATTTCCACACTGCTGAACATTATGGTAACGCTGTTCGTCGAGTCCGTCATCTGTGTAATCTTAGGCTACGGCGGCTATCTCGTTTACTGCGGAAGCTTCGACGCCGGCCAGCTTGTCGAGTATATCGGCTATTTCTCGGCCGTTGTATGGCCGATCATGGCGGTCTCCATGCTGATTGAGAAGACATCCCGTGGAAAAGCGTCCTTAAATCGTATTACGGAACTGCTTGACGCAAAAGTCGATGTGAAGGACCGCGGCGGTGTGCAGGATCTGCCGTTCATCCATGGAAAAATCGAGTTCCGCAATCTGACCTTCCGCTATCCGGACGGGGAGTACGATGTGCTGAAAAACGTATCGTTTACCATTGAGCCGGGCGAGAGTGTCGGCATCGTCGGAAAGACCGGTTCCGGAAAAACGACCATCGTCGATCTGCTGCTCCGCACCTACAACGTGCCGGACGGAATGCTGTTTATTGATGACCACGATGTCAACACCGTTTCCATTCACTCCGTGCGTGAGGGCTGTGCCTACGTGCCGCAGGACAACTTCCTGTTCTCCGACACGATTTCCGGCAATATTTCCTTCGCCTTTGATGACGAAAACCAGGAGGCCATTGAGGATGCGGCGATGATGTCCGATGTCCATGACAATATCGCAGAGTTCAAAGAGGGCTACCGCACCGTTCTTGGCGAGCGCGGTGTGACGGTTTCCGGCGGACAGAAGCAGCGAATCTCGATTGCGCGTGCGCTGATGAAACACGCACCGATTCTGATTCTCGACGATTCCGTCTCTGCGGTCGATACCAAAACAGAGCGCACGATTCTCGACAATCTCAAAAAACGTGAGGGACTGACGACAATTCTGATCGCACACCGGATTTCAACGGTGGAGCAGATGGACAAGATCGTGTTCGTCGAGGACGGAGAAGTCCATGCAGTCGGAAAACACGAGGATCTGTACCGGACCTGCACGGCGTACCGCAAGATGGTCGATCTGCAGAAACTTGAAGAGGAAGCGGGGGAGGAGTAGAAATGCACAATTATTATCCGATTCTCTGGGTCGGCGCGATCATCGGCGTGATTTCCACCCTGCTGATTGTGGCCGCGTTTGTAGTGAAAGATGGAGAAAAAGAAACCGGCTTTGAGCGGAACATGAAAGACAGTGAAATCATGCAGCGTCTGATGGATTACGCAAAGCCGTTTTACCGCCAGTTTATCGTTGTTGGTTTTCTGATGCTGTTTTCGATCGCGTACGATATCATTTCGCCGCTGATCGTCGGCAAAATTGAGGAGCTCGTCGTTGGAAAATTCGCGCTGAATACCCTGTTTCTGTGGGTAGCGGGCTATGCGGCAATCCTTCTTGTCTCGATGGCGTGCACGTATTTCCAGGCCGTGATTCTGCAGAAGACGGGTCAGAAAATCATTTCCAATATGAGGGAGGATCTGTTCGTCCACATCGAGCGCCTTTCCCACGAGCAGTTAAATGAGATTCCGGTCGGAAAGCTTGTCACGAGAACGACAAACGATACGAACGCGATTTCGCTGATGTTCACCAACCTTCTGGTCAATCTTCTGAAGAACTTCTTCGTGATCATCGGTATTCTGATTGCGATGCTGTTTCTGAACTATGAGCTGACGCTGATGGTGCTCTGCTTCGTGCCGTTTATCATGCTGTTCTCGATTATTTTCCGCAAATTCTCGCGAAGAGCACACCGGAAAGTAAAAGACTGTACTACGGACATCAACACGTATCTGTCGGAGAACCTTTCCGGTATGAAAATCACACAGATCTTCAACCGCGAGGATGCCAAGATGCGCGAGTTTACCGACAAGAGCAACGCACTCGGCCGCGCACAGCAGGAGCAGATTTTCGTGTTTGGTATTTTCCGTCCGCTCGTCTACATGCTGTATATCAGCTCCGTGCTCTGCCTTTTGTATTTAGGCGGCAAGGGCTATCTGGAGGGAACGTCGTTCCTCGGCCAGACGCTTACCAGCGGTATGATCGTCAGCTTTTACATGTATATTTCAAAATTCTTCAACCCGATCCAGAACCTGGCGGAGCAGTTCAACTGGCTGCAGTCCGCATTTGCATCCGCCGAGAAAGTATTCTCGATTCTGGATCTTGAGCCAAAAATGCAGGATGCGCCGGATGCGATCGAGCTTACCGGCATCAGGGGCGAAATTGAGTTCCGCGACGTATGGTTTTCCTATATCCCGGGCGAGTGGGTGTTAAAAGGCGTTTCGTTCCACGTCAACCCGAAAGAGACAATCGCATTTGTGGGTTCCACCGGTTCCGGAAAATCGACGATTCTTTCCCTGATCTGCCGGAACTACGAGTTCCAGAAGGGTGAGATTCTGATCGACGGCATCGACATCCGAAAGATCAAGATCGATTCCCTGCGGAAAAAATTCGGCCAGATGCTGCAGGATGTCTTCCTGTTCTCGGGAACGATCCGTAGCAACATTATTCTCCGCGAGGAGGGGATTTCCGATGAGGAGATCATGGACGTCTGCCATTATGTGAATGCTGACCAGTTTATCAACAAGCTGGATCACGGCCTCGACGAGCCGGTGCGGGAGAGAGGAAACAACTTCTCCGCCGGACAGCGCCAGCTTCTCTCGTTTGCGCGTACCATCATCCATAAGCCTTCGGTCATGATCCTTGACGAGGCGACGGCGAACATCGACACCGAAACCGAGCTTCTGATCCAGGATTCCATGGAAAAGATGAAGAACATCGGAACGATGCTGATCGTAGCGCACCGTCTTTCGACGATCCAGCATGCGGATGAGATTATCGTACTGTCCCACGGAAAAATCGTGGAGCATGGAACGCATCAGGAGCTTTTAGCAGCGCAGGGAAGATATTACCAGCTCTACACGCTGCAGTACCACCGCGAGCAGAGTGAGAAACAGAGAGGAAGAAAGTAAGAAAATTTTAGAACAATAAAGACAATTTACAAAAAGGGAGAAATTTTGTTTGTGCAAAGTGACAAAATTTCTCCTTTTTTTTACGGTGTATCATATTAAAATGATTTTAAATCAATATAGTCATATGAAAAAAATATGAGCATAATACGATATCCGTTTTTCCATCTCAAAAAGCGGGCGGTTATAATAAGGGAAGCAAAACGGCAGGCACCAAAAAGCCGGGCCGTCTGTTGAAAGAAAGGGAAAATTTATGGAAAAGAAAGCAAGCCTTGTAGGACGCCTGCTCTCGGAAAATCAGATGTCGGAAGCATTTATCAACAGTATGTTTCTGGCGCTGTCCGGCGGTTTTCAGGATGCCTACACGTACAATTGCAGAGATGAAGTATTCTCAAATGCCCAGACGGGAAACGTTGTGCTGATGAGCCAGAACTTTCTGGAAGGAAACTTTACGGCAGGTCTTCGGTATCTCTTCCCGATCCTCTTTTTTGCGATGGGTGTATTTCTGGCAGAAAATTTCCAGGAGCATTACCGGTATGCAAAGAGGCTGCACTGGCGGCAGGTACTTCTCGCGGCGGAAATTGTGATCCTTGCGATCGTCGGATTTATTCCGTCTTCTTATAATATGCTCGCGGCGATGCTTGTATCGTTTGCGTGCGCGATTCAGGTACAGACCTTCCGCAAGGTCGGCGGTTATTCGTATGCAAGCACCATGTGCATCGGAAACCTGCGAAGCGGAACCGCAGCGCTGTCTATGTATATGCGGGATAAGAAAAAAGAACAGCTCCGTCAGGCCGGATACTATTTCGGCGTGATTCTGGCTTTCGCCATCGGCGCCGGAATCGGAGGCGTGTTCTCCATGCTGTATGGAATCCATGTAATCTGGATTTCCTGCGGACTTCTTCTGGTGAGCTTCCTTCTGATGTCACTGGAAAAGTACCGCTGAGAAATAAGAGAGAGTGAAGAAAGAAGGCTGAAAAAATGGAAGTATTTCTGGAGTGCTGTATGACACTATTCTTTTCAGCGGCCATGCTGCTGCTGATCGTCCGCCTGGCAAAGGGTGAGGAGAAAAACATGATGTTTGCGCGTGTGTTCTCCCTGGCGTCCAACGTCGGTTTCTGGATTGGAATTGTCCGCATCGCTGTGCTGAACCGGAGCGGATTTCTGATGTTCTTCTACATCACAGGCGCAATGCTTTCCTACACGGCGATGGTATTTGCCATGCCGCATAAAAAAGAGCAGATTGCCGGACAGCAGGCATAAATAAAAAAGAGACCCTGTATACGGGAAGGATGGAGCAGCGATGTTCCGTTCGCCGGTAGACAGGGTCTTTTTCTGTTTCAAACAAAAGTTCATAAAATCTTATACGCGTTCCAGAAGCTCCTCGATCAGCTCTTTTGCCGCCGCGTTCTGGTGCTGCCGCGGGTTGATGATAAGACAGATTTCACGTTTGGGGGCCTCCTCGATGAGCGGAATCCGACAGACGGTACGGCTCTTTAAGGCATCGCGTGCCAGCTCCTCCGGATAAAATCCGATGCCGAGGTTATACTCGACCATAGGAAGAATCTGATCCGTTGTCGCCGCCTCCATATCGGGGTGGAAGGCGAGGTTGTGATTCAGAAAGTACTCGGCGTACAGCTCCCGCGTGCCGGTGTCTTTGGCAAGCGAGATAAAAGGATATTCTGACAATTCGCCGAGATGATGCGGCTCTGCGGAAAGGGATGCATATTTCGATCCGCCGATCAGAATTTCCTGGAATGGGAAAATCGGGATCTTGTGCAGCGGTTTGCGGATTTCCACCGGGCTTGTGACGACTGCGAAGTCGACCAGACCGTTTTCGAGCGCCTGGATGGCCTGCGGCGTCGAGTGGTTGGAGATGCGCAGGCGGACGTGCGGATAGCGGGTGTGGAAGTGCTCCAGGCGGGAGAGCAGCATCAGACGAAGTGCCGTCTCACTCGCACCGATTGTGATAAGGCCGCTCTCAAGAGACCGCTCAAGAGCCAGCTCCTCCTCAACCGTGCGGAGCTGTTCGTAGGCAACGGCCACACGCTCATACACCTTTTCGCCCTCCGCTGTCAGTGTGACACCCTGGTGGGAACGGATAAAAAGTTTGCAGCCAAGCTCACTTTCCAGATTGTTCATGCACCGTGTGATGTTGGGCTGGTTGTTTTTCAGAATTTCCGCGGCTTTTGTAAAGCTGTGATATTGTGCTACGAAGTAAAAAATGCGATAATAATCATATGTAATCATAAAAACCTCCGAAGGATGAAGAAGAAAAAATCATCCATGATTGCTTCAATATAAAATACATGCGCCGGGTTGTCAAGGGATTTCTGAGGATGGTCCGGCCGGATTGTGCGGGGGATGGCAGAAGAGAAGTGGAAATTTTTTGAAAAAACACTTGCAAAATACCCGGACAGGGTATATAGTGTAGAAGAAAACAAGATACCCCATTAGGGTATATGAAATAGAAAATCCAGAACTACAGAAAGGAAGACATACGATGGAACAGTACAATGTAACCGGCATGAGCTGCGCCGCCTGCCAGACCCGTGTCGAAAAAGCCGTGTCAAAGGTACCCGGTGTCACATCCTGCGCAGTCAGCCTTCTGACAAATTCCATGGGCGTGGAGGGAACGGCCTCCCCGGCAGAGATTATTGCCGCCGTGGAAAATGCAGGCTACGGTGCGTCGAAAAAAGGCGAGAAGGGAAGCACATCACAGTCGGCTTCCACAGCAGAATACGAAGAGATGCTGAAAGACAAGGAAACACCGGTCATGAAACGCCGTCTGTTGAGCTCCGTTCTTCTTTTGATTCCGCTCATGTATTTCTCCATGGGCCATATGATGTGGGGATGGCCGCTGCCGAAATTCTTTGAAGGAAATCACATCGCAATGGGACTGGTACAGCTCCTGCTTACCATTGCGGTCATGGTCATCAACCAGAAATTCTTTATCAGCGGTTTCAAGAGTCTCTGGCATAAAGCACCGAACATGGACACGCTGGTAGCGCTTGGTTCTACCGCATCGTTTGTATACAGCGTCTACGCCCTGTTTGCCATGACGGGAGCGCAGGTACAGGGGGACATGGATGCAGTCATGAGCTATATGCATGAATTTTACTTCGAGTCCGCAGCCATGATTCTGACCCTGATTACCGTCGGAAAAATGCTGGAGTCGATTTCCAAAGGAAAAACGACCGATGCGTTAAAGAGTCTGATGAAGCTGGCTCCGAAGACCGCCGTTCTCTTAAGAGACGGAAAAGAAGTGGAAGTCGGCATTGATCAGGTGAAAAAGGGCGATCATTTCATCGTCCGCCCGGGCGAAAATATTCCGGTGGACGGCGTTGTCCTGGAGGGAACGAGTGCCGTCAACGAATCCGCGCTGACTGGCGAGAGTATTCCGGTGGATAAAGAGGCCGGCGACCGCGTATCGGCGGCGACCTTAAACCAGTCCGGTTTCCTGACCTGTGAGGCGACGAGAGTCGGAGAAGACACAACACTCTCCCAGATCATTCAGATGGTCAGCGATGCGGCAGCGACAAAAGCGCCGATCGCCAAAGTGGCCGATAAAGTTTCCGGTATTTTTGTGCCGGCCGTTATCTGCATTGCACTTGCTACGATTGTGATCTGGCTGTTTGCAGGAGAGAGCGTCAGCTTTGCTCTTGCAAGAGGTATTTCCGTTCTCGTTATCAGCTGCCCGTGTGCGCTCGGCCTTGCAACACCGGTTGCGATCATGGTCGGAAACGGAATGGGAGCAAAACACGGAACGATGTTCAAAACCGCAGTTTCTCTCGAGGAGACAGGAAAAACACAGATCGTTGCACTCGATAAGACTGGAACCATCACAAGCGGAGAGCCGCAGGTAACCGATCTTGTCCCGGCGGACGGTGTAAGTGAGGAGGAGCTTTTAAAAGGTGCCTTTGCACTGGAGCAGAAAAGTGAGCATCCGCTGGCCCGTGCGATTCTTGCACTTGCAGAGGAAAAAGGCCTGGCCCGCGAAGAAGTCAGTGATTTCTCTGCGCTTCCTGGAAACGGCCTTGTGGCAAAACGGAACGGAAAAGAGCTCTGCGGAGGCAACCGCGCACTGATTACGAAAAAAGCGGTTCTCTCGAAACAGATGGAAGAGCAGGCAGCAAAACTTTCCGAAGAAGGAAAGACACCGCTGTTCTTCAGTGAAGACGGAAAGATGCTCGGTATGATCGCGGTTGCGGATGTCATCAAAGAGGACAGCCCGCGTGCGGTGAAAGAGCTGCAGAATATGGGAATCCGTGTCGTGATGCTGACCGGAGACAATGAGCGCACCGCGCGTGCCATCGGCGCTGAGGCAGGTGTGGACGAAGTCATCGCAGGCGTTCTGCCGGATGGAAAAGAAGCGGTCATCAGCCGCCTGAAAGAAAAAGGAAAAGTAGCGATGGTAGGAGACGGCATCAACGATGCACCGGCTCTGACCAGTGCGGATATCGGTATTGCCATCGGAGCAGGAACCGATATCGCGATCGATGCGGCAGACGTTGTCCTGATGAAGAGCCGCCTCTCCGATGTACCGGCAGCGATCCGCTTAAGCCGTGCGACCCTCAGGAACATTCACGAGAATTTGTTCTGGGCCTTCATTTACAATATCATCGGTATTCCGCTGGCTGCGGGCGTATGGATCCCGCTGTTCGGCTGGAAGCTGAACCCGATGTTCGGTGCGGCGGCGATGAGCCTTTCGAGCTTCTGCGTTGTGACAAACGCCCTGCGTCTGAATCTGTTTCGGATGCACGACGCGTCAAAAGATAAAAGAATCAAAAACGAAATTCTAAAGGAGGATCTGAACATGACAACAGAACAGGGAATGGTAAAAACCATGACAATCGAGGGCATGATGTGCGGCCACTGCGAGGCAAGAGTGAAGAAAACACTTGAGGCAATCGAGGGTGTTGCATCCGCAGAAGTAAGCCATGAAAAAGGAACAGCCGTTGTAACACTGACAGCTCCTGTATCAGACGATGTGCTGAAAACAGCCGTAGAGGCACAGGATTACACCGTAAAAGGAATCCAGTAAAACAGGAAACGTTGAGAAAAGGGAAACGCGCCTGGAATGAAAATTTCCGGGCGCGTTTCTTTTTTTTACCAGATATAGCAAAAATATTGCAATTTGTTCGGAATTTTCGTGACAAAAGGACAAAAATCCGTTAGGATAGAGAAAAAGAAGAGCAAAAACAAAAGGGTTTTTAGGATCAGGAGGTTTTTACATTATGACAGAGTACAGACTTGCAAAGCCGGAAGAGTGGGAGGACTGCATCGAACTTGCAAACTACGTGTTCAGCACGGCACACCGTCCGCACGACTTTGAGCAGTTAATTCCAAGGGTTTATCAGGCAGGACCGGAAATGGCACGGATCCACCGCGTCGCTGTTGCGGAAAACGGCAGACTCCGGGCCGAGATTGCGGTGCTTCCGCAGCAAATGGCAGCAGGGGGTAAGCTGCTCCGCGCAGGATATGTGGGAAGCGTTTCCGTGCATCCAAAGGCAAGGGGCGAAGGCCACATGAAGCGTCTTCTTGGCGACTGGATTACGGATCTGGAAGGAACGTGTGATCTTCTGGCACTGGACGGCCAGAGACAGCGGTATGCCTACTTTGGCTTTACGCCGGGAAGTGAAAAATACACGTTTTACCTGGATGTGGCAAATGTGCGCCATACCTGGAAAAACGGGGAACTCTCCGCTTACACCTTTGCGCCGCTGTTTCCGGAAAACGGCGAAGCGGACGAAGAGGCGGCAGCCTTTGCAAAGAAGCTGAATGAGGAAAAACCGCTTTACGTGGTAAGAGAGGATGTGAAAGCCTGCCTGAAAACGTTCGGCGAGCAGGCAATTGCAATCTGGAAAAACGGTGAGCGGATCGGATATCTGGCACTTTGCGGCGGAAACCAGGTTGTGGAAGCAGAAGTGTTGGAGGAACAGGATTTCGTTCCTGCACTTGCCGCTTATTTAAAAGAAAATGCGCTTGACTCTCTTTTCATTTCCATTCCGGTGTATGAGACCGGAAAAGCAGCAGCGTTATCGGAAGTCTGCGAAAGCTTCACAAAAGAGCGCTGCGGTTCCGCGATGTACCGTATTTTCCAATTTGCAGACGTCATCGAGGCAATGCTGACCATGAAAGCAGAGACGATGGGCATCAGCGATGGAACGTGGTCTGCCGTACTGGAGGGACAGCCGCTGACCGTGACGGTAAAAGATGGAACTGTGACCGTGACACGGGAAGCCCATCCGGGGGCAGATGTACTCAACCGGGAGCAGGCGCAGGAACTGCTTCTTTCACCGCTGGCAAGTAAGGGAAGCAAGGTTCCATCTGAAATCTGGAAGAACATTCCATCCGACTGGTTCCCGCTTCCGCTGTACTGTGCGACGGCAGACGAATTTTAGGCAATGACTGTTGGGAGGCAGAGAAATATGAACGAGACAGCGAAACGAGACAGAAGAGACGAAAAAGAAGAAATCCGGTACCATGTGATTTTCTACGGCCAGGTGCAGGGCGTGGGGTTCCGTTACCGGGCGTATTATGCTGCCTACCAGCTCGGGCTGACAGGCTGGGTGAGAAACTGCTGGGATGAGACGGTGGAGATGGAGGTGCAGGGTGATGAGGAGACGATCACGGAGATGATCAAAAGGATCCGCACCTCCAGCTACATCGAAATCACGGATGCAAAATGGACGAAGATTCCGCTGGAATCGGAATTCGGTTTTCATATCCGTTGATCAGGGCTGTTTTTTCTCTTTTTCCGGAATTTCGACGAGAATGATATCGTTGCCGATCTGGCAGATGCGGTCCCATGGGATCACAAAATCCTCGCCGTGGCAGAAAAAGCCGCAGAATTTCACAGGACCCGGAAGAACGAGTCCGGTAAGATGTCCCGTTTTTGGATTGAATTCCACATCAATCGGACAGCCGAGCGTTTTGCAGGTGCAGATATTGATAACTTCTTTCTGGCGGAGATCTACAACGCGCATGCGGTGCTCCTTTTTACTGATTCCTATGGAAAAACATATGCGAAAATGTTGCTGCAGTTGACTTGAATTTCACGGAAAAATGCGTATACTGTAAAAGTAGAAAACTTTCCGAAATACTTATTTAGAAACGAGGACGAAAGATATGAGATGTCCATTTTGTAATCAGGATAATACCCGGGTTGTGGATTCACGCCCGATTGAAGACAGCAATGCGATCCGCCGCCGCCGGATGTGCGATGTCTGCGGCAGACGCTTTACGACATACGAAAAAGTGGAGACGATCCCTTTGATCGTCATCAAAAAAGATATGAACCGCGAGCAGTATGACCGCTCGAAAATCGAGACCGGTATCCTGCGCGCCTGCCACAAACGGCCGGTGTCCGCCGAGAAGATCAACGAGATGGTCAACAAGGTGGAGACGGAGCTTTTCAACGGCGAGGAACGCGAGATTCCAAGCTCTGTGATCGGAGAGAAGGTCATGCATTACTTAAAAGACCTGGATCAGGTGGCGTACGTCCGCTTTGCGTCGATTTACCGTGAGTTCAAGGACGTCAACACGTTCATGGACGAGCTGAAAAAGATGCTCGACAAATAGCGGGAGGCAAAAAAATGGAAGTGTCGAACTATATTAAAATGCGTGATCAGATGCAGGAACGTTTTCTGACATACGATCAGAAGGAGATCGAAGGAAAGTATGGCTTTGCGTTTGATGGCGATTATTTCTATGTGCCGTATCTTTTTGAAGAATGGAGAGTGAACCGCCATACCGGCGTTGTAGAGGGATCAAAAGACCATTTTCTTCATGTACATCAGGGCAGTTTCAATGAGACGCTGACGATTTTCGACCTGCTCTGCTGCGGAAAGAAGGAGATTGTGCTCGCCGGCACGTATGCGCGTACCAATTCCTTAAAGGGAACGATCAAAGGCCGCACGATTGCGTCCGGCGTTCACGACAGCCGCGCCGCACGGTATGACGGGCATGTGGAACAGCTGAAAAAAGCATGCGTTTCCCTTGGCGGAAAACCATATTTCCCGGGAGACGCTGCTTTTGTTTTTCATGTCTTTCCGTTTCTGCCGCTCGTCTTCCAGTTCTGGGAGTCCGATGAGGAATTCCCGCCGGTGCTGAAGTTTATGTGGGATGAAAACGTCCTCGATTATCTGCGGTTTGAGACGCTGTATTACGTGATGGGAGATTTCCTGGACGCACTGGATCAAGCCTTCGATGCATGTAAAACAGAAGCCTGATACCTTTTGTGAGACAAAATCTTACGAAAATTTTTCGAATGTTTATAAAAATTTCAGTATACGAATCCCTTGGTTTAATGCTATAATGAGCGAAAGTGAGTAAAAAAAGAGAAGAGAAAGGGGAATGCATATGGCTTTTAGCATGAAAGTAACACCGGAAATAGAGGAACTGACAAACATCTGTCTGGATAACTCCAAAATGGATGTTTCGCTGTATGGGCAATACGATGTAAAACGCGGACTGCGCGATGTCAACGGCGTTGGCGTCCTTGCGGGACTGACACAGATTTCAAACGTTGTGTCTTCGGATATCATTGACGGCGTCAAAACACCGTGTGACGGACGTCTGTACTACCGCGGCATCAACGTGGAAAAACTGACCCAGGGATTTTTGAGTGAAAACCGTATGGGATTTGAAGAAGTCGCTTATCTGCTCCTGTTTGGAAATCTGCCGAATGAAGAGCAGCTTAAGCATTTTAAGACGATTTTAAAACAGCAGCAGTCCCTGCCGAAGAACTTTGTGCGTGACGTTGTTATGAAAGCGCCGACCAAGGACATGATGAACACTCTGTCCCGAAGCGTTCTGACCCTGTACGCGTACGACAACCACGCAGATGATACCTCCCTTCCGAATGTGCTTCGCCAGTGCATTAACCTGATTTCTGTTTTCCCGATGCTGTCCGTCTATGGCTATCAGGCGTACAACCATTATATCAAGGGAAAAAGTTTATATATCCACAATCCGTCGAAGAAGCTTTCCACCGCAGAAAACATTCTGCTGATGCTCCGCCCGGATCAGAAATACACCCCGCTGGAGGCGAAGATCCTCGATCTTGCCCTCGTCCTCCACATGGAGCACGGCGGCGGTAACAACTCAACCTTTACAACACATGTTGTTTCTTCTTCCGGAACCGATACGTACTCCGCAATTGCAGCGGCGCTCGGCTCCTTAAAGGGACCGAAGCACGGCGGTGCAAACATCAAGGTTGTGCGGATGTTCGACGATATGAAGTCACACGTCAAAGACTGGACGGATGAGGAAGAAGTATCGAATTACTTAAGAAAGCTGCTGCACAAAGAGGCGTTCGACCAGAAAGGTCTGATTTACGGTATGGGCCATGCGGTTTACTCCATTTCCGACCCGCGTGCGCGCATCTTCAAGACCTTCGTTGAGCAGCTGGCAAAAGAAAAACACAGAGAGAAAGATTACCGGCTGTACGCTATGGTCGAGGAACTGGCTCCGAAGATCATCGGCGAGGAGCGCCATATTTACAAAGGTGTATCCGCAAACGTCGACTTCTACAGCGGCTTCGTTTACAGCATGCTGGATCTTCCGCTGGAGCTCTACACCCCGATGTTCGCCTGCGCGCGTATCGTCGGCTGGAGTGCACACCGGATGGAGGAACTGATCAACACCGACAAGATCATCCGCCCGGCGTACAAGAGTGTCAAAGATGAAGTGGACTATGTTCCGCTGGAAAACAGATAAAACAGGCAGAAGGGCCGGAGCGTGTCGGGATTTTCCGATCTGCTCCGGCATTGCTCTGTGCAGGAAGTAATGTGTCATTGTGAAAAATAGGAGAGTGCAGGAGAATGAATGAGACAAAAAATTACAGCATAACAAAATCCGGAGCAGTCATACTGGAAGGAGGGGCCAATCGCGGCGTCTTTACAGCAGGAGCGCTGGACTTTCTGATGGAGCAGGAGTATTATATCCCTCATGTGATCGGCGTTTCCGCCGGAGCCTGCAATGCGCTGGACTATGTATCGCGCCAGATTGGCAGAACGAGGGACTGTATGATTGTCACGGATGAGAAAAACCGCTACGTCAATAAGAATATCAAGACAATCGTTGAGAAAAAAGCACTGCTCGACATGGATATGGTGTTCGAACGGTATCCGTATGAGATTTTTCCATTTGATTTTGATACGTATTTTGCATCGCCGCAGACGTGTGAGCTGGTTGTGACAAACTGTGAGACGGGACGCGCGGAATATCTGGATGACCGCGAAAATAAAGAACGTCTGCTTGCAATTGGCCGTGCATCATCGAGCATGCCGATCGCCTGCCCGATGGTGGAGATCGACGGAAACGAGTACGTCGACGGCGGTGTTGCCGATTCGATCCCGATTATTCGTTCCTTAAAGACGGGACACCGAAAAAATGTCATTATTCTGACACGGAATTTCGGTTACCGCAAAAAAGAGGGAACGAGAGGCTGGGAGCTGTATGTGGCGGCATTCCGCAAATACCCGAATCTCGTGCGTGCGCTTGTAAACCGTGCGAAACATTATAACCAGGTGCTCGAATGCATCGAAAAATGGGAAGAAGAAGGCTCCGTCTTTGTGATCCGCCCGGAGATACCGGCGGTATCGCGTCTCGAAAAGGACGAGGAGAGGCTGCGGGAATTTTACCAGCACGGCTATGACCAGATGAAAGCAAATTTTGAGGCTCTGCAGGAGTTTCTGAAAGAAGAATAAAGTTACTGTATAAACGAAAAGAGGATTGGAGAAAGAAGATGAGTGGAAAAAACCAGAAGAACCGGGGAACTATACTGATGCGGATGTTTTACCCGGACCGGAGAGAAAAAAGTGCCTATACGATCGATTACGCGGATCTGTACCGGAAAGGATACCGGGGCGTGATTTTTGATATCGATAATACGCTTGTTCCGCACGGTGCGCCGGCGACGAAGGAGGCGGCTGCGTTCTTTGCGTCTCTCCGGGAGACTGGTTTTTCCACCTGTCTGCTTTCCAACAATCAGAAACCGCGCGTGGCTCCGTTTGCCGATGCGGTCGGTTCTATCTATATCGAAAATGCGCACAAGCCTTCGGTGAAAAACTACCAGGAGGCATGCCGGAGAATGGGGATCAAAGAGGAGCAGGCGGTCTTTGTCGGGGATCAGCTTTTCACCGATGTGTACGGTGCAAAACGGACCGGACTTTACAATATTCTGACCGAGCCGATCGATCCGAAAGAGGAAATTCAGATCGTTCTGAAACGGTATCTGGAACACATTGTACTGTTCTTTTATGAGCGTGATCTGGCCCGCGGCAGGATTACGAAAAAAAACAGTTGAAAAATCGGGAAAAATATTATATTATAAGATAAGCCTATGGTGCGCATTTGGCGCATCGTACTATGTTAAGGAGGAAAAATCAGAATGATTTCAGCAGGAGATTTTAGAAACGGCGTTACCCTCGAGATCGATGGTCAGGTCGTTCAGATTCTTGAATTTCAGCATGTAAAACCTGGTAAAGGAGCTGCATTCGTAAGAACCAAATTAAAAAATGTCATCAACGGTGGTGTAGTAGAGCGTACCTTCCGTCCGACCGAGAAATTCCCGCAGGCTCGTATCGAGCGTGTAGACATGCAGTATCTGTACAGCGATGGCGATTTATTCTACTTCATGAACGTAGAAAACTATGAGCAGATCGCTCTGAACGAAGAGACCATCGGAGATGCTCTGAAATTCGTAAAAGAAAACGAAATGGTTAAAGTATGTTCCTACAACGGAAATGTATTCGCAATCGAACCGCCTCTGTTTGTAGAGCTTGAGATCACCGAGACTGAGCCAGGCTTCAAGGGAGATACCGCACAGGGTGCTTCCAAACCGGCTACCGTTGAGACTGGTGCTACCGTAAGCGTTCCGCTGTTCGTAAACCAGGGAGACAAAATCAAAATTGATACCAGAACAGGTGAATATCTGTCCCGTGTATAAGTAAGACTGTTCCCGCCGTTGTCCGTCACAACTTTCTTTGTGGCGGACACGGTTTTCTAAATAAATAGAATATTCGTCTGAAAAATGGCTGATAAAGGCTGTCGGAAGCAGCCCGGGCCCGTTTTTCTCATCGTTCGAAGTTCCGCGAACCAACGAATCTCTGGCATATACAGATCTGTACAGAGGTTTTTAAGTTGTGTTTTCCGGAGCTTTTTTGTTCCGTAAAGCAAAAATACAAAAGGCAATCAAACAGGAAAGGTGGGAAAAAATGGACTATCAGATGTTCAAAGAGCAGCTTGCCGCGCTGCTGAAAAGAAAAGCCGGCGATGATTTTGAGGTGAAGGTAGAATCGGTGCAGAAGCTGAACGGTATCGAAAAAGAGGCGTTTGTCATCAGCAGAAAGAAGGACTGGATTGCACCGACGATCTACGTGGAGCTTCTGTATGAATGCTGTCTGCAGGGCGTGCCGCTTTCTCAGATTGCAGAAAAGGTACTGGAGCAGTACCGGAAGGTGGAAGCGGAGGCGAGAAGACCGGAGAAAGCTGCCTTTTTTACCAACTGGAAAAATGCTGCGCCGCAGATCTACTGCGAGCTCATTCATGCGGAGAAAAACCGTACGCTGCTCTCCGAAGTTCCGCACAGAAAATTTCTCGATCTCGCGGTCGTGTACTATTACCAGATGCGGGGAAACCGCGTGCCGGATGCGACAATTCTGATCCACGAGACGCACCGGGAGCTGTGGGGAATTTCGGCGGAGGAGCTGGATGCCCGTGCCTGGGAGAACACCCTGCGGGATCTGCCGGTGCGCACAGACAGCCTTATGGTGTATTTGAAAGAGGAGTACGGAGTAACGTTTCCCCGGTTCGAGCTTGGTCCGCTGGCGGAACAGTTTTACCTGGTCAGCAACCGCAGAGGAAAGCTGGGTGCAATCTGCATGTGCTATCCCGGCGTGCTGGAGAGTCTTTCGCAGCGCTTTGAGGCAAGTCTTTATGTGATTCCGAGCAGTATCCACGAGTGCATGGTGATTCCGGATTATGATGTGTTCCCGGAGGAGTGTCTTTCCGACATGGTACGGGACGTGAATGAAAAGACGGTCAAGCCGCAGGAGATTCTGTCGGATCACGTTTATTATTACCACCGGGAAAGCGGGGAACTGACGCTGTGTGAGGAAGAAACGTAAGCTGTGTGGCAGAATAGTCTGCGAATAATTTAAGAAAAAAATGGGCGGCTGGGTGGGAAAAATACTTTACAATTGCAGGAGTCTGTGGTAAACTATCATAGTGTGGTTGAGAAAACAGATCACATCAGCGTCTGTAGCTCAGGGGATAGAGCAACGGTTTCCGGTACCGTGTGTCGGGGGTTCGAATCCCTCCAGACGCGTTTTTGCTACATGGCATGCTGCGGCGGGCAGGACCGGCGCAGGATAAGGAAAGCCCCTGCTTCGGTGTGAAGTAGAGGTTTTTTTGCTTACTGAGCATATCAATAACTGATCCGGCGGATCAGTTTTGATGAAGGAGGAAAAATATGGCAAAACCAATGACAACAAAAGATAAAATCCGGGAATGGATTTCCGATAATCTGCGCTACATGCTTCTGATCGGAGCAATTCTCCTGATTGTGGCAGCGGTTCTTCTCATCGTTCATCTGGTGTCACCAAAAAACGATGGAAAATCGAGCGGCGGAACCGTAACAAGCAGCAGCACCGGAAACAATGTGCCGGATAAAAAGACACAGGTAAAAGCAGACAGCAAAGCAGATTCTGAGGACAGCACAGGCATTTCATCGGACGTTTCGGATTCCGCGAATGATTCCAGTGCAGATGCTTCCAGTACCGATACTGCCAGCGCGCCGGATGCAGAGGCTGAGCCGACAAGTGAGCCGGAAGCGGCAGACGATACCAGTAATACAGAGAATACCGATAATACGGCTGTCTCCTTTGCCGCGGACAATGTCCCGGAAGTAAGCACCGTGCTGGAGCAGTATTACACCGCGCTCGGTGCAAGGAATATCAACGGTCTTTTTGCAGTAACAGATAATCTGACCGCGGAGGAGCAGGCGCAGATTGAGGCAGAAAGCGATGTGGAGTCATACGGAGATGTAAAGGCCTACACGATCAGCGGTCCAAATGACGGAACGTACATCGCGTTTGTCAGCAGCAGATGCAAATATCTGGGAATCAACCAGACCCTGCCGATGCTTTCGGAGTATTATCTCTACACGACAGAAGACGGCAGCCTGAAAATCATGGATGATACCGACAGCGATGCGGCCGTAACCGAGGCTATGAAAGCGGCGCTCGAAAACGAAGAAGTCAAAAATCTGATCGAACAGGTTCAGAACGATTATCAGAATGCACTCGATGCAGATGCTTCCCTGAGAGCATATGTAGAGAGCATTCAGTAGGAACAATAGAATAATACAAAACAAAAAAAGCAGTTTCTGGTTTTTATGAAACTGCTTTTTTGGAAGGATAAAACCATGCGCTTAAACAAATACTTAAGTGATGCGGGCGTCTGCTCGCGGCGGGAGGCGGACCGTCTGACAGAAGCGGGCGAGATTACTATAAACGGAAAACGCGCGGAAACCGGCATGCAGGTGGAGCCTGGCGACGTTGTTGTTGTGAAAGGCAAAACCGTTGTCCCGGAGGAGAAAAAAGTCTATCTCGCCTTCAACAAACCGCGCGGCATCGTCTGTACTGCGGAAAAACGGGAGAAAAACAACGTCATCGATTATCTGTCCTACCCGGTGCGGATTTATCCGGTGGGAAGACTCGATAAAGATTCTGAAGGCCTCCTTCTGATGACGAACGACGGTGCGATTGTAAATGGTATCATGCGTGCCAGAAACCGCCACGAAAAAGAATACCAGGTCGAGGTAAACAAAGAGACTACACCGGAATTTCTGAAAAAAATGGCATCCGGCGTGCCGATTCTCGATACCGTGACGCGCCCGTGCCGGATCCAGAAAACGGGAGAGCGCAGCTTTACGATTATTCTGACGCAAGGGCTGAACCGTCAGATCCGGCGGATGTGCGAAGCATTAGGATATCGTGTCACAAAGCTGAAACGTGTGCGGATCATGAATATTCACTTGAAAGACCTGAAAACAGGGGAGTACCGCCCTTTAACGGAAAAAGAATTAGCAGAACTGAAAAAGCAGATCGGGGAGGAAAAGCGATGAACGAGACAGAACGGATGAAGGAACTGGTCAAAAAGCTGAACGAAGCGGCAAAAGCCTATTACCAGGAAGACCGGGAGATCATGAGCAACCTGGAGTACGACACGCTGTATGACGAACTGCAGGTATTAGAGGAAAAAACAGGCGTAACACTCGCCGGAAGCCCGACCACAAAAGTCGGCTACGAGGCGATGGACGAACTGCCGAAAGAAGCGCACGAGTCGCCGATGCTTTCCCTTGATAAAACGAAAGATGTGGAAGTGCTCCGCAGCTTCATCGGGGATCACAAAACGCTGCTATCCTGGAAGATGGACGGTCTGACCGTCGTTCTGACGTACCGCGGCGGTACCCTCGCAAAGGCCGTCACCCGTGGAAACGGCGTGATCGGAGAGGTTGTCACGAACAATGCAAAAGTGTTTGAAAATATTCCCTTAAAAATCCCGTACCAGGGAGAGCTGGTTCTGCGAGGCGAGGCGATCATCCGCTATTCCGATTTTGAGAAGATCAACGAGGAGATTGAGGATGTCGATGCGAAATACAAGAATCCGAGGAACCTCTGCAGCGGTTCTGTGCGCCAGCTGAACAATGAGATTACGGCAAAACGCCACGTTCATTTTATGGCATTTGCGCTTGTGAGCGCTCCGGAACAGGATTTCGAAAATTCCAGAATCCGTCAGATGGAGTGGCTGAAAGAGCAGGGCTTCGAGGTGGTGGAATACAAGGTTGTCACCAAAGATAACCTCGACGAGGCGATGCAATATTTCTCCACGAAAATCGAGACAAACGATTTTCCGTCCGATGGCCTTGTCGCGTTGTATGACGATATCGCCTACGGAGAATCACTTGGCACAACCGCGAAATTCCCGCGGAACGCTTTCGCCTTCAAATGGGCGGATGAACAGAAGGAGACCACTCTGCTTGAAATTGAGTGGAGCCCGTCGAGAACCGGTCTCATCAATCCGGTTGCGGTTTTTGAGCCGGTCGAGCTGGAAGGAACTTCGGTTTCCCGCGCAAGTGTCCACAACATCAGTATCATGCGTTCGCTGGATCTCGGTGTGGGTGATAAAATCCTTGTCTACAAAGCAAACATGATCATTCCACAGATCTCAGAGAATCTGACGAGAAGCGGCGTGCGCGATATTCCGGAAACGTGTCCTGCCTGCGGCGGTGCCACCCGGATTCAGATGATGAATAATGTCGAGACCCTCTACTGTACGAATCCGGAGTGCCCGGCAAAATTCATGAAGGCATTCACCCTGTTTGTAAGCCGCGACGCGATGAACATCGACGGCATGTCGGAGGCAACGCTCGAAAAATTCGTGGGCCACGGCTTCATCCGTGAGTTTGCCGATATTTTCCGTCTCGACCGCTACCGCGACGAGATTGTGGAGATGGACGGTTTCGGTGAAAAATCATACCAGAATCTGATCGACAGCATCGAGCGCGCGAAAAACACAACGCTGCCCCGTCTGATTTTCGGACTTGGCATCTTAAATATCGGTCTTGCAAACGCGAGAATGATCTGCAAAGCCTTCGATTTCGATCTCGACCGGATCCGGAATGCATCGGCGGAGGATTTCGCGCAGATCGACGGTGTCGGAGAAGTGATTGCAAAAAGCATCGTGGATTACTTTGCGGATGAGGAAAATAAAGAACGCCTTGAGCGCCTTCTGTCGTATCTGACGATTGAGAAGCCGCAGGCAAGCCAGGAAGAACAGAAATTAGCCGGTCTTACCTTCGTTATCACCGGAAGTGTGGAACATTTCCCGAACCGGAATGCATTAAAGGCAAGAATCGAGGAGCTCGGCGGAAAAGCCACCGGAAGTGTAACGGGAAAGACGAGCTATCTGATCAACAACGACACGACATCCAGTTCCTCCAAAAACCGGAAAGCGCGCGAACTCGGCGTGCCGGTGATCTCAGAAGAGGAATTTCTGAAGATGACAGAAGAATAACGAAATATCTGCAAAGGCGGTTTGCATCCCGCGCGGGAATCTGCTATAATCGGAAACAGACGGCAGAAATTCCTGCCGGAAAAAGCAAACCGCCTGTCTGCGCAGAGAAAAGCGCGGCAGATCAAGAAGAATAGAAACGAGGAAAAAGAATATGCCGGTTAAAGTTCAGGCAGATTTACCTGTAAAAGAAATACTCGAAAGCGAAAATATATTCGTCATGGACGAGACAAGAGCGGTTCATCAGGACATCCGTCCGCTGAAGATTATGATCCTGAATCTGATGCCGCTCAAAGAAGATACCGAGCTGCAGCTTCTGCGCTCCCTTTCCAACACCTCCCTGCAGGTTGATGTCACCTTTCTGATGGTGGCAAGCCACGAGGCGAAAAATACATCGACCAGCCATCTGAACACGTTCTATGTGAAATTTGAGGATGTGCGGAAAAATTATTACGACGGTATGATCATCACCGGTGCACCGGTCGAGCAGATGGAATTTGAAGAAGTTGACTACTGGGATGAACTGACAAAGATCATGGACTGGACGAACACACACGTTACCTCCACGATGTTCCTCTGCTGGGGAGCCCAGGCGAGTCTGTATCATTTCTACGGACTGAAGAAACGGATGCTTCCGGAGAAGAAATTCGGGCTGTTCTGGCACAAAGTCAACAACCGCAAGATCCCGCTTGTGCGAGGCTTCGATGACGAGTTTTTGGCACCGCATTCCCGCCACACAGAAGTACCGATCGACGATATCCGTGCCTGCAAAGATGTCACGATTCTCGCAGAGTCCGACGAAGCCGGATTCTATCTTGGCATGGCGGAAGAGGGAAGAAAGATTTTTGTGATGGGTCATCCGGAGTACGACCGTATGACGCTCGACGGCGAGTACCACCGCGATAAAGACAAAGGACTCCCGATTGAGATTCCGAAGAACTATTATAAAAACGACGATCCAAATACAAAACCAGTGCTTTTATGGCGGTCACATGCGAACAATCTGTACACGAACTGGCTGAACTACTATGTATACCAGGTGACCCCGTATAATCTTGACGGAACTCCGGATTTTTCGGGAAAATAAGAGAGAAAAAGCCCCCCGCACCGGGCGCACACCGGCTGCGGGGGGTTGCTGTAAAAATCTGCTATAAAAAACGGAAAGCTTTCCGGGCTTACCGTTTGAAATCAAATAATGTTTTCAGCGGAATTTCGAGTGATTCCGCAATATCCATCAGCTTGTTTAGAGACAGAGAGGTATGACTGTTTGGCGCTTCGATGTTGCTCATATGTGTACGGCTGATCTGGACAGCTTCGGCAAGCTCACTTTGCGTTAATCCGCGTGCTCTGCGATAAAAAGCGATGGTAAGACCGAGGAGGCGCATCTCCTCCGTATGACGTTCTCCCATTGCTATGGCTCCTTTCTGAACAGAGTGATACAAAGACTTATATAATATTTATCTTAAACGATTAAATACCAAAAAGAAACAACTTTAAATTTTTATAATGCACATGTAAATTGTGCAAAATATAGAAATTATCCATCAGAATAATAGGAAAACAGGAAAAAGAGTTCTTTTGACAAATGAGAGGTTTTTGTGTATGCTGTAGAAAGCACCAACAAATAAAATCGGAGGTTTTTGCATATGAAAGAGTCGATCCATACCATTCCGCTGATGGATGCATTCAAGGCGGAAGATGAGTGCCCGTTCTGCTATCTGGAGCGGGAAGCAGAGCAGCATGCGATTTCGTTTGCGCTCGGTTCCGGCGCATCCTATATGGAGGATGATGTGCGTGCGGAAACAGACGCGATGGGATTCTGCCGCCACCACTATAAAATGATGTACGATTACGGAAACCGTCTCGGAAGCGGTCTGATTTTATCCACCCATCTGAAAAAACTGAACCAGGAGCTTGCCGCACAGATGGATCTGTTTGCACCGGGAAAATCCTCGGTGTTCAAGCGGATGCAGAAGACATCCCTCGACAAACAGGGCCGTGAGACTGCGATCGGCCAGTGGATTGATGAGAAGACGCATTCGTGCTACGTCTGCGATCACTTCAAGGCAAACTATAACCGCTATCTTGATACGTTCTTTGATCTCTACAAAAAAGACGAGGAGTTTGCAAGACTGTTCCGCGAGGGAAAAGGCTTCTGTCTGCCGCATTTTGCGGATCTGGTAGAAACGGCGGAGAAAAAGCTGAATGATAAACAGAAAGCGGAATTTTACCCGACTCTGTTCAAAATCATGAAAGAAAATTACCAGCGGCTGCAGGAAGAGGTAACATGGTTTACTGACAAATTCGATTACCGCAACAAGGATAAGGACTGGGGAAATTCAAAAGATTCCATCCAGCGCTGTATGCAAAAATTAGGCGGCGGCTATCCGGCGGACGAGCCGTTTACGGAAGGATTATAATTCTTGTTTATAAAAGGAGCATAAAGTTTCGATGCAGAAGTTTTATCAGAGATTAAAAGAGAATCAAAAGGAGCGCGCCCGGTGCGCGTTTCTTGTTTTGTATTTCGGCGTGCTGGCGGTGCTGCTGTTTCTGGCGCGCCCGCTGCTGGATACGACGGCGGCAGACCGGGAGTGGAGTATTCACTTTCTGTTCCCGTGCCTGCTGGCGTGTATCATACTGACGACAGTTGTCAGTTTCTGCCGGTTTGCTGCAAAGCCGGACCAGAAACCAAAACCGCGCTATGTGGGATGGAAACAGCCGATTCTGATGCTGGCAAACGCAGCCTATCTGTTTGCCACACTGGAATTTGTCACAAACAGCCAGTTCCGGGAGATGAAATGGTATTATGCGTTGTTGAATATCGGTGTCATTTTCGTACTTTCCATTCTCGTTTCCCTCTTTCTGAACTCCATCCGCCGCGCGATGATTTTCATGAACATCTTTTATTTCTGCATGAGTCTGGTATTCTACTATGTTTATCTGTTCCGCGGAGAAGCGTTCCAGCTCATCGACCTGTACAGCATTGCGACGGCGGCGGACGTAGTCGGCGGCTACAAATTCGAGATCACAGGTGAAATCGTGACTTCGTTTATCACGATGATGCTCGTTGTGCGCCTCTGGCTGCAGAGCCGGGAATACCGTTTTGCACGGAAAACGAGAAATAAAATTCTGCTCCGCGTGGCTGCTGCTGCGCTGACGCTCGGAACATACCTGGCGTACATGAATCTGAACTGGAACGCCGAGTTCGGTGTCATCAGTGACCTCTGGAATCCGGCGAAGACATACCGCCAGTACGGAACGACAGTCGGTTTTACCGCGGTCGCCAAATACATGCGCCTGACACCGCCGGACGGCTATTCGAAAGACGAAGTGACAGCGATTGCCGATACGAGCGAGAAAGAGACGAAAACAGAAGATCTTCGAAAAGATAATGCGGATAGCGTGACACCCGTCAACATCATCGCGATCATGAACGAGTCGTGGTTTGACTACCGTTCCGTCGGCGATCCGCAGACGAGCGAGAGCTACATGCCGTTCCTCGACTCGCTGACCGAAAATATCATCAAAGGGCACACGCTGACGTGTACCAAGGGCGGCGGAACAGCAAAAACGGAGTATGAGTTCCTGACCGGAAACTCCTGCAAGCGGTTCCCGGGCATGGTGCCGTACGTCAGCTACTTTACGCACAGCCAGTATTCCCTTGTCACGACGTTAAAAGACCAGGGTTATCAGGCAATTGCGATGCATCCGAACAAGGCGACAAACTGGAAGCGGAGCACGGCATACCGTTTCCTTGATTTTGATGATTTCATCTCGATTGATCAGTTCTCCGATACGGCCAAGCGGTACCGCGGCATGATCAGCGATCAGGCGAACTATGAGAAGATCGTGGAAACCTACGAGAACAAGGAGCCGGGCAGCCCGTTCTTCCTCTTTGATGTGACGATGCAGAATCACAGCGGCTACACGAACCGTTATTTCCAGGCAGATATCAACTGCAACGGCTACGACAGTGATGAGGCCGATCAGTATTTCTCCCTGTTAAAGCTTTCCGATGAGGCAATTTCCTATCTGATCCGGTATTTCCAGCAGGTGGACGAGCCGACGATGATCATTATGTTCGGCGATCATTCCCCGAAACTGCCGGATGCGTTTGAAACATGGATTGCCGGAGACGCTTATCAGAATCTTTCGGTCGAGGATCAGGAGAAGTTCTATGGAACCCCGTTCTTCATCTGGACCAACTACAGCATGAAATCCGAGAGCAATGTCTGGATCAGCACAAACTATCTCTCAAGCTATGCGTTAAGCCTTACCGGCCTGGAACTGACGCCGTACAACGAGTATCTGCTTGACCTGCGCGAGAAGATGCCGGCGCTCAATCACCTCGGCTTTTTAGCAAGTGACGGAACCTGGTACCGCTGGAACGACAGCGATGCGCCGGAGGAGGATCTCGAGTACGAACGGCAGTATGAATGCCTGCAGTACAATGAACTGATCGACAAAAAAGACCGGGATGACAGCTTTTTTACAATTTCCGGTGAAAAAGACGAAGAATAAGGGCTTTCCCTACTTGCCAGAAAACGGAAATCTATGGTAGACTATACTCCGTATGACCGGGAAACCCCGGCGGTAACTTCACGTTTACAATTAAGAATAAGAAAATGAGGTTTTAAAAAGTATGATTGCAGCAAATAATGTGACACTTCGTGTCGGAAAAAAAGCGTTGTTTGAAGATGTCAATATCAAATTCACCGAGGGAAACTGCTACGGCATGATCGGTGCCAACGGAGCGGGAAAATCAACCTTTCTGAAAATCCTGTCCGGCCAGCTTGAACCGACAAACGGAGACGTAACCATCACACCGGGCCAGCGTCTTTCCTTCCTCGAGCAGGACCACTTCAAATACGACAGCTATCCGGTACTCGACACCGTTATCATGGGAAATGCCCGTCTCTATGAGATCATGAAAGAGAAAGAGGCGCTGTACGCAAAAGAAGACTTCACCGATGAGGACGGTATCAAAGCGAGCGAGCTCGAGGGTGAGTTTGCAGAGATGAACGGCTGGGAGGCAGAGACCGATGCAGAGCAGCTCTTAAACGGCCTTGGCATTGAGCCGGAACTGCACTACGCACAGATGGCAGACCTGACCGGCAGCCAGAAGGTCAAAGTTCTTCTTGCAAGAGCCCTGTTCGGAAACCCGGACATCCTTCTTCTCGACGAGCCGACCAACCACTTGGACCTCGATGCGATCGAGTGGCTTGAGGAGTTCCTGATCAACTTCGAGAATACCGTTATCGTTGTATCCCACGACCGTTACTTCCTGAATAAAGTCTGCACCCAGATCGCAGATATAGATTACGGAAAAATCCAGCTCTATGCCGGAAACTACGACTTCTGGTTTGAGTCCAGCCAGCTGCTGGTAAAACAGATGAAAGAGGCGAACAAGAAGAAAGAGGAGAAGATCAAAGAGTTACAGGACTTCATCTCTAGATTCAGTGCCAACGCATCGAAGAGTAAGCAGGCTACTTCCCGTAAGAAAGCCCTGGAGAAAATCCAGCTCGACGATATCAAACCGTCCAGCCGGAAATATCCTTACATCGATTTCCGTCCGAACCGTGAGATCGGAAACGACGTTCTGCAGGTAGAGGGACTGACCAAAACCGTAGACGGCGTGAAAATCCTGGATAACTTAAGCTTCACCCTCGGAAGAGAAGATAAAGTTGCTTTCGTCGGAAGCAACGAGCAGGCGATCACCATGCTGTTCAAGATTCTGACCGGAGAAGAAGAGCCGGATTCCGGTTACTACAAATGGGGCGTAACCACTACACAGGCTTACTTCCCGAAGGACAACACCGCAGAATTCGACTGCGACCTGACTATCGCAGACTGGCTGACCCAGTATTCCGAGATCAAGGACGTAACGTATGTCCGCGGATTCCTCGGAAGAATGCTTTTTGCCGGTGAGGACGGCGTGAAACGTGTCAGAGTCCTTTCCGGAGGAGAGAAAGTGCGCTGCCTGCTCTCCAAGATGATGATTTCCGGTGCAAACGTTCTCGTTCTTGACGAGCCGACCAACCATCTGGATATGGAGTCCATCACTGCACTGAACAACGGTCTGATCAAATTCCCGGGCGTGCTGCTGTTCACCTGCCACGACCATCAGTTTGTACAGACCACAGCAAACCGTATCATGGAGATCCTTCCGAACGGCGCGCTGATCGATAAGATGACCACCTACGACGAGTATCTTGCAAGCGATGAGATGGCAAGAAAACGTCATGTCTACACAATGACAGAGGAAGATAATTAAAGATGAGCAAAAAGACGACAGTTTCCGGCATTCTGCTGGTGTTGCTTGTGCTGGCCACAACGCCGCTTCTTGGAACGGACAACGTTTCGTTCCTGAAGTGGTGGCTTATGACCCTGGTGCTCGGTATTGGATTTTATCCGGCTGCCGCAGCGCTGTTTCCGCGGTTTCATGACCGGGGATGGATGTTTTCTAAAGTGCTTGGCATCGTTGTTTCCGGTTTTGCTGTATTTGCTCTTGGAAGCTTCGGACTGGTTCCGTTTACCGCACCGGTCTGCCTGATCACAGTCGGTGTACTGATCCTGGCTTCTTGGATTTTCGGATGTTTTAAGGTACGCGTCCATGCGCCGGAAATCGACTTCCTGATGATGGAAGAAGTGTTGTTTTTCGCCTTTTTCCTTCTCTGGACCTACCTTGCGGGCTTTCACCCGGAGGCACACGGAACCGAAAAATTCATGGATTATGGTTTTATGAAGGCCATGATGCGCAGCACCGCCGTTCCGGCAGAGGATCTCTGGTACAGCGGAAGCGGTATTAACTACTATTACGGCGGCCAGTTCTATGCCGTATTTCTGACGAAGATTACCTTCACGGATGTAAAGCAGACGTACCATCTGATGCGTACGATGGTGGCATCGTTCGCGTTTGTTCTGCCGTTTTCGATCACCTACCATCTGGCAGAGTCGCGTGCGTGCCACCGCATCCGGAAAGAGGGCGGCAATAAAAGCCAGATTGCACCGGTGCTTGGCGGTCTTCTTTCGGGAGGCGCCGTTTCCCTTGCAGGAAATATGCACTATGTGATTTACGGCTGCATCCGACAGTGGCTGGGACTGAACGAATCGGCTTACTGGTTCCCGAGTTCGACCCGCTATATCGGGTATGACCCGCTTGTGGAAAATGACCGCACGATTCATGAGTTTCCATCGTATTCCTTTGTGCTCGGCGACCTGCATGCCCATGTGGTGAATGTCATGTTCGTCCTGCTGGTGCTGGGCCTTTTATATTCCTACGTGAAAAATACCTGCCGTGATCCGGAAAAAGAGTGGAAATGGTCGTTAAAAGACGTTCTGCTTCAGCCGCAGATCATCGCGGCGGGCTTTCTGATCGGTGTGTTCCACTGGTCCAACTACTGGGATTTTATTATCTATTTCGTCGTGATTGCAGGCTTTGCGCTGTACGGTGCGCTGTACCGGTATCATGCGCGGGCGAAAGAGACGATCGGAACGGTTCTCCTGCAGGCTGCAGAAGTTTTTGCAATTGGAACGATTGTCGCCCTTCCGTTTACAATGAAGTTTGAGACGATGGTTTCCGGTGTCGGCATTGCCAGGCACCATTCGATGCTGTATCAGCTGGCGATTCTCTGGGGCCTTCCGACGGTGCTCGTTGTTCTGTTTATCGCAGCCGTTCTGCTAGCATGGCGGAAAAACTGTCATCTTCCGGGCATGGAGCGGCAGGGACAGATTGTACTTGCCGATGGAAAGACGCAGGAAGAGGTGGAAGAGCAGGCCGTTGCCCTGATTCTGGGAGAGAAAAAACCGGAGCCGGGCGAAAAAGAAACGGCGGAAAAGCCAAAAAAAGTTTCTGCCTTCTGTAATTTCTGGAGAGAGATTGCGGTGAGCGATATGGTGATCGGTATTTTAGGCCTCTGTGCCATCGGCCTTATCATCATTCCGGAGCTCGTCTATGTGCGCGATATCTACGAAGAATCGTATGCGCGCTCCAACACGATGTTCAAGCTGACGTATCAGGCATTTATCCTGTTCGGTATCTGCATGAGCTACATCATCACGCGGTTCCTGCTCTGGAAAAAAGAGCGGATTCTGCAGGTGTTCGGCGGAATCGGGCTGGTACTGCTTTTATGGACGTTCGGCTATTTTGGAACGAGCGTGTACTCCTGGTTCGGAAATGTTTTCGATCTGTCCGAGTACCGCGGACTCGATGCGACAGCGTATCTGGAAAATGTCTTTTCCGAGGACGCAGGTGCCATCCGCTGGCTGGATGAAACAATAGAAGGACAGCCGGTTGTGCTTGAGGCGAACGGCGACAGCTACAGCGATTACGAGCGCGTTTCCGCAATGACCGGTCTTCCGACCGTGCTTGGATGGTATGTCCATGAATGGCTCTGGAGAGGGGATCCTGCAGACTTAAATGTCCGCGCCGAGGACGTGAAACAGATGTACACCTCGACCGATACGAATGAAGTGCTGCGCCTGCTGGAGCAGTATCATGTGACCTACATTTTTGTGGGAAGCAAAGAAAAGGAGAAATATGGCGATGCGCTGAACGAATTGCTGCTGCAGTCCATCGGAGATATCGTTTACCAGGATACTGCGTCCGGTACGTATATTCTTCAGGTACAGGATACATAAAGAACAAAAACAGGAGAAAAGAACCGCCGGGTGCGGCATCTTTTCTCCTGTTTTTCATATAATACAGAGAATGCAGAAGAAAGTGCGAAGGGCAGACCATGCGGAGATTCCGAAAAGTGCGGCACGTTCCTCTGCCGCTTCTGGCTGTGATAATGGCGGCTATTCTGTTTGCAGAGCTGGCACGGTGTGAAAGAGAAGGCGCGAAAGAGACAGCGGCGGAAGTAGAAAAAAGTGTGCCCCGCCGTGCGGCGCTGACATTTGATGACGGGCCGAATGCGTGCTATACGCCGGAGGTGCTTGAAATTTTAAAAGAAAATGAAATTCCGGCAACGTTTTTTCTGCAGGGGCAGTGTCTTGCCGGAAACGAAGAAATCGTCCGCCGGATGCATGCGGAAGGCCATCTGATCGGAAATCATACGTTTCATCATGTTCAGCTTACGAAAGTATCAGAAGAGGAAGCGAGGGAGGAGGTCGTGAAAACAAGCAATGCAATCTACGAGATCACAGGGGAATATCCCGTCTATATCCGTCCGCCGTTCGGGGAATGGAGAGAGGGGCTGGACCTTGCAGTGACGATGATCCCGGTACTCTGGGATGTGGATTCCCGCGACTGGGAGAGCCAGAACACTGCGTCGATCTGCAGCGCGGTGCTTCCGAATGTGAAGGATGGCAGCATTATTCTCATGCATGACGGCTACCGCGCGACGGTGGAAGCGCTGCGGCGGATCTTAAAAGAATTAAAAGAAGAGGGATACACGTTTGTGACGGTGCGTGAGCTGATTGAAGAATAGCTTCCGCGGATTCCATCGAACATAGTTGCGGAGAATCCGAGATTAAGGGGTTGAGGATACCCGCCAAAATGTGATAAGATAAAAGGCAGGAAGAAAAATGGGGTGAAAAATACATGGATTTGTTTGATTATATGAAAGAAACCACAATGGAAAAAGAGTCCCCCCTCGCATCGCGCATGCGCCCGACAACGCTGGACGAGGTGGTTGGACAGGAGCACATCATCGGCCCTGGAAAGCTGTTGTACCGTGCGATCAAGGCGGATAAACTCGGCTCCGTCATTTTCTACGGCCCTCCGGGAACGGGAAAAACGACGCTTGCCCGCGTCATCGCCAACACGACAAGCGCAGAGTTTACCCAGCTGAATGCCACGACAGCCGGCAAAAAGGATATGGAAGAAGTCGTAAAAGAAGCGCAGCAGCGGATCGGCATGTACGGCAAAAAGACGATTCTTTTTGTCGACGAGATCCACCGCTTCAACAAGGGACAACAGGATTATCTGCTTCCGTTTGTGGAGGACGGCACACTCGTTCTGATTGGCGCGACGACGGAAAACCCGTATTTCGAGGTCAACGGGGCGCTGATTTCGCGTTCCATTATCTTTGAATTAAAGCCGCTCGAAAAAGAGGACATCGAAAAACTGCTGGAGCGCGCGGTGACGGACCCGGTAAAGGGGCTCGGGACGTACAACGTTGTGCTCGATGCGGATGCAAAAGAGTTCCTCGCCGACATCGCAGGCGGTGACGCGAGAGCGGCCTTAAATGCAATCGAGCTGGGCGTCCTCTCGACGGAACGTCAGGCGGACGGAAAAATCCATATCGATCTCGAAACGGCATCGGAGTGCATCCAGAAGCGCGTCGTGCGGTACGACAAGACGGGCGATCAGCATTACGATACGATCTCTGCATTTATCAAGAGCATGCGTGGTTCTGACCCGGATGCGGCGGTCTTTTATCTGGCCAAAATGCTGTATGCCGGGGAGGATATCAAGTTTATCGCCCGCCGCATCATGATCTGCGCGGCGGAGGATGTCGGCCTTGCCGATCCGAATGCCTTAAATGTAGCAGTTTCCGCGTCCCTTGCCGTGGAACGCGTCGGCATGCCGGAGGCGCAGATTATTCTGGCGGAGGCAGCCACGTATGTTGCCTGTGCACCGAAGAGTAATTCTTCGTGCGAGGCAGTCTTTGCGGCGATGAAGACGGTCGGAAGTGTGCGGACGTCGGTTCCGCCGCATCTGCAGGACGCCCATTACAAAGGTTCTGCCAAACTCGGCCACGGTCAAGGCTATCAGTATGCACATGATTACCCGAATCACTACGTCGAGCAGCAGTATCTGCCGGACGAGATCTTAGGAAGCCGTTTCCTTCATCTTGGAACGAACGGCTATGAGCAGAAGATCCGGGAAAACTTCAAAAAAATTGGAAAAGACATCGAATAAAAGGGGAAGAAATCATGACAGACTGGCTTGGAAAGCCGTATTATTCGCTGGACGCCTATCTGAAAAAGACGTTCGGGGAAAAAGTGTACAAGCTCTCGCTCGACGGCGGGATGACGTGTCCGAACCGGGACGGCACCTGCGGTGACCGGGGCTGCATTTTCTGCAGTGCGGGCGGCTCCGGTGATTTTGCCGGGGACAGAAACAAATCCATCCCGGAACAGATCCGGGAGCAGAAATCCCTCCTGCAGCAAAAGCGGCCGGTGCATAAGTTCATCGCCTATTTCCAGGCGTATACGAACACGTACGCGCCGGTGGAATATCTGGAAAAAATTTTCCGGGAGGCAATTTCGGACGAGGAGGTCGTGGTCCTTTCGATCGGAACGAGACCGGACTGCTTAGGGGAAGAGGTTCTTTCTCTGTTAGAAGAGCTGAACCGGATCAAACCGGTCTGGTTGGAGCTGGGACTGCAGACGATGCATGAAAAAACGGCACAGTATATCCGAAGGGGCTATCCGCTTTCCTGTTTTGAACAGGCAGTAAACGAGCTGCACAGGCGGGGGATTCCCGTGATTGTCCACACGATCCTCGGTCTGCCGGGGGAGGGACAGGAAGAAGTCTTTGCAACAATGGATTACCTGAATGGACTTTCCATTTCCGGCATCAAGCTTCAGCTGCTTCATGTGCTGAAAAACACGGATCTTGCGGCGGACTACGCGGCCGGAAAATTTGAGGTGCTGGAGCAGGAGGCGTATCTTACCCTTGTCATCGACTGTCTGCGGCGCCTCCGTCCCGATCTTGTGATCCACCGTGTGACGGGAGACGGCCCCGGGGATCTTCTGATTGCACCAACATGGAGCCAGGCAAAACGCGCCGTCTTAAATGAGCTGCATCATCGCATGAAAGAAGAACATGCGTATCAGGGACAGCTTCTGGACGAAGAAAAAGGAGGAAACACACCGTGATTGAATCATCCTTTACGTTATACAAACTGATTATTCTCTACATGCTGCAGAATGTGAATTTTCCGCTGTCAAATACACAGATTTCGGATTTTATCCTGGAAAAAGAGTACACGAACTACTTTCATCTCCAGGAGGCGTTAAGCGAGCTGCAGGATACAAAGCTGATCGAGATCGAGAAGGTGCGCAACACCTCGTACTACCACATGACTGAGGAGGGCAGCAAGACGCTTTCCTTCTTCGAAAACGAGATCTCTCCGGAAATCCGGGAGGAAATCGACCGCTATATGAAGGAGCACTCCTATGAACTGCGGAAAAAAGCGTCCGTTGTGGCCGATTACTACAAGACCGCGGGAGATGACTACGAGGTCCGCTGTCAGGCAAGAGAGCGGAAGACGACTATTTTTGAGATTGTCGTGACGGTTCCGTCCGAGGAGGCGGCCAAAAAGATCTGCAGCAACTGGGAAAACCGGAGTCAGAAGATTTATGCTTCGATTATGAATGAACTGTCAAGATAACGATTGACAGGAATGGTGGCATATAATAGAATAAATTAGTATGTCTAAAAAGCATAAACATGGAAAACATAGTAAATAAGATTTTATATTCCAAAGGAGATAAAACTGTGCCTGATTATACAAAAGAAATTGAAAGACGGCGTACCTTTGCCATCATTTCCCACCCGGATGCCGGTAAAACCACACTGACTGAGAAATTCCTGCTGTACGGAGGAGCGATCAATCTCGCCGGTTCCGTAAAAGGAAAAGCGACTGCGCGCCATGCCGTATCCGACTGGATGGAGATCGAGAAAGAGCGTGGTATTTCCGTTACCTCTTCCGTTCTGCAGTTCAATTACGACGGCTACTGCATCAACATTCTGGATACCCCGGGACACCAGGACTTCTCGGAGGATACGTACCGTACCCTGATGGCAGCCGATTCCGCCGTTATGGTGATCGATGCCTCAAAGGGTGTCGAGGCACAGACCAGAAAGCTGTTTAAAGTCTGTGTCATGCGCCACATCCCGATCTTTACCTTCATCAACAAGATGGACCGCGATGCGAACGATACCTTCGAGCTGCTCGACGAGATCGAAAAAGAGCTCGGCATTGCAACCTGCCCGATCAACTGGCCGATCGGTTCCGGAAAGAAATTCCGCGGTGTTTACGACCGTGACAAAAAGAAAGTCCTTACCTTCTCCGATACAATGAAGGGAACGAAGGAAGGTATCGAGGAAGAAATTGATATCGACGATCCGCATCTTCTCGATGTGGTCGATGAGGACCAGAAAGAACAGCTTATGGATGAGATCGAGCTGCTCGACGGCGCAAGTGCAGAGTTTGACCAGGAGCTTGTCAGCAAGGGAGAGCTCTCCCCGGTATTCTTCGGATCTGCGCTCACCAACTTTGGTGTGGAGACTTTTCTGCAGCACTTCCTCACGATGACGATGCCGCCGCTTCCGCGTACGGCAGACTGCGGCGTGATCGATCCGGTCAAAGAGGATTTCTCTGCGTTTGTCTTTAAAATCCAGGCAAACATGAACAAAGCACACCGTGACCGTATCGCATTCATGCGCATCTGCTCCGGCAAATTCGACGCCGGAATGGAAGTCTTCCATGTGCAGGGAGGAAAGAAAATGCGTCTTTCCCAGCCGCAGCAGATGATGGCGAGTGACCGTCATATTGTTGATGAAGCATACGCCGGCGATATCATCGGTGTATTTGACCCGGGCATCTTCTCTATCGGAGATACGATCTGTATGCCGGGCAAAAAATTCGCATACGAGGGAATTCCGACCTTCGCGCCGGAGCATTTTGCAAGAGTGCGCCAGCTCGATACGATGAAGAGAAAACAGTTCGTCAAGGGAATTTCCCAGATTGCACAGGAAGGTGCGATCCAGATTTTCCAGGAGTACAAAGGCGGCATGGAGGAGATCATCGTCGGCGTTGTCGGCGTCCTGCAGTTTGACGTTTTAAAATACCGTCTGGAGAACGAGTACAACGTGGATATCCGTCTGGAGAACCTGCCGTATGAGCACATCCGCTGGATCGCAAACAAAGAGGAGATCAACCTGGACCGTATTCAGGGTACATCCGATATGAAGAAGGTCATGGACCTCAAGGGAAATCCGCTGCTTCTCTTTGTCAATCCGTGGAGTGTCGGCATGGTACAGGATCGAAACAAAGACCTTGTGCTGACCGAATTCAGCAAAAACTAAGAACAAAAGAGCGGGATGCCGCTTAAAAAGGAGAAGGAATGAACTTATTCGATATTCTGGGCCCTGTGATGGTCGGTCCGTCGAGTTCGCACACAGCGGGGGCAGTGCGGATTGGATGGATGACGCAGAAACTTCTCGGGGAACAGCCGGTGGAAGCAAAAATACTGATGTACGGTTCCTTTGCCGCAACGGGAAAGGGTCATGGAACGGACCGCGGTCTCGTCGCGGGTCTTCTCGGCATGCGGCCGGATGACGAGCGGATTCCGGACAGCTTTGAAATTGCCCGGAAGATGGGTCTTTCCTATTCATTCGGCATCGCCAATCTGACGAGTGCCCATCCGAACAGCGTCGTTCTGGAAGTAAAGGGAAAGAGCGGCCGGACGCTCGAGGTGCAGGCGTGCTCCCTTGGCGGCGGCCGTATCATGATCAACCGCCTCGACGGGCTGGATGTCAACTGCAGCTGCGAGATTCCGACCCTGATCGTCCACAATCTGGACCAGCCGGGCCACGTAGCCGAGGTTACGTCGATGCTGGCACATAAGTCAGTCAACATTGCGAATATGTCCCTCTACCGCGACAAGAGAGGCGGATCGGCCGTCATGGTCGTGGAGATGGATCAGCCGCTTCCCAAAGAGTCGCTGGAATGGCTGGAGCATCGTGAGGGCATTGTAAAGGTAACATACATCAACGTAACGGAAGGAGAAGAGGACGATGTTTTATAATTCACTGGAAGAAATTGTCCGGGAGTGCCAGGAAAAAGACCTGCCGTTTGATGAAGTTATCCTTCTGGACGATATGAATGAGAGAAATGTAAGCCGCGAAGAGTCCATTGAGACGATGCGCGGCATGTGGGAAGCCATGAAAGGCGCTGAACGGAATTACGACGGTTCGCTGCAGTCGAGAAGCGGTCTTGTGGGCGGCGCCGGAAAGACGATGCGTGCGTATGTCGAGAGCGGGAACACGCTCTGCGGACCGTTTGTCGGAAAAGTTATGGCATCTGCACTTGCGATGGGTGAGTCAAACGCCTGCATGAAGCGGATCGTTGCAGCACCGACCGCAGGAGCGTGCGGTGTGCTTCCGGCTGTGCTCGTGAATTACCAGAAAGAGAAGGGGACAGCGGATGAGCAGATCGTGCGTGCGCTCTACACGGCAGCCGGTATCGGCCAGGTCGTTGCGGCGCGGGCCTACATTGCGGGCGCTTCCGGCGGCTGCCAGGCCGAAATCGGAACAGCAAGCGCGATGGCGGCAGGCGCACTGACCGCACTTGGCGGCGGCACTCCGTCCCAGATCACGCATGCGGCAGCGATGGCATTAAAGAACCTGCTCGGTCTCGTGTGTGACCCGGTCGGCGGTCTTGTCGAGGTCCCGTGCGTCAAGCGGAATGTGATCGGTTCCGTGAATGCACTTTCTGCGGCGGACATGGCACTTGCGGGAATCATAAGCCGCATTCCGCCGGATCAGGTGATCGATGCGATGCGGGAAGTCGGCGACCAGATGCATCCGAGTCTGCGCGAAACCGGCCAGGGCGGCCTTGCCAACACGCCGGCAGCACGCGAGTGGTGCGCGGCACAGGAAGAAGAATAAAAAAAACTTTTATTTTCGGAAAACTTTTGGTATAATAAAGGAAAGTCAGCCAAGGAGGAGGTTCTTTAAGATGGCAGAGGCAAAAATTCAGAAAAGAAACACTTATACGATATATGATGACGAAGGAATCGGAACCGTGCAGATTGCAGACGAGGTGGTAGCTATTATCGCAGGACTTGCGGCAACGGAAGTGGACGGGGTAGCCTCCATGGCCGGAAATATTACCAACGAATTAGTCAGCAAGCTTGGCATGAAAAATCTTTCCAAGGGTGTCAAAGTTGATGTACTCGACGGCGTTGTCTGCGTGGATCTTGCCCTCAATCTCAAATATGGATACGAGATTCCGGCAACCTGCAAAAACGTACAGGAAAAAGTAAAAACAGCGATCGAGAATATGACAGGCCTGGAAGTTTCCGATGTCAATGTAGCCATTGCAGGCGTGAATATGGAACAGACGAAATAAAAAACAACGAACCGCGAGGGAATAAGGCGACCCCTTACAACCCCGCGGTTCTTGTTAACTATTCAGAGCCAGATGAAATGGAAGAAAAATAGTTAATTAACTATACAGGAAGGAATTAAAACAGACAATGAACAGAAGCAAACTTCGCGAAAATATTTTTAAACTTCTCTATACCGCAGAGTTCCAGGAGAAAGAGGAGATGCCGCAGCAGATGTCTCTTTACTTTACGTACTCTGACGACAACGACGAGGATGAAGAAGTAACCGTAAGCGAAAAAGATCAGACCTATATGGAAGAGAAATACCATCATGTGACCGAGCACATCCCGGAAATCGACGAGATGCTGAACCGTACTTCCGAGGGCTGGAAAACGACCCGTATGGGAAAAGTAGACCTGGCGATCCTGCGTCTTGCCGTTTACGAGATGAAATTCGACGAGGACGTTCCGGTCGGTGTAGCCATCAACGAGGCCGTTGAGCTGGCAAAACGCTTCGGCAGAGACCAGTCTCCGTCCTTTATCAACGGTATTCTTGGAAAACTGGCAAGAGAAGAAGATGAGAAATAAAAATCAGAATGTTTACACCGTAGGCCAGGTCAATTCATACATCAAAAACATCTTTGACCAGGACTATATGCTCCGCCGGATTTACGTCAGCGGAGAAGTAAGCAACTGTAAATACCATCCGTCCGGCCACATCTATTTTTCCTTAAAAGATGCGGAAGGAACCATTTCCTGTGTCATGTTCGCCGGTTCGCGGCGCGGCCTTGCCTTCCCGATGCGGGACGGCGATAATGTGATTGTCGGCGGCAGCATCAGCGTCTATGAGCGGGACGGAAAGTATCAGATCTATGCAAAAGAGATCACAAAAGAGGGCGCCGGCCTTTTATACGAAAAGTATCTGGCCCTAAAAGCAGAACTGGAAGAGATGGGCATGTTTGCCCCGGAGTACAAACAGCCGATTCCTGCGTATGTAAAGAAAATCGGTGTTGTCACAGCACCGACGGGAGCTGCTGTGCAGGATATCAAAAACATTGCACTCCGCCGGAATCCCTTTGTCCAGATCATCCTCTACCCGGCCCTGGTGCAGGGAGAGGGAGCGGCGGACAGCATCGTGGAGGGCATCCGCCGTCTGGACGCACTGAATCTGGATGTGCTGATCGTGGGCCGCGGAGGTGGTTCGATCGAGGATCTTTGGGCGTTCAATGAGGAAAAAGTAGCGCGTGCCGTTTTTTCCTGCCATACCCCGGTGATCTCCGCCGTCGGCCATGAGACCGACACAACGATCATCGATTTCGTGGCAGATCTGCGCGCCCCGACCCCGTCCGCAGCGGCGGAGCTGGCGGTCGCTGATGTCCGCGCGGTACTCAACACACTGGAAAATTATAAAAGCCGCATGAACCATGCGATGGCAAACCAGACGCAGAGAGCGAGAAGCCGCCTTCTGCAGTACGAGACAAAGTGGAAGTATCTCGGACCGGAAAATAAGATCCGTGACCAGAGAGCACGCCACGCCGAGCTGGAGCGTCGGTATACAGATGCGATGGAAGAAAAGCTCAAAGAAGCGCGCCACCGCCTTGCCCTTTACATTCAGGCGATGAAGGGTCTGTCCCCGCTGGACAAGCTGAACCAGGGCTATTCCTACGTGGAAAAAGAAGGAAAAGCCATCACTTCGGTGCAGGATGTCAAAGAAGGTGATCTGCTCGAAATCTGTGTATCAGACGGAAAGATCACAGCGCGCGCAGAGAAGACATCGGCCGTATCCTGGATGGAACAATCGTGAAAAAGCAGAGAATCGAGAAAACATGGGAAATATGGAAGCAGAAGAGAGAAAAGAAGAAGGAACCCCTTCCGGTGAGACACTGGAAGCAGCATTTGGAAAACTGGATCAGATGCTCGAAACGCTGGAGAGCAGCGATGTCAGCCTGGAAGACTCCTTTCGTTTATACAAGGAGGGAATGGAGCTTTTGAACGAATGCAGTCAGAAAATTGACCGCGTCGAGAAAAAAATGCTCCAGATGAATGAGGATGGAACATTCAGAGAATTTTAAAGCGGTACTCGAAGAAAAAACGCGGGAAGCGGAAAGTATCATTGCCGCTTACCTGCCGAAAGAGGAAGGCTTTGCAAAGGAACTGGCAAAAGCCATGAATTACAGTATGACAGCGGGCGGAAAGAGGCTTCGTCCGCTGCTTTTGCAGGAGAGTTTCCGTCTGTTCGGCGGAACCGGGGAGGCTGTAAAACCATTTATGGCAGCCATGGAGATGATTCACACCCATTCCCTGATCCACGATGATCTCCCTGCGATCGACAACGATGATTACCGCCGCGGCAGAAAAACGACCCATGTCGTCTTCGGGGAGGCCGTCGGCGTGCTGGCAGGAGACGCCCTTTTAAACTATGCATACGAGACAGCCTGGAAAGCCTTTCCACTGGAGGAGCACACCGACCGCGTAGTGCGGGCTTTTGGTATTCTCTGTCAGAAAACCGGAATTTCCGGCATGTTGGGCGGTCAGAGTGTTGACGTGATGAATGAAAAAGCCGGCCATTTCGCCATCGACCGTGAGATGCTGGACTACATTTACGAGAACAAGACTTCGGCGCTTTTAGAGGCTGCCATGATGGCAGGTGCGGCACTTGCAGGAGCAAACGACGATGATCTTGACGCGCTCTGCCGGATTGCCTCCAAAGTCGGAATCGCGTTCCAGATCCGGGACGACATCCTGGATGTCACATCCACGATGGAGGAGCTTGGAAAGCCGGTTTTCAGTGATGAAAAGAATGAAAAAACAACGTATGTGACGATGTTTGGCACAGACGGGGCGGAGCAGGAGGTAAAACGGCTTACGAAAGAGGCCGTAGACGAACTGAAAAATCTGTCCTGTCCGGGAGATAAAATATTTCTGGAAGAGCTGTTTGAATCTCTGACTTCCAGAAAAAAGTAAGGGATGATTTCATGTTAGAAAAAATACAGAAACCAAACGATATTAAGAAGATTCCGGCGGACCAGCTTCCGGCGCTTGCAGAGGAAATCCGGGAATTTATTATCGAGTCTTTGAGTAAAACCGGCGGCCATCTGGCGTCCAATCTTGGTGTCGTGGAACTGACGATTGCGATGCACCGCGTCTTCGATCTTCCAAAAGACAAGCTGATCTGGGATGTGGGACACCAGTCCTACACGCACAAGATTCTGACCGGGCGGAAAGACGGGTTTGAAACGCTGCGCCGGGAAGGCGGCATCAGCGGATTCCCGAAGCGGAGCGAGAGTGACTGCGATGTATTCGACACCGGCCACAGCTCGACCTCGATTTCCGCAGGCGTCGGCTATGTGCGTGCACGGGAACTGAAAAAAGAAAATTATTCCGTTGTTTCGATCATCGGAGATGGTGCGCTGACCGGCGGCATGGCGTACGAGGCGCTGAACAATGCGGCCAGCCTGAAATCGAATTTTATTATCGTTTTAAATGACAACGAAATGTCGATCACCGAGAATGTCGGCGGTATGTCATCGTACCTGTCCGGCCTTCGGACGGCATCGGCGTACACGGATTTCAAGATGGACGTCACAAAGGCATTGAACCGCATTCCGGGCATCGGACCTGGCATGGTGGATGCGATGCGGAAGACGAAAAGCAGCATCAAACAGATCATCATTCCGGGCATGCTGTTTGAGGATATGGGACTTACGTATTTAGGTCCTGTGGACGGCCACAACATTCCGCAGCTGATCAAGACCTTCCAGGAAGCAAAACGGTTTGAAGGACCGATTCTGGTGCATGTCCTGACACAGAAGGGCCGCGGCTATGAGCCGGCGATGCGCCACCCGGCAAGATTCCACGGTGCGGGTCCGTTCGATGTGAAAACAGGATTGCCGGTTGGAAAATCCAATCCGACGTACACGGATGTCTTTTCCACAGTCATGCGGAAAATGGGAGATCGAAGAAAGGATGTTGCGGCAGTCACGGCGGCGATGATGACCGGTGTCGGACTGAAACGCTTCTACAACATGTTCCCGGACCGCTGTTTCGATGTGGGAATCGCAGAAGAGCACGCGGTGACATTTGCAGCGGCACTGTCACTCGGCGGCATTACGCCTGTCGTTGCGATTTATTCTTCATTCCTGCAGCGGGCGTACGATCAGATCATGCATGACGTCTGTATGCAGAATCTCCATGTCGTCTTTGCGATTGACCGCGCCGGTCTTGTGGGCTACGACGGGGAGACACACCACGGCATTTTCGACCTTTCCTATCTGGGTTCGATGCCGAATATGACAATTCTTGCACCGAAGAACCTCTGGGAGCTTTCGGATATGATCAAATTTGCGGTCGATTACGACGGCCCGATCGCGGTGCGCTACCCGAGAGGGGAAGCGTATACGGGATTAAAAGAGTTCCGTGCGCCCATCTGCCTCGGAAAATCAGAAGTGATCCATGAGGGAAGCCGTGTTGCACTTCTTGCCGTCGGCAGTATGGTAAAAATGGCAGAAGAAGTGCAGAAACAGTTAAAAGAGCGGATGGATATGGATGCGGCGCTTGTGAATGCGCGGTTCGTCAAACCAATCGATGAAGAACTTCTTCGAAGCTTTGCCGATACGTATGAGCTTGTCGTAACACTCGAGGAAAATGTAAAAGACGGCGGCTTTGGAGAGCGCGTCCTTGCTTTTGCCGAGGAAGAAGACCTTCCGTTCGGCGTGGAGATCATTGCACTGCCGGACCGCTTTATTCCGCACGGAAGTGTATCATACCAGATGAAACAGGTCGGCTTTACGCCGGAAGATATCTGCGGCAGAATTGAGGAATACTACAGAAAACAGGGGCAGGAAGAAAGATGAAAAAACGATTAGATGTATTACTGGTAGAACGGGGCCTTGCCACATCGCGGGAAAAAGCGAAAGCCATGATTATGGCAGGAGAAGTTCTGGTGGACAATGAGCGGGAGGATAAAGCCGGTTCCATGTTCCCGGAAGAAGTGGAGATTGTCTTAAAAGGAAAACCACTGCCGTATGTGAGCCGCGGCGGCTTAAAATTAGAGAAAGCAATGAAAAACTTTAACCTTACCCTGGATGGAAAGGTCTGCATGGATGTCGGAGCATCCACCGGCGGCTTTACCGACTGTATGCTGCAGAACGGCGCCGTCAAGGTATATTCCGTGGATGTCGGCCACGGCCAGCTCGACTGGAAGCTGCGGAACGATCCGCGCGTTGTCTGCATGGAGCGCACGAACATCCGTTACGTCGTGACGGAGGATATCGAGGAGAGACCGTCCTTCGTATCGATCGACGTATCGTTTATCTCCCTGACCAAGGTGCTGCTTCCGGTTCGGAATCTGATGGAAGAGAACGGCGAAATTGCAGCTCTGATCAAGCCGCAGTTTGAGGCAGGACGCGAAAAAGTCGGCAAAAAAGGTGTTGTCCGTGATCCGGCTGTACACAAAGAAGTCATTGAGATGGTCATTTCCTATGCGAAAAGCATTTCCTTCGGCGTGCGCCATCTGGAATTTTCTCCGATCAAAGGACCGGAGGGAAATATCGAGTATCTCGTTCACCTTGTCCGGCTGCCGGACGGCGTGACAGAGGAAGAGACCAATGTCGATGTAGACGCCGTTGTAAAGAGCGCACACGATACACTGGATAAATAAAAGGGTTAAGGAGCATGATATGGAGCGATTTTACCTGATCACAAACAGAGCAAAAGACCCGGACCTTACCGTGACAGACCAGATCAGGCAATATCTGGAGGAGCGCGGAAAAACGTGTCTTCTCTGCGATAACAGCGAAAAAGGGGAAAAATACCATTATACGGATCCGGCGAAGGTTCCGTCAGATATCGACGGCATTCTGGTGCTCGGTGGTGACGGCACGCTTCTGCAGGCAGCAGGCGACGTGGTGGATTTACAGATTCCACTGCTCGGCATCAATCTGGGAACGCTCGGCTATCTTGCGGAAATCGACCGTGACACGCTTTATCTGGCGCTGGATCATTTGATGGCGGATGAGTATACGATTGAGCACCGCATGATGCTCTGCGGATCGATTTACCGAGACGGAAAGCTGATTGCGGAGGACGCGGCACTCAACGACATTACGATCACCCGTGAGGGAAACCTGCGTGTCGTCCGGTTCGACAATTACGTCAACGGGGAGTTTTTAAATTCCTACAGCGCCGATGGCATCATCATCGCAACGCCGACCGGTTCGACCGGCTACAGCCTCTCCGCGGGCGGCCCGATCATCTCACCGTCAGCCAGCCTGATGCTGATGACACCGCTTGCCCCGCACACCCTGAATACGAGAAGCATTGTCTTTCCGGCAGAGGATGTGATCGAGGTGGAGCTCGGGCCTTCGAGAGACGGCGGCATTGAACAGGGCATGGCATATTTTGACGGCGACACCCGCGTTCCGATGAAAACCGGCGACCGGATCGTGATCAAAAAGGCCAGACGGGATACTCTGATTGTGAAAATCAGCAACATCAGTTTTCTGGAGACATTAAGAAAGAAAATGGCAAACATTTAAGATATAGTTACTGGGGAAGGATGCTTGAAATGAAAATCGCGAGACATGCACAGATTATCAAATTAATTAACCAATATGATATTGAAACACAGGAGGAGCTGGCAAAGAAGCTGGAGGAGAGCGGCTTTGCCGTAACGCAGGCGACGATTTCGAGGGATATCCGCCAGCTGAAGCTCACAAAAGTACCAAAAGAGAACGGCGGAAGCCGCTATGCGGTTCTGCAGAACGCACCGTCCGAGGTTGGGAGCCGCTATGCGCGCGTGTTAAAAGACGCGTTTATTTCTGTTGATCTTGCCAAAAATATTCTGGTCATCAAAACCGTGTCTGGAATGGCGATGGCGGCGGCAGCGGCTTTCGATGAGATGAACTGGAATGAAATTGTCGGCTGCATCGGCGGAGACGATACGATTCTCTGCGTGGCAAGAGACGATGATGCGGCGCTTGTGGCAGCAGAACGACTGAAAAAAATGGTGGACGGCATGGAGGAGACGGGCGAAGAGTTCTAAAGAACGCACGTCTCTGCAAAAAGAGACAAAAAGATGACAGCAGGTGTGACACCGGAGGAAAAGAATGCTCACAAACTTACACGTAAAAAATCTGGCCCTGATCGACGAAGCGGAAGTGGAGTTCGGTCCGGGCCTGAATATACTGACCGGAGAAACCGGAGCCGGAAAATCCATCCTGATCGGTTCGATCAACGCGGCGCTTGGAAAGAAGATATCCCGCGAGATGATCCGGACGGGAGAGACAAGCGCGCTGGTGGAACTGGTCTTTGAAACCGAAAATCCGCATGTGCTGGAGCTGTTAAAAGAGATGGATCTCGAGGCGGAGGAGGGACAGGTGATTATTTCCAGAAAGATCACCGGATCCCGCAGCGTCTGCCGCATCAATGGCGAGGCATGCAATATCTCGCAGGTAAAAGCTCTTGCGTCCCTGCTGCTCGACATCCACGGCCAGCATGAGCACCAGTCGCTGCTCTATCCGGACCGGCAGATCGCGATTCTTGACGCGTTTGCGGGAACCGAGGCGGCCACGGCAAAAGGAGAGGTCCGGGCGCTGTACCAGGAGTGGAAGAATGTCCGAAAGGAGCTCTCGGCGTACGAACTCGACGAGGAGGCAAGAAAGCGGGAGGCAGCATTTCTTACGTTTGAAATCAACGAGATTGATCAGGCAGAGCTAAAAGAGGGCGAGGACGAAGCGTTGGAAACTGCGTACCGGAAAATGGGCCATGCGAAAAAGATCGCGGAATCTCTGCAGACGGTATATGCGATCACCGGCTACGGTGCAGAGAACAGCGCCGGGGAGCAGGTCGGCCGCGCAATCCGGGAGCTGCAGCAGGCCGCGGTGTACGACGATGCACTTTCCGGTCCGTCGCAGACCCTTTCCGATATTGACGGACTGCTGAATGATTTCAACCGCGAAATTTCCGCATATCTTTCCGAACTGACCTTTTCTGAAGAAGAGTATTACGAGACGGAAAAGCGGCTCGATGAGATCAACCGCCTGAAAGCAAAGTATGGAAAGACGATGGAAGAGATCACCGCATACCGCGAAGAACAGCAGAAAAAACTGGAAAAACTGGAAAATTTTGAGAGCTGCCGTGCCGCACTGCAGGAGCAGTTACAGAAAACGGAGCAGAAACTGGATGCGGCCGCACATAATCTGTCCAAAATCCGCAGAAACTATGCAAAACGGCTCGAAACACAGATTATCGAAGGTCTGCGCGACCTGAATTTCCTGCATGTCGCATTTGAAATTTCATTTGAAAAGACAAAAAGCTACACCGAAAACGGAACCGATGCTGTGGAGTTCTTAATCTCCACAAACCCGGGCGAAGCGATCCGTCCGCTGGCGAAAGTTGTTTCCGGCGGTGAATTGTCGCGAATCATGCTTGCAATCAAGACGATTCTTGCCGACCGCGACGAGACAGAAACCCTGATTTTCGATGAAATCGACACCGGAATCAGCGGAAGGACGGCGCAGAAGGTTTCCGAAAAAATGGCACAGATCGGGCAGCGCCATCAGGTCATCTGCATCACCCATCTGCCGCAGATCGCAGCGATGGCAGATTCTCATTTTGAAATCGAAAAAAACGTCGAAGAAAACGAGACCGTCACATCGATCCATCCATTATCCGAGGAAGATTCTGTCAGAGAACTGGCAAGAATGCTTGGCGGCGCGAAAATTACGGATTCTGTTCTGGCAAATGCCAGCGAGATGAAGGAATTGGCACAGGTACAAAAATCTGCAAGACTCAAATAAAGAGAAGTCCGCATACTAAGAGGGAAATCACAAAACAAAGCGTGGTTTCCCTCTTTTTCGCGGGCGGCGAGTCAAAGTCCGTGCCTGCACGAGAACTTGACGACCGCCGCGAAAACAAAGAAATGCCGCAGTTCTGCCCTGCGGCGGAAAGGATGGGAATGCAAATGACGAGAAAACAAAAATACCGAAGAGTCCTGCTTGCGCTGGCGGCGCTGTTTCTGATCCTCGCTGTTCTTCTTGGCTACGATGCCATGCGCGAATCCCTGCCGGATACGATGTATGTGGATGAGAACAGCGAAAGCCCGTTTCAGCCGCTCACGAAACATCCGCTTCTGACAATTTCGGAAGATACGAAGGAAGCAGAAAAAAACGAATTCGGAGAAACGGGTGAAACGGTTGTAGAATGTTCCGCCGCCGGGATCCCGCTGAAAAAGATCCGTGTGATCCAGGAAGAACGGCCGAAAGTTGCCGTCTGCGGCGCGCCGGTCGGTATCTATATGGAGACCGACGGTGTGATGGTGATCCGTACAGCCGAAATCCGTTCGTCCGACGGAACCGTCAGCCGTCCGTCAGAAAATATTCTGCGGGAAGGCGACTATATCACAAAAGTAAACGGACAGAGCATCCGCAGCAAGCAGGAGCTGATTGATGCAGTAAAAGTATCAAACGGTTCCCCGGTGTGTCTTTCCCTGCTTCGGGACGGGGAAACGATCGAGGTGCAGGTGACACCGCAGAAAAGCCAGGACGGCACCTGCCGCCTCGGGGCCTGGGTCCGCGACAATATGCAGGGAATCGGAACACTGACTTTCGTGGAACCGGATGGAACCTTTGCAGCGCTCGGCCATGGAATCAGTGATGTCGATACCGGAAAAATGCTCCAATTGAACGGCGGAGAACTGTATCTGACACAGATTCTGTCTGTGATCCCGGGAAAAGCGGGTGTACCGGGTGAACTGCAGGGTGTGATCCATTACGAAGAAAAGAACCGTATCGGATCAGTGGCGGAGAATACCATCTACGGTATCCACGGCGTTCTGGACAGGGAAAAAAGCAGTGCACTGCCGCTTACCGTGACGGAAATTGCCTATCGGCAGGAGATCGAGACGGGCCCGGCCACCGTGCGGATGTGCGTGGACAATACAGTAGAAGAGTATGAGGCGGAGATTACAGAAATCGATCTTGGAAGCGAGAATACGAACAAAAATTTTGTGCTCGAAATTACCGATCAACGGCTGCTACAGAAAACCGGCGGCATCGTACAGGGAAATTCCGGCTCGCCGGTGCTCCAGAACGGAAGGCTGATCGGCGCCATTACCCATGTTTTCGTAAACCATCCAGAAAAAGGCTACGGTGTCTTTGCGGAAAATATGCTTGCACGGAACTGAAAAATATGCGTTAATTTGGTTGAAATTGTTACAAACTTCCGAATTTTTACGGAAAATGTCGATCGAATTTTCAAAAAATTACGGGAAATATATTGAAAATGCGAAAAAATAAAATTATAATGTCTGTGTGATTGGAAAAAGTTCAGAAGAAAACGGATGCAGTGAAATTCCGGAAAGACTATGAGTTTTTGCAAAGGAGAGCTTTATGGAAAAGATCAACATTGCCATCGCGGATGATAACGAACGCATGCAGGAAATGCTTGGGAACGTCATAAAACAGGATGACACGCTTGAACTGATCGGGCAGACCGGAAACGGAAATGATATCTACAGTATCATCCGCGACAAAGAACCGGACGTCGTACTGCTTGACATTTTCATGCCGAAGATGGATGGTCTGACTGTAATGGAGAAAGTCAATGAGGATAAAAATCTGAAAAAAAGACCTGCCTTTATCGTTGTCTCCGCCGTAGGAGAGGAGAGGATCACCGAAGATGCGTTCCGGCTCGGCGCTTACTATTACGTCTTAAAACCGTTCGACAACGAAACTCTTCTGAACCGGATCAAAGCAACAAAAGGAATGACAGCAGTAAGAAGATACCATCCAAGAAATTTTACAAACCCCGGAAAAGAGCCGATCTGTCCGCCGGAAAACAGTCTGGAAATCGATGTGACAAATATGATCCACGAGATCGGCGTTCCTGCCCATATCAAAGGATACCAGTACCTGCGCGATGCGATTCTGCTTTCCGTAGAGGACACGGAAATGCTCAATTCCATTACCAAGATTCTCTATCCGACCATCGCGAAACGCCACCAGACAACGTCAAGTCGTGTCGAGCGTGCCATCCGCCATGCGATTGAAGTGGCCTGGAGCCGCGGCAAAATGGACACAATCGACGAGCTGTTCGGCTATACCGTGAACAACCGCAAGGGTAAACCGACAAATTCTGAATTTATTGCATTAATTGCAGATAAAATACGTCTTGAACTGAAAAATCAGTAAAAAGTAACAAAAAAATCCGAACAAACGGAGAAATTACAGAAGTTTAGACTTTTTTTTCTGGACAAAGTACGGTATAATACAGACAGGACGTTGATTATCCTTTCGCGTTTCATAGGATCGTGACAAAAAGGAAGGAATTACAGAAAAACAAAGATGCGATAATCAGCATGAAATTACAGGAGGATTCTTTTCATGAAAAATATTTTGTTCGTGGCTTCAGAGTGTGTACCGTTCATCAAAACAGGCGGTCTGGCGGATGTAGTAGGTTCTCTGCCGAAATACTTCCCGAAAGAGTATTTTGATGTGCGCGTGGTGATTCCAAAATACGCAGGAATCAAAGAACAGTTTAGAAATCAGATGCAGTATGTGACAAACTTCTACATGGATCTGAACTGGAGACAGCAGTATGTCGGCATTTTCGAGATGGAATATGAAGGCATCAAATTCTACTTTATCGACAACGAGGAGCATTTCGGAGGAAGCACTCCATATGCGGGCATGCCGTGGGATCTGGAAAAATTTGCTTACTTCAGTAAAGCAGCGCTTTCCATTTTACCGACCATCGGCTTCCGCCCGGATCTCATCCACTGCCACGACTGGCAGACCGGTCTCGTTCCGGTTTACCTGCACGAGCGTTTCCAGGCAGATGAATTCTATCGGGGAATCAAAACCGTCATGACGATCCACAACCTGAAATTCCAGGGCATCTGGGACCGCAAGACGATTCAGAGCATTACCGGCCTTTCCGACTACTACTTCACACCGGATAAGCTGGAGTTCAAACACGATGCCAGCTACTTGAAGGGCGGTCTGGTTTACGCAGATGCGATCACCACCGTCAGCAATACATACGCGCAGGAGATTCAGACCCCGTTCTATGGCGAAGGACTCGACGGTCTGATGTGTGCAAGAGCAAACGATCTGCGCGGTATTGTAAACGGACTCGACTACAATGAGTGGAACCCGGAGACAGACGCTCAGATTGCAAAGAATTTCAATGTAAAGAACTTCCGTAAAGAGAAAGTGAAAAATAAACTGGCACTGCAGGAGGAGTTAGGACTCGAGGTCAATCCGAAGACGATGATGATCGGTATCGTATCCCGGCTGACCGATCAGAAGGGCTTCGACCTCATCAGCTATATGATGGATGAGATGTGCCAGGATGCCGTACAGTTTGTGATCCTTGGAACCGGCGAGGAGCGCTACGAGAACATGTTCCGCCACTTCGCATGGAAATACGACAAGAAGGTTTCGGCAAACATCTACTATTCCGATGCAATGTCACACAAGATCTATGCATCCTGCGATGCCTTCTTGATGCCGTCCCTGTTTGAGCCATGCGGACTCTCCCAGCTCATGAGCCTCCGCTACGGAACCCTTCCGATCGTCCGCGAGACCGGCGGCCTCAAAGACACCGTAGAGCCGTACAATGAGTACGAGGGAACAGGAACTGGATTCAGCTTCACAAACTACAATGCGCATGAGATGATGGGTACCGTGCGGTACGCAGAGCGCATCTATTACGACAAAAAACGCGAGTGGAACAAGATGATCGACCGCGCAATGGTACAGGATTTCTCCTGGGCGAATTCCGCAAAACAGTACGAGGAAATGTACAACTGGCTGATCGGATAAGCTGGTCTGCATTCTGAAAAATAAGAAAAAAATCCCGAAATGGCAGAAGAGGAAAGAAAAGCCGTTTCGGGATTTTTTTGCAGTATTTTTGGGTTGCAGCAGGAGAGTGGAATATGCTACACTTGTGCATAAGGATATATTCGAAGCAGCTCCGGTGCAGAGGATTTGGGAGCTGAAAAAAGACACAAGAAAAACAGTTGACAACAAAGCAGATTTGTAATAGTATGTATACAGAAGCGAACGGACGTTCGCGTGGTAAGGAGAATATTCAGTATGGGAAATAATAACGAAGATAAACTGCGTGCACTCGATGCCGCACTTGGACAGATTGAAAAACAGTACGGAAAAGGAGCTGTCATGAAGCTCGGAGATTCCGCAGCAAACATGAACGTGGAAACCATCCCGACCGGCTCTTTAAGCCTGGATATCGCACTCGGTCTTGGCGGTGTGCCGAAGGGAAGAATTATTGAGGTATATGGACCGGAGTCTTCCGGTAAAACAACCGTAGCGCTCCACATGGTAGCCGAAGTACAGAAACGCGGCGGAATCGCCGGCTTCATCGATGCAGAGCATGCGCTCGATCCGGCCTATGCCAAAAACATCGGTGTTGATATTGAAAACCTTTATATCTCACAGCCGGACAACGGCGAGCAGGCACTTGAGATCACCGAGACGATGGTCCGTTCCGGTGCGGTAGACATCATCATCGTGGACTCTGTTGCAGCCCTCGTTCCAAAAGCCGAGATCGACGGCGACATGGGAGATTCCCACGTCGGACTGCAGGCGCGTCTGATGTCTCAGGCACTCCGGAAACTGACTGCAGCGATCAGCAAATCCAATTGTATTGTTATCTTTATCAACCAGCTGCGTGAAAAAGTCGGTGTCATGTTCGGAAATCCGGAGACCACAACCGGCGGTCGTGCACTGAAATTCTATTCTTCCATCCGTCTCGATGTCAGAAGAATTGAAGCCTTAAAGCAGGGCGGAGAGATGGTCGGAAACCGTACCAGAATCAAAGTCGTGAAAAACAAAGTAGCTCCGCCGTTCCGCGAGGCAGAATTTGATATCATGTTCGGAAAAGGAATCTCCAAAGAAGGAGACGTTCTGGATCTGGCAGCTTCCGTCGGCATCGTACAGAAGAGCGGCGCATGGTTCGCATACGGCGGCGACAAGATCGGCCAGGGACGCGAAAATGCGAAAGCATACCTGCGCGAGCATCCGGAAATCATGGATGAGATCGAGCACAAAGTGCGCGTGGCTTACGGCCTGATCAAGGAAGAAGCGCCGGAAGGCACAGAAGAAACAGCAGCAGTTCCGGAAACCGAAGGAGACGACGAATAAATGTTTGTGACAGAGATTCGTCCTCTGAATAAAAAGAAATCACGGATCCTCTTCGATGACGGAGAGGATCTGGTTCTTTATAACGGGGAAATCCGCGCTTCCCGCATCAAAGAGCAGGAGGAGCTTCCCGATGAGGTTTACGAAAAGCTGGCAGGGGAAGTGCTGACTAAAAGGGCCAAACACCGCGCGATGTATCTGCTGCTCAGACAGATGCGGACGAAAAAAGAGCTGGAAGATAAGTTACGAAAAGACGGCTATCCCGAGAGAGCCATTGAAGAGGCTGTCTCGTACGTGGAGAGCTTTCACTATATCGACGACCGCGCATACGTGGAGCAGTATCTTGCGGGCAGCGGTGCGAAAAAAGGGAAAAAGGCAGTCCTCTATGCGCTGGCACAGAAAGGCGTGGACCGGGAACTGGTGGAATCCGTCCTGGAAGAGCAGGAGGATGCCCGCGATGAGTATGAACTTGCAAAAAGTGCCGCCTTCGCAAAGCTCGGCACGCCGCACCGGCTGGATGAAAAAGAGTACCGCCGTGCCGCCGGTTTTCTGACGCGGAAGGGATTCGGCAGTTCCGAAATCCGTCGGGCACTGGAAGAATACCAAGATTCCGCTGACGAAGAATCCTGAATATTCCCGGCGATTCCGCCACATGCCGCGAAATTATGTGCAATAAATTACATGAATATTTTTAAAACATTGACAAATTTGTGAAAACAGTATAAAATTGTAGTGTTGTAAATGTGCAATGAAAACTAAATAAGGAGGTGCTCCGGTAATGGGTACAGGTATTACAATTCTGCTGGTATTCATTGCTGTAGTAGTCACGCTGCTTATTGCGGTTCCTGTTACCAGGAAAATTGCTGTGGACAATAAAATCAAGCAGGATGCTGAGAAAATTGGCACAGCGGAAGAAAAGGCGAGAAACATCATAGATGAAGCACTGAAAACTGCCGAAACTAAGAAACGGGAAGCCCTGCTGGAGGCGAAGGAGGAGTCTCTTCGTACGAAGAATGAAGTAGAAAAAGAGACCCGAGAGCGCAGAGCGGAACTGCAGAAATATGAGAAGCGCGTTTTATCGAAAGAAGAATCTGTAGATAAAAAAGCGGACGTATTGGAGCGTCGTGAAAACGAAATTGCAGCAAAAGAGGCAAGCGTCAGAAAGAAAGAAAAGGAAGTAGACGGTCTACACGAAAAAGGAGTACAGGAACTGGAAAGAATTTCCGGTTTTACCTCCGAGGAAGCAAAAGAGTATCTGTTAAAATCTGTGGAAGACGAAGTAAAAATCGACACAGCAAAGCTCTACAAAGAGCTGGAGAGCAGAGCAAAAGAGGAAGCAGGCCGTAAGGCAAAAGAGTATGTGGTAACAGCTATTCAGAAATGTGCTGTCGATCACGTATCTGAGAGTACCATCTCCGTGGTACAGCTTCCGAGCGATGAAATGAAAGGCCGCATCATCGGCCGTGAAGGACGAAACATCCGTACACTCGAAACCATGACAGGCGTTGACCTGATCATCGACGATACACCGGAAGCAGTCGTTCTTTCCTCATTCGATCCGATTCGCCGTGAGGTGGCAAGAATTGCTCTGGAAAAACTGATCGTAGACGGAAGAATCCATCCGGCCCGCATCGAAGAGATGGTAGAAAAGGCCCGCAAAGAAGTAGAACAGAATATTCGCGAGGAAGGCGAGGCAGCCGCACTGGAAGTCGGTGTACACGGACTTCATCCGGAGCTGATCCGTCTCCTTGGAAGAATGAAATTCCGTTCCAGCTACGGACAGAATGCATTAAAGCATTCGATCGAGGTAGCACAGCTTTCCGGTCTCCTCGCAGGAGAGGTAGGATGCGATGTCCGCATGGCAAAACGTGCCGGACTGCTTCATGATATCGGTAAATCCATCGACCATGAGGTAGAAGGATCTCACATTCAGATCGGTGCAGATCTCTGCAAAAAGTACAAAGAATCTCAGATTGTGATCAACACAGTAGAATCACATCACGGGGATGTAGAGCCCCAGTCTCTGATTGCATGTATCGTTCAGGCAGCGGATGCAATTTCCGCAGCAAGACCGGGTGCAAGAAGAGAAACACTCGAAACATATACCAACAGATTAAAACAGTTGGAAGACATCACGAATTCGTTCAAGGGTGTCGAAAAATCTTTTGCTATTCAGGCTGGTAGAGAAGTCCGCATCATGGTTGTTCCTGAGCAGGTATCCGATTCTGAAATGGTACTGCTCGCAAGGGATATCTCGAAACAGATCGAAGCTGAACTGGAATACCCGGGACAGATCAAGGTCAATGTTATCCGCGAGAGCCGTGTAACGGATTACGCGAAATAAAAGACTTTCTACGAAACAATTTAATAACGAAATCAAAAAGAGGCTGTGGACATGAGCAATCATGTTCCACAGCCTTTTCAGTGTGTATAAGAACAGTAAGTTTCAAAAGAATTTATACGTGCCGTATCCGGTTCGAGCGCATTTTCTGAGGTGTAGAGCCATACAGCTTTTTGAAGGTCCGCATAAAAATTTTGTAATTCGACAGCCCGTTTTTCTCCATCAGTACCGTGATCGTTTCGTCGGAATTCTGTAAATCTTCGTACAGGTGCATCGTGCGCACATCGTTCAGATATTCGAGAAAGGTCTGTCCGGTATACTTTTTAAAGAGCCGGCAGAAATACTCTTTCGAGAGCGCCAGGGAATCCGCGGCTGTTTCGAGGCTTAACGGTTCCGGGTAATGCACTTTCACCCAGTTCATAACGTGTGTCACGCGCTGCAGATCGCGCTGTGAACCCGTGAGGGATGCCGAAGGGATCTGGTGGGAATACGACCGGCAGAGATGGTACAGAAATTCGTACAGTCGTGAGGTAAAGAGAAGCTGGTATGAATCGGAAGGATTCTGCCGGATCTCGTTCATCTCCGAGAGCAGTGCGCGGAGCGGAGCCGGCTGTTCCGAGTAGGGAATGATCGTGTCGAAACGCATCGTATCAAAGTCCGGCAGATATTGGCGCATCTGGCTTGCGGAAATCTGCAGCAGAAGATATGTACAGGTGTTGGAGCGCGTCATATGGAGGTCGCCGGAGTTGATGATAATCAGATCGCCCTCGTTTAACCGATACTCCGTTGCCTGGACAATCGCGGAAAACTGTCCCCTGATCAGATAGAGAATTTCCACATATTCGTGCCAGTGCGCCGGAAAAACAAAAGCGGGCGCATCCTGCAGCTCAAAACGGACGTGCAGCAGATCGGTTTCGTGTATTGTTTCGTAAAAGCAGGATTCCATAAGTACCTCCAGGATGTGATAGAAATATACGTCAATTATAATCAAAAAAGATAAGAATATTGTACCAGAAATTGGGCGAAATATCAATATCAACCAGAGAAAGGACAAGAAAGGAACTAGAAGTTACACGAAAAAGGGAAGATAATGGAGACATTAGCACGAAACAAAGTTTGGGAGGAACAAAGACATGAAAGCAAAGGTAAGAACCTTTAACGGAACTACATCTCCGGAAGTAACCCAGCGTGAAACAGATCACCGCAAACTTGCCCGCGAGGCAGCAGCAGAGGGATTCGTTCTTCTGGAAAACAAAGATCATTTCCTGCCGCTGGCAAAGGGCAGCAAGGTAGGTCTTTACGGAGCAGGTGCGATCCGCACCATCAAAGGAGGCACCGGTTCCGGCGATGTCAATGAGCGTGACAGCGTTAATATTTTCCAGGGCATGAAAAATGCAGGCTACGACGTAACAAGCAGTGAATGGCTGGAGGATTACGATAAACTCTACGTACAGGCAAGACTGGACTGGAAAAATGAGATTTTCACAAAATTGAACGGAGACGACACAAAATTCTTTGATGCGTACTCTGCAACCCCGTTCTTTATGCCATCCGGAAACCCAATCGATGAAGAGAAAGCAGCAGCCGACGGTGCAGACACCGCATTCTTCGTTCTGGCACGTATCGCAGGAGAGAACAAAGACCGTTTTGATACGGAGGGTGACTACTTCATCTCCAAAGAAGAGAAAGCTATTCTGGCACAGGTTTCCAGATGCTATAAAAACGTTGTTCTTGTTATCAACACCGGCGGCCTGATGGATCTGGCATTCGTAGAAGAATTTGACAATATCCGCTCTATTTTACAGTACGTACAGGCAGGCCAGGAAGGCGGAAATGCATTTGCTGATGTTGTAAGCGGCGATGTAACCCCATCCGGAAAAATGACAGATACCTGGGCAAAAGATTACTATGATTATCCGGGTGCAGAGGTTTACAGCTACAAGAGCGGCGACCTCATGAAAGAAAAATACGAAGAGGGTATCTTCGTTGGATACCGTTACTTCGATACCTTTGAAGTACCAGTCCGTTACTCCTTCGGTTACGGTATGTCCTACACCGATTTCGAGATCAGAACCGATGACATCAAAGTAAGCGGCCGCGGTATGATGAATCCGAAAGTAAGCGTGACTGTTACCGTCACCAACACCGGCGATACTTATGCAGGAAAAGAAGTTGTACAGATCTACGCTTCCTGCCCGCAGGGCAGACTGGTGAAAGAGTTCCGCCGTCTGGCAGGCTTTGGAAAAACAAAACTGCTGGCTCCGAAGGAATCCCAGACCATGACCATCACCTTCCCGCTGTATCAGCTGACTTCCTATGAGGAGGAAAGCGCATCCTGGATTCTGGAGCCGGGCATGTATGGTATCTGGATTGGAAATGATCTGAATACATCTGTTCTCTCCGGCGCGCTGGAGCTGGACGAGAAAGCAGTCATGACAGCGTGTGAAAATATCTGCCCGCTGAAAGAGGAATTGAATGAGATTGTTCCTGATGCAGAAAAAGTTCAGGCAAGAGAGGCTGCATGGCAGAAGGAAGTAAAAGAAAAGAGAATGAGCGTGATCGAGCTTAAAGCATCTGAGATCCCAACTGAGAAAGTAGATTACCAGCCGGTACCGGAAGAGCTTCCTGGAAAAGCAGGAAAGATTGTGGAATCCCTTTCTGTGGATCAGCTGGCACTCCTTGCAACCGGTGATCCGGGAAGAGCACAGGGCAACGCGCTTGGCTCCGCAGGAATTTCTGTTCCGGGAGCAGCAGCGGAGACATCCCCGTGTGCTTCGGAGGAGCCGTGGAATGTAACCACGATTGCTCTGGTCGACGGACCTGCAGGTCTTCGTCTGAAGAGAGAATACCAGGTAGACAACGGAGAGATCGTAGCGAGCGATTTCCTGGCGGCCCTGGAAGGCGGATTCTTCAGCAAACCGCAGGAAAAACGCGGAACAACCTATTATCAGTTCTGTACCGCAATTCCGGTTGGAACACTTCTGGCACAGAGCTGGGATGTAGAACTGATCAAGAGAGTCGGCGAGATGATCGGCCATGAGATGGAGCTGTTCAACGTAACACTGTGGCTGGCACCTGGCATGAACATCCACAGAAATCCGCTCTGCGGAAGAAACTTTGAATATTATTCCGAGGATCCGCTGCTTGCCGGTATGATGGCGGCTGCTATGACGCTCGGTGTACAGAAGGTACCGGGCTGCGGAACCACGATCAAACACTTCGCATGCAACAATCAGGAGGATAACCGTATGGGCTCCGATTCCATCCTGTCCGAGCGTGCACTGCGTGAGATCTATCTGAAAGGCTTTGAAATCGCAGTCAAAGATGCACAGCCGATGTCCATTATGACATCTTACAACCTGATCAATGGTGTGCACGCTGCAAACTGCTACGATACCTGCACGAAAGCAGCGAGAGATGAGTGGGGATTTGCAGGAGCTATCATGACCGACTGGACAACCACCAACGTACAGATCCAGGGCGAGTGTACGGCAGCGGGCTGCATGAGAGCCGGAAATGACATGGTAATGCCGGGTCTGCCGGAGGATCACGAGAACATCAAAAAAGAACTTGCAGATGGAACTCTGACGATGGCAGAACTGAAACGCTGCATCTATAACACGGTAAATATCGTACTGCAGTCCAATATGTACGAGGGCGCAGTCAGCTACCTTGATCAGTTCGATGATCTGGATACCTATCTTACCGTGAAATAGGGAATTTGCAGATAGCTGTTTTTAAAGAAGAATGAGCGGATTACGAATGAGACGCAAACATTATCTTATGGGGATATACAAAAAAGCAGGGTTTGAAATTGACAGAATTTCCGGTGCGTGAAACATTTGGGGGACCCTGAAAAGAAAAAAGAAGTGCCATTTGCAGATGGGGGTCTGCAAAGTCGGCACTTCTTTTTTTTGCGTTGCTTTTGGAATCCTTCATGTATATCATCCAGAGATCCGGAATACATTGACAGTAAGGCAGAAAATAAGGAGGCGCAAAAAGCAAATGAGAGAACGGGATGAGAATGCATATATTCGTTTTTTTGCCCTCTGGTTTGCGGCCGGTATGACCCTCGGTGTACTGCTGCTGCTTGCGGCATCCCACACGGGAATGAAGGAGGGAAATAGCGTCCGCCTCTTTCAGGCGGAGGCGTTTTTTGGAAGAAAAATTTCCGCAAAGGCCTGCTTTTCCTATCTTCTAAAGGTACGGTTAGCACCGGCATTTGCGGGACTTCTCTTTGGATTGACGGCAATCGGTGCGTATTTTGCCACTGCTGCCGTTTGGGCATATGGTTTTCTGTGTGGCGTCTTTCTCTCGGCTGCCTATCTGCAGAACGGAATGGCAGGTCTTTTATTCTTTTTTCTGGCTCTTTTTCCGCAGATTTTCCTCTACCTTGCCGCGTTATTTCTGATGGCTGCTGCGTGCAGCCGGATGGCAGAGACGAATCACCTTGCCGGCGGCATACAGAAAAAGGAATATTTTTGCTTCGGCGTGCGCTACTTCTTTGCACTGATCCTGCTTCTGTGGGGTATTCTGCTTGAGAGTTATGTCAATCCGTGGTTTCTTGCGAAAATCCTGTAAAAACGGTCTGAAAAGGGAATTGCATTTTTGAAAAAACGTGTATATAATTAAAAGCATTGTTACCCTTTATCGGGCAGTGAGAGGGAGAAAAAAGCAAAAAGGAAAAAAGCTATGCAGGAAACGATACAGTCATTTACGGACTATCTACAGACGGAAAAGAAAGCGTCAAAAAATACAGAAGTCTCCTATCAGCGCGATCTTCGAAAGCTGGCAGTTTTTTTGAAGGAGCACGGAATAGAAAAACCGGAGCAGATGAATGCAACGGTTTTAAATTCTTATTTATTATATCTGGAGCGGGAACACTTCTCCCCGGCAACGATCTCGCGCAGCATTGCGGCGATTCATATGTTTTGCCAATATGCATGTCAGGAGGGAAAAATGGTATCTGACCCGTCGAAAGCGTTGCAGCCACCGAGGGTTGAGCGGAAAATGCCGGAGATCCTTTCCATCGCAGAGGTCGATCTGCTGCTTTGCCAGCCCAAAACCGACACGCCAAAGGGTATCCGCGACAAAGCAATGCTGGAAATGCTGTATGCGACCGGTATCCGTGTCAGTGAGTTGATCCATTTGAAAACACAGGATGTCAATCTTATGATGGGCTATATCACCTGCCGCGATGAAAAGGAGCGGATCGTTCCGTTTGGCGGACCGGCAAAAAAGGCGTTGGAGCAGTATCTGGGCAGTGCGCGCGCAGCCCTGATGCATGGACGGGAGGATGATGTATTGTTTGTCAACTGCTCCGGAGGTCCGATGAGCCGTCAGGGATTCTGGAAAATCCTGAAATCCTATGCGAAATCCGCAGGCATTACGGCGGATATTACGCCGCATACCCTGCGCCATTCGTTTGCAACTCATCTGCTGCAAAATGGTGCGGACTTAAAGAGTGTCCAGGAGATGATGGGACACGCCGATATTTCGACGACGCAGATGTATCTCCACCTTGGTGTGAATAAGATCCGGGATGTGTACCGGAAGGCACATCCGAGAAAGTAGCAGATTGAACAAAAAAAGAAATGGAAAAAGCGTATTTGGCAAAACTTGAATGAAAAGATTTGCCAAATACGCTTAATTTTTTGAAATTATGCAGATTAGAATGTGCCAGGAAACAGCAGTTTTGATTCACAAGCTACAAAATCTGTGTTATACTGAAAAACAAGTTTTACATTTAAGTATGATATAAGCAAAGGGGTATCACAACATGAAACTGATTGTGGTAGAGGATGAAAAGGTTATCCGGAATGGCCTTTTAAGGCATGTTCCATGGCAGCGACTCGGCGTTTCGGAGGTTGAAGCAGCCGCAAACGGAGAGGAAGCACTGGTGAAAGCGGAAGCCTTCCGGCCGGATATTGTTCTCTCGGATATTCGTATGCCGGGCATGAGCGGTGTGGATTTGTGCCGGAAATTGAGGGAAAAATTCCCGGAGATTGAGATCATCTTTTCAACAGGCTATGCAGATAAGGAATATTTAAAAGCGGCAATCGATCTGCATGCGGTCGGATACGTGGAAAAACCGGTTAACGTGAAGCTGCTCTCGGAAAACGTCGAGGAAGCAGTGCAACGCGTGAAGGGGCGCAGAAAAAGTGAGAGCGCGAAACTTCGGAACTACCTTTTAGAGGTGGATACCGATGTTTCACTGGAGCAGGCGGAGGGATCCAGTTTCCGCATTGTCATGATCCATTTTGACAGTGAAGGCTGTGGAGCCGGATTTTTACCAAAATTTGAGAAAATGGCAAAAGAAGCACTGAAACCGTATCGGATTTCGATAACAATGACACTGCTTGACCCGTTCTATCTGATTCTGCTTCTTGGAAGTGAAAAAGAAAAGCGATGGAAAGAAATGGAACCGGTTTTGGTTGATGCATTGAAAAGCTGTACGCAGGATGGTTCGATTTCGGGATGCTTTTTATCCTATGGAAGAAGAGGCGGCTGCCAGAAAGACATTTTGTTGTCTTACCGTCAGGCAAAGGAAGCGGGAAAGGCTCTTTCCTGGCTTGGATGGGGGAAAAGCGTCTGCTACGACGATGTTCCGCCAGAGAAGCCGTGGATAGATGATGCCAAGAAACAGCGGGATAAATTTTATCAACTGATTATGGACAACGATGAAAAAGGTGCCTGTCTTTTTCAGAAAACGCTGTATGAAAAACTGGTCAGCCATCATCTGTGCATGAATTTTGATATACGTTACAATTATTGTGTAATGCGTGATATACTGGAAAAAGCAGCGGAATATCGATATCCCGGTACGATGGAAAAGCCTTGGAAGCAGGGAGGAACCGATTTCTTTATGCAGGCAGAAACGTTTGCGGAGATGAAAGAGGAAATGATACGCAGAATTGGGCAGCTCTTTGAAAAGCAGAATGGGAAAACGAATACGCATAAAACGGAGAACAGTTATCATGTGAGCCGTATCACAGAATATATCCAGGAACATTATGCAGATCAGGATCTTTCCATCGGAACACTCGCTGAGCTTGTTTATCTGACACCGACGTATCTTTCTACTGTATTTAAAAAACAAACGGGACTTACGATTGGACAGTATCTGCTGGAAGTGCGTGTAGAGAATGCGAAACAGAAAATGCGTGATCCGCAGCTAAAATTCTATCAGGTATCTGAAATGGTGGGTTATGAGGATGCCAATTATTTTGCGAAAATCTTTAAAAAGAAGACGGGGGTTACCCCGACAGAGTATAAGGAGAGCCTGCAGATGCGATGAAAAATCCATTACAGAAATTGTCAATGCATAAGAGAATGATGTTGTATTTCTCCGTTCCGCTGATTCTGGTGCAGATTTTACTCTGCTTTTTATGTTATCCGCAGGTGGTGCGCCATTATCGTGAAAAAACAGATTACTCAATGGAACAGTCGGTAAGCCAGGCGATTTCTTTTACGGAGAGTTATCTGCGGAATATGACGTATCTGGCGAATATGGTGGAGGACAATGGGGTAATTCAGAATACACTGTCAGCGGATGGCTTTGGAGAAGAAAGACCATACATGGAGCAGTGGCTGGAATACTATGAGCTGAATAAAGAATTTAATTCCTACGAGATTTCGAACTCGATCTATCGTTTCTGCCTGTACGTGCCGGATGAGGTGATGTATGCGGGAAATCAATATTATTTCGATGGAGTATCAAGGCTTAAGGAACGCAGCGATTACGTTGATCTGCGGTATGCTCTGAACACGGGAGAAGATTACGTTGCAATCAGTCGTGAGAGAGACGGTGTGGATCAGCAGGATACCTCGCAGATGGTTACCCTGTATCACCGGATTGCATCCAAAAAAGAAAAAGAAGAGGAACTTGGTATCTGCAGCATCAGTGTTTCTGCGAAATATTTCCAGGATATTATGAAAAATGCCAATATCACATCAGAAGGTCTTGTTTATCTGATGAGTGAAAACGGCAGGATGATTACCAGCTCTAACAGCAGTATTCTTCAAAAAATGCAGAAAAAAGGAATACTTTTAAACTATGGCGCGGAGCTTTTTATGGAAAAAAAGAAGGAGGGACAGAAGGAATATTACATTACCCGGCAAAATGTGGACGGTGCATCCTGGCAGATGATCTTGATAATTCCCGAAAATGAATATGAGGATCAGTACAGGTTTCTGTGGCTCTCAGCGGCTCTGATGCTTGGAAGTATGATTGCCGTTATTGTATTGATGTCATATCTTCTTTCCGGTTACTACGTTGGAAGACTGAAAAAGCTGAATGTGGAAATGACGGGTCTGGAAAGCGGAAATCTGAACGCAAATCTGCCAATCACAACCGAGGAAGATGAAATTGAGGAAATTTATCACAATTTTAACGGTATGGTGCAGGAAGTCCAGCGGCTGATGCAGGAGCATTATCAACTTGGTAAGGAAGTTAAAATGGCAGAGGTACGGGCACTGCAGGCGCAGATCAACCCACATTTTCTCTACAATACGCTGGATCTGATTAACTGGATTTCCATGGACTACGGTGCAGAGGAGATCGGAACGCTGACGTGGAATCTGGCCCGGTTCTATCGGTTGAGTCTGAATCATGGAAAGAGCCTGATTTCCATCGGGGAAGAAGTCGAGCATGTTGAGGTTTATGTCAATATCGAAAATTATCACTTTGATAACGCCATTTCTCTCGAGGTAGATGTACCGGAAGAACTGAAGAGCTATGCATGTCTCAATATTATTCTCCAGCCATTTGTGGAAAATGCGATCGTCCATGGGATTGCGGAGAAACCGGATATTGAAAGCTGTGAGATCCGGATCTGCGCGAGAAGAGAGGAACAGGATATTGTTTTTTCTGTGCAGGATGACGGACCCGGTGTCGATGTGAAAGAGATGCAGAAAGAGACACAGCAGGACATCCGGACAGCACAGCATGGCTATGGTGTGCGGAACATCAACTTTCGCCTGAAGCTCTGCTTCGGTGAAAAGTATGGTGTTACGTATCTGGAAAGTGAAAAAGGAACGCATGTTGAGATCAAAATTCCGGTTATGACAATGGCAGAAGCGGAAGAGAAGATCTGAAAAGAAAGAGAGAGGAAAAACTCTCTTTCTTTTTGTATAAAAATTGTGAAAATGAGCGGAGAGATGTGGAAAGTACGCTGACAAATTGACAAGAAACAGGAAGAAAAACAAGATTTTTCCTGTGCAAGATCACAAAAATCATAAGAAATTACTAGAAATCGAAGTTTTGTTGGGTACAAAATAGCTAAATCCTTCGGTATAATAGGGTCATCAGTTGAGAACAAGCCCAAGACAAAGCGATGCGTGGAGGGTCTTGGGAGCACTCTTGTACAGGCCGGCAGTTGCATACAGTGCAGGAACGATGAAAAAGAAAGGAAGTCAACAAATGGGAAAGCATGTGAAAAGTTTTGTAGCAGAAGTAAAGAAAAACAGAGCCCTTTTTGTTATGGCGATGCCTGCATTTTTGCTGGTATTGATTATGCAGTACCTTCCGATGTCCGGACTGGTGCTTGCATTTAAGAACTATCGATATGATCTTGGCGTATTCGGAAGTGAATGGAATGGATTTGCAAACTTCGAATACCTGTTCTCATCCGGAACCGGATGGCTGATTACGAGAAACACAGTTGTGTACAACCTGTTAAACCTGGTTACTTCACAGCTTCTTGCGGTATTGATCGCAATTTTTATTTCTGAGATCAACAAAAAAATCTTTAAAAAAGTGACACAGTCAATCATTTTCTTACCGTACTTCATCTCCTGGGTTATCGTTGGAGTTTTTGTTTACAATATCTTCAACTATGAAACCGGTATCCTGAACAGTATCGTAACCTTCTTTGGAGGGGAGAAGATCAATATGTACGATGCATCCAAAGCCGGTATATGGCCATGGATCATCTGTCTGTTCAACTCATGGAAATGGTGTGGATATAACTCCGTTATTTACATCGCAGCAATTACCGGTGTCGATGCTGAGATTCACGAAGCAGCTTCCATCGACGGTGCAAATATTTTTGAGAGAATCCGTTTCATCACTCTTCCGAGCATTCTTCCGACCATTATCACCATGCTTCTTCTGCAGGTTGGCCGAATTCTCCGTGGTGATTTCGAGATGTTCTATCAGATCGTTGGAAACAACGGACAGCTCTTCAACAAGACCGATGTTATTGATACCTATGTATTCCGTTCCCTGATTCAGAACTCCAACCTCGGTATGACAGCGGCAGCATCTTTCTATCAGTCCGTCATCTGCTTTGCGACTATTCTGATCGTAAACGCAATCGTAAAACATGTAGAAGAAGATCTTGCACTGTTCTAAGACAGAAAAAAGGAGGAATTAGTTATGCAAGCTGTTGCAAAATCACAGAAAATCAAGAAAAGTACTTCTACAAAAGTATTTTATGTCATCTGTTACACCTTTGTTGCGCTGATGGCTCTGGTATGTTTACTGCCGTTTATTATGGTGGTTTCCGGTTCGTTTTCATCTGAGCAGGCGATTCGGTTTCAGGGTTATGGCATTCTCCCAAGAGAATTTACCACAGCCGCTTACGCACTGATCTTCAAGAGCCCGATGACCGTTGTCCGTGCTTACGGGGTATCTATTTTTATCACCCTCGCCGGAACTGCAGTAGGACTTCTGCTTACGACAATGACCGCTTACGTGATCAGCCGTAAAGATTTCAAGTACAGAAATGCTCTGTCCTTCTTCTTCTACTTTACGACCCTGTTTAACGGCGGTATGGTTTGCTCCTATATTTTCTACATCCAGTATCTGCACTTAAAAGACAGCTACCTTGCCCTGATCTTACCGGGTGTGTTCAATGTCTTCTACCTGTTGATCATGAGAACCTTCGTATCCGCAATTCCGACCGCACTGATCGAATCTGCGAAGATTGACGGCGCAGGCGAGTTTAAAACATTTTTCAGCATCATCCTTCCGCTTCTGAAATCCGGAATGGCAACCATCGGTCTGTTCCTTGCGCTTGGTTACTGGAATGACTGGTACAATGCAATGCTGTATATGAATACAGAAACAAAATATCCGCTGCAGTACATGCTGTATGCCCTGATGCAGAAAACGCAGGCAATGTCCCAGATGGCAAGCTCTGCAAACATTCCGCTGCAGGATATGCCATCCAACTCCCTGAAGCTGGCCATGGCAGTTGTGGCAACCGGCCCGATCATTCTGGTTTACCCGTTTATACAGAAATATTTTGTAAAAGGTGTTACAATCGGTTCCGTCAAAGGCTGATGGAACGATTAGATAAAGGCAACGAAAAAGGAGGAAAAAGAAATGCAAAACAAAAAATTAAGAAAAGCACTTGCTGTATCCATGGCAATCGCCATGACCGGAGGCTTGCTTGCAGGCTGCGGAAGCAACAATTCCAGCTCTTCCAATGGTGGAGCTGCAAAGAGCGGATCTACATCATCCGCAAGCGGTGAGCTTGACACATCCGAGTTTGTGGAGCTTTCCATGTATGTCATCAGTGACCGTCCGGCAGGACAGGATGCAATCGACGAGAATCTGAACAAACTCTTAAAAGAGAAACTGAACTGCTCTTTGAAAATCAACTGGATCGGCTGGGCGGAGTACGCAAACAAATATCCGCTGCTGTTCTCTTCGGGAGAAGAGTTTGATATGGCATACAGTGCATCCTGGCTGAACTTTGCATCTCTGGCGCAGAAGGGTGCCTTCAAGAGCCTTGATGAGCTCTGGCCAACCTACGCACCGAAGAACTTTGCAGCACAGTCTGAGGAAGCAAAACAGCAGGCAACAGTAAATGGAAGCTATTATTGTGTTCCTTCCCTGCTGTCTACTTACAATGCATATGGTCCTATCTATCGTGGTGACCTGGTAGAGGGAACCGAATGGGACGGAAAGATGGAGACCTTTGAAGATATTGAAGAGTACTGCGATATCATCAAAGAAACGCATCCGGAAATGGAGTGCATCGATCTATACTCTACAGCACCGGAAATCTTCTTCATGTATATGGAAAATCAGGGACTGGCAACCTTCAACGGAATCCGTTATCTGTGGTATGATCCAAATGCAGAAAATCCAACTGTTATGACTTCCTATGAGCTGGAGAAAACACCGGAATTCCTGGAAATGATGGCAAGATGGAATGAGAAAGGATTTTATTCAAAATCTGCTCTGTCAGACACGGACAGCACGAAATTTCAGAATGGTAAAGCAGCTCTGAAGATCCATAACATTGATTCCTATGTGGGACAGGCAATTCTTCATCCGGAATACGATATTCACTATTCTAACATGGTAAAAGATGTTGCACATCTTCCATATACGCAGGACTGTATGGTAATCTCCAATACTTCCAAGAATCCGGAGAGAGCAATGGCACTGTGGGATCTGATCACCAATGATCAGGAAGTATACGATGCGTTCTACTACGGTGTTGAAGGAACTTCTTATGAGCTGAACGATGAGGGACAGTTCAAGGTTCTGGATACGGACAACTATGGAACGAGCGCAATGTGGTCTGCAAGAAGTGATGCTCTGAACCGTCAGCAGATCGGTACTCCGGATGATTACAAGACCAACATTGATGAGTTTGAGTCCCGCATCGTTTCCGGACAGGGAAATGAGAAATTCACAGGATTTGTACTGGATACCTCTTCCTTCGAGACCCAGCTTGCTGCATGCAACAATGTACAGCAGCAGTACTGGTGGCCGCTTGAGCTCGGATACACAGATGCAGAATCTGGTCTGGCTGATTACCAGTCCCAGATGGAAGCAGCAGGAATCGAGACCATGAAAGAGGCAGCTCAGAAACAGCTTGACGCTTACGTAGCAAGCCTGAAATAAAACGAATTTCCGAAAGGGAAACGCAAAGACTATATAACTTCTGCCGCAGGCAGAACAAACGGATAAAAAGCAGGTACTGGAGCAGAACATATCGTGGGGGTATGCGTGCGGTGCCTGCTTTTTCCGAAAACAGCCATCATGTATGGGAGGGAACAAAACTATGATAAAAGAACCAATGGTAATGGAAATTGCGAAAAACACCTACGCCATCAACGAATTCGGTCTGTCCGCGTGTTATTTTCTGGTCGGAGAGGAGCGTGCGCTTTTGATTGACACCGCATGCGGCCTTTCTGATCTGAAAGGCATCGCGGCAAGCTTGACGGACAAGCCGTACGACGTTGTCCTGACGCACGGCCATCTCGATCATGTCGGCGGAATCGGTGCGTTTACGGATGTCTATCTTGGCGAGGCAGATTTTGCTATGACACGGAACCTGAACGCAGAACAGCTGCGCGGCTTTGCTGATGAAATTGGAAGAAACGGCGGCTATCAGGCATATGAGTATGATCTCAACAAAATTCAGCCGTTCGAAATGCCGACATTCCATGCCCTGCACGAGGGCGATGTTTTCGAACTGGGAAACCGCCGCGTCGAGTGCATCGAGGTGGCCGGCCACACGCCGGGCGGCATCTGTTTTCTTGATGAAGCGACGAAAATCCTGTTCTCCGGCGATGCCTGCAACCAGAATCTTCTTGTCCTCGGCTGCAGCGTGAGAAAAACGCTGGAAGGGCTGTATCACCTGAAAACATACGAAACCCGCTATGAGAGATCCTACAGCGGGCACATCGGTTTCGGCGGCATGCAGGGCTATTTCAGCCAGCCAGAGACGATTCTCGATGACTGCATCAAAACCGCCGAGCAGATTCTGTCCGGCGAAGCAGAAGGAAAAACCGCACCGCGGGAAGGCATGCTCTATGCCGAACACGGAACCGCAAGACTCAGTTATTACCCGGACTGCTTGGAAAAGGATCCAGAGCGATAAAATGATCTGCAAAAAGCAGAGAAAAGGAGAAGAAAACTTATGGCAAAAGTAACATTACACGCAACCATCTTTGGGGAAGACGGCATCAAAACAAGAGACTATGAAACTGCACTGATCCCGGACGCGAAAAATCAGGAAATGCAGGTCATCAACCTGTACCCGGACAAGACGTATCAGAAAATTGAGGGATTTGGCGCCGCACTCACCGAGTCCGCAGGCTATGCACTGTCCCGCATGAGTGAGGAAAACCGTAAGAAAGTAGTAGAAGCGTATTATGGAAAAGACGGCATTGGCTATACGATCGGCCGGATTCACATGGACAGCTGTGACTTCTCCATCGGCAATTACTGCGCAGTCGAAAACCCGGACGATCCGGAATTCAGGGATTTTAGCCTGGAAAGAGATGCAAAATACGTGCAGCCGCTCGTAAAAGCTGTTTCCAAAACACTTGGAAAACCAGTCTCCCTGCTGCTTTCCCCATGGTCCCCGCCAGCTTTCCTGAAAGAGACCGGCGTAAGAAACGGCGGTGGGCATCTGAAAAAAGAGAGCTATCCGGATTACGCAAATTATATTGCAAAATACATCACGGAGTACGAAAAACTCGGCCTGCCGATTTCCTGGATGACGGTACAGAATGAGCCGCTGGCTGTTCAGACCTGGGATTCCTGCGAATATACGGCAGAAGAGGAAAAAGAATTCCTGCGTGACTATCTGTACCCGACCTTAAAAGAAAAAGGCCTTGATCACGTAAAACTGTACATCTGGGACCACAACAAGGAGAGAACGTACGAGAGAACCCGCGACATTGTGGATGAGACAACAAAAGATATGATTGCCGGTGTCGCATACCACTGGTATTCAGGCGATCATTTTGAAACACTCTCAATGGTAAGAGAAGATTACCCGGATCTGATGCTGATGCACAGTGAGGGCTGCGTAGAGCTGGCACGGTACGGTGCGGCTGCCGGAAACTCTCTGCGCCATGCGAAACAGTATGCGCACGACATCATCGGCGATCTGAACCATGGCATGAATTACTGGATTGACTGGAACCTCGTGCTTGATGAGATCGGCGGCCCGAACCACGTGGACAACTTCTGCGGCGCACCGATCATTTGCGACGGAACGACCGACACAATCGAAGTAAAACCGATGTTCCACGCGATCGCCCACTTCTCAAAATATATCAAACCGGGCGCCGTCCGCATCGCGAGCTCCACGTATTCGCCGGAGCTTGAGGTTACAGCAGCGAAAAACCCGGATGGAACGATTGCACTCGTTGTATTAAATACGTCAGAAGAGACGAAAGTAGTCAATCTCCGCATGAACGGAACCACAACCCGCCTGACCTTCTGGGGCAATAGCATTGCAACGGTATTGATTTAACAACCTTATTATAACAAAAGAAAGAAACCTCTGCGCAGACCGGCAAAATCTGCGACAGAGGTTTCTTTCATATGTGTTTTTGTAACGAAGGAGAAAATTTAGCACTCCTCAGCAATATCGTAAATCAGTCGTTCGGTCTGATCCCAGCCAAGGCACGGGTCGGTGATGGATTTACCATAGACGTGATTTCCACATCCGATCTTCTGGTTGCCAGGCTCCAGATAGCTCTCGATCATAACACCTTTTACGAGACTTTCGATATCCTTGTTGCATCGTCTTGTGTGCAGAACGTCTTTGACGATACGGATCTGCTGCTCGTATTTCTTTCCGGAGTTGGAATGGTTGGCATCGATGATGGTAGCCGGGTTTACGAGATGTGTTTCGTTGTATTTCTCCAGCAGAAGCTGAATGTCCTCGTAGTGATAGTTCGGCACGGAGTTGCCGTGCTTGTTGGTCGCACCGCGGAGAATGGTGTGCGCCAGCGGATTTCCGCTTGTCTTTACCTCCCAGGTACGGTAAATAAAGGAGTGGGAGCCCTGTGCGGCAATGACGGAGTTGATCATAACAGAAAGATCACCGCTGGTCGGGTTTTTCATGCCGGCCGGAATGTCGATGCCGGAAACAGTCAGACGGTGCTCCTGGTTTTCTACGGAACGTGCGCCGACCGCAACATAGGAGAGAATATCGGACAGATAGCTCCAGTTGGACGGATACAGCATTTCGTCTGCAGAAGTCAGATCAGTCTCTTCTACTACACGCATATGCATTTTACGCATGGCGATCAGGCCGTGCAGCAGGTCCGGCTTTCCTTCCGGGTCCGGCTGATGAACGATACCTTTGTAGCCTTCACCTGTGGTACGCGGTTTGTTGGTATAGACACGCGGGATGATGATCAGTTTGTCGGATACTTTGTCGGCAACCTTTGCCAGACGGTGATTGTACTCCAGAACAGCGTCTTCGTTGTCTGCGGAGCAAGGTCCTACGATAACAAGAAATTTATCGGAATCCCCGGTAAAGACTTTTGCGATTTCAGCGTCACGCTGTTTTTTGATTTCGGTTGCGCGGGCGCTTAAGGGATATTGTTCCCGGATCTCTGTTGGGGTGGGAAGTTTTCTTACAAATTCAAGGCTCATTTTCGTTCTCCTTTATCTTAGATGCACTTCTTTTCTAGCTGCGGACAGAGGAGCGTTCTTGTGTGCCCCGTCGCAAACTATCTATAAATTATAATACATAACGCGAAGATTGTCGATATTTTTTCGGCGAAAATTCTGTTTCTCTTAAAAAAGATAGAAAAAAGGTATCAATGAACAGCAAATCCGTTTGCAGATTCCCGATGCAGGAACAAAAGTGCCATTGTCATAATGGTAAGTTCACTTGCAAGAATACCATAGAGATAGCCACGGATGCCGAAAACCGGGACGAGAAAAAGAATTGCAAGAATACGAATTACATCTCCGGCAAGGTTCTGGAAAAAAACGAGAGAAGTTTTTCCAAGGCCGTTTAAAATGCTTCCAAGTGTCGTTTCCAGATAGAGAAAAGGACTTAAAAATGAAAGGATACGCAGAAAAACGCCGACTTCTTCGTTTTGAAAAAGGAAACGTCCAAGCCACGGACCGAAAAAGAAAAAGGCAAAAACAGCGGAAGTGCCAAGCAGCACACAGAAAGAAATTGTATAACGGATCGTGTCTGATATTTGCTCCGGCGTACCGTCGGCCTGCTGTTTTGCTACGCCGGGCAGAAGCATGACGGACACCGCGTGGGTGATGGCAGATGGAAAAAAGATCATAGGAAGTGCCATACCGGTGAGAATGCCATACTGCGAGAGCGCTGCTTTCCGGGAAAGACCGAAGGTGACCAGACAGCCGGGGAGCAGAGCACTTTCAATGCTGTGGAGGACATTCAGAAGAATACGGTTCAGCGTAAGCGGAAGATTCAAAACGGCAAGCTCTCGGAAGGTATCGTACCAGAGGGTCTTTTCTTTGAAAAAAACAGAAATCGGGCGGTGTTTCTGAGGGGACCTGCTGTGCGAGACGGACAGGCAGGCCATCAGAAAGAGATACGAAAAGAGTTCGCCGGCGGCAGTACCGAATGCAGCGACAGCGGCAGAGGGGAGGCTTGTGGAAAGACAGAAAAGCCAGGCAAGGTAGGAAGCGCCCATGCGCACGAACTGTTCCAAAAGCTGGCAAAAAGAAGGCAGTGCCGTCTGATTCTGGCCAAGATACCATGCCGAGAGACAGTTGTGGATCCCGGAGGGGAGAATGCCGAGTGATAAAATCCGGAGGAGCAGAATCGTCCGCGGCTCAAAAAGAAGCCGTGTTCCTATAAAATCCGCGCTGAAAAAGAGAAAGATGGAGGCGGAGAAGGAAAGTATCACTACAATGCCGCATCCGGCCGCCAGACAGATCTTTGCCCGTCTGGAATCCTTTTTGGCAAGGTACGATGCGACAAAGCGCGAGAGCACCGTCTGCATGCCGCCTGCGCCAAGGGAGAGCATCAGTGCGTAGAGTGGTGTGGCGAGCTGGTAGATACCAAAGGCTTCCGCACCGATCCGGCGCGACAGGAATATTCTATAGAGAAATCCAAGAATTCTGCAGATGATCCCGGACGCGGTCAGGATCAGTGTGCCAAGAAGAAGCGTGTTCTTTCTTGTGATTTTCAGCATGGGATAGACTCCTTTCACGGCATTGCGCAGATAGTCTAAAATATGCGAAAAAACTCCTTGACAGAACCCCGTGATAGGTGCTATTCTGAGTGAGAAATAAATCCGATTAAAACTGTCGGAATTGGAAAACGACAGCACAGGAAAAAGGAGAACCAGGAATGAAATTATCGACCAAGGGAAGATATGGCCTGCGTGCCATGATCGATCTGGCGAGTCACGAAGAAGAGGGTGCAGTGTCCATTGCCAGCATTTCAGAACGCCAGAATATCTCAGAGAGCTATCTGGAGCAGCTGGTGCGTCCGCTTCGAAAAGCCGGATTCATTGAGAGTGTGCGGGGAGCAGGCGGTGGATATGTACTTGCAAAACCGGCAGATTCCATTTCGGTAGGAGATGTTCTCCGTGTGCTGGAGGGCGGACTCGAGGCAGTCACGTGCTCGGTCAATGAAGGCCTGGGCGGCTGCGATGCGGCCGATTTCTGCGTCACGCGTTTTGTGTGGCAGAGGATCAATGAGGGAATTACGAACGCTGTGGATTCCATCAGCCTCGGAGAGCTGGTTCAGCAGAGCCGGCAATTAGAGAAAAACAGAAACAGCGATAGAAATGACAAGGAGTGAACAACAATGATTTATCTGGACAATGCGGCAACAACAAAAACAGCCCCGGAAGTTGTCGAGGCTATGCTTCCTTATTTCAGCGAATACTACGGAAATCCATCCAGTATTTATGCAATTGCAGGAAAAAGCAAAGAAGCCATCACCAAAGGAAGAGAGCAGATCGCAAACGTGCTCGGCGCAAAACCGGAGGAAATTTATTTCACAGCCGGCGGCAGCGAGTCCGATAACTGGGCGTTAAAAGCTACCTTTGAAGCATATAAAAATAAAGGAAACCACATCATCACCACAAAAATCGAGCATCATGCGATTCTTCATACCTGTGAGTATCTGGAAAAAGAGCGCGGTGCGAAAATCACCTATATCGGCGTCGATGAGAACGGCGTTGTCAATCTGGATGAACTCGAAGCAGCCATCACACCTGAGACCATTCTGATTTCCGTTATGGCGGCAAACAACGAAATCGGAACGATTCAGCCGATCAAGGAAATCGGAAGAATTGCAAAAGAACACAATATTTTATTCCACACAGATGCCGTACAGGCATTTGGCCAGATCCCGATCAATGTGGATGAGTGCAATATTGATATGCTCAGTTCCAGCGGTCATAAGATTAACGGACCGAAAGGAATCGGCTTCCTTTACATCCGAAAGGGTGTGAAAATCCGCTCCTTCGTACACGGCGGTGCGCAGGAAAGAAAACGCCGTGCCGGAACAGAAAATGTACCGGGCATCGTAGGATATGGAGTTGCGGCAGAGCGTGCGGCAAGAACTATGGCGGAGCGTACCGCAAAAGAAATCGAAGTACGTGATTATCTGATCAACCGTATTTTAACCGAGATTCCGAACTGCCGTCTGAACGGCGATCCGGTAAAACGTCTGCCGAACAACTGCAACATCAGCTTTGAATTCATCGAGGGAGAGTCCCTTCTGATCATGCTGGATATGAAAGGTATCTGCGCATCCAGCGGTTCTGCATGTACTTCCGGATCCCTGGATCCGTCCCATGTACTGCTGGCCATCGGACTGCCGCACGAGAAAGCACACGGTTCCTTACGTCTGACTTTAAGTGAGGAGATCACAAAAGAGGACGTTGATTTTGTTGTAGAGCAGATTAAAGCGATCGTAGACCGTCTGCGCAGCATGTCCCCGCTGTATGAGGATTACATCAAAAAACAGCAGGGTAAATAAGTTTAAAAAAATAAGACAGTCCATCCAGAAAGCCGGTACAGAAAAATTCAGGTAAAAGCTGTGCCGGAGGAGGACTGCTTTGAAATAGTTCAGGAGGAAGAATAACAATGTACAGTGAAAAAGTAATGGATCATTTCCAGCATCCGAGAAATGTAGGAGAAATTGAGAACGCAAGCGGTGTAGGTACCGTTGGAAATGCAAAATGCGGCGATATCATGAGAATGTATCTTGACATCGACGATAACGGCATCATTCAGGACTGCAAATTCAAAACCTTCGGCTGCGGCGCCGCAGTTGCAACCAGCAGTATGGCAACCGAGCTGGTAAAAGGAAAAACCATCCAGGAAGCTCTGGAAGTAACCAACAAAGCTGTTATGGAAGCACTCGACGGACTTCCGCCGGTCAAAGTTCACTGTTCTCTGCTTGCAGAAGAAGCAATTCACGCTGCACTCTGGGATTACGCAGAGAAACACCACATCAAGATCGAAGGTCTTGCAAAACCGAAGTCTGATATCAGCGAGGGCGAGGAAGAGGAAGAATACTAAGTATGGGAAAAAAGAAGGTAGTCGTTGGAATGTCCGGCGGCGTAGATTCCTCGGTGGCAGCGTATCTCCTGAAAAAAGCAGGATACGATGTCATCGGGGTGACCATGCAGATCTGGCAGGATGAGGCCGAGACAGTCCAGGAGGAAAACGGGGGCTGTTGCGGCCTCTCTGCTGTTGATGATGCAAGGCGCGTGGCACAGGTGCTGGACATTCCGTATTATGTCATGAACTTCAAAAAAGAGTTCCGTGAGAACGTCATGGACTATTTCACGAACGAATATCTCTGCGGCAGAACACCGAACCCGTGTATCGCCTGCAACCGCTATGTGAAATGGGAAGCGTTGCTTCAGCGCAGTCTTTCCATTGGAGCGGACTACATTGCGACCGGACATTATGCAAGAATCGAACAGCTTGCCAATGGACGGTATGCGATTGCAAATTCGGTAACAGCGGCAAAAGACCAGACGTATGCACTGTATAATCTGACCCAGGAGCAGCTTTCGCATACGCTGATGCCGGTCGGAGACTACACAAAAGATCAGATTCGTGAGATTGCAGCAAAAATCGGTCTTCCGGTAGCAAAAAAGAAGGATTCCCAGGAAATCTGCTTCGTGCCGGATCAGGATTACGCTTCCTTTATCCAGAACGAGACAGGAATCGTGGCACCGAAAGGCAATTTCGTGAATACAAAGGGTGAAATCCTCGGTACCCATGAGGGGATTACCCATTACACCGTAGGACAGCGCCGCGGACTCGGCCTTCCGATGGGACACCGCGTGTTCGTACTGGAAATCCGTCCGGAGACGAACGAGGTTGTGGTCGGCGAAAATGAAGAGGTTTTCGCAAAAGTAGTAAAAGCAAACAAAGTAAACTATATGGCAATTCCGCCGCTGGAACTTGGAGAAGAGCTCTCCTGCACCGCAAAAATCCGGTACGGGCACAAAGGCTCCCCGTGCGTGATCAAACGGACCGGGGAAGATGAGATTACCTGTACCTTCCCGGACGGCGTGCGTGCTCCGACACCGGGACAGGCTGTTGTCTTCTACGTGGACGGCTGTGTCGGCGGAGGCGGAACGATTACGGAGGCCGAAAGATGAAAATAGCGGACTGTCATATGCACAGTTTCTTTTCAAGTGACAGCGAAGCACCAACAGAAGAGATGGTAAAACGGGCAGTCGAGCTGGGACTTCCGGCAATCTGCCTGACGGATCACTACGATATGGATTACAGTACCGGCGAGTTCCAGCTCGATACACCGGCATATGCGGCAAAAATCCGGGAACTGCAGGAAAAATACCACGACAGAATCGATATCCGATTCGGCGTGGAACTGGGACTGCAGCTCCACTTAAAAGAACGGATGGAAGAGTATGTAAATGCGTGGCCGTTCGACTATGTGATCGGATCCATGCATGTCATTGACGGAAAAGACCCCTATTATGAGGATGCTTTCCCGGACTGGACGGCAGAAGAGCTGTACCGGGCGTATTTTCGGGCTACAGCAGAAAATATCCGGTTCTTCCACAATTTCCAGACGCTTGGTCATCTGGATTATGTGGTACGCTACTGCAGAGAAAAGGGAAAAGATTACAGCTACCGCGCATTTGCGGACGAGATCGATACCATTTTAAAAGAGCTGATTCAGTACGATATCGCGCTGGAAATCAACACCGGCGGCTACAAGGCAGGCCTTGGCGTGCCGAATCCGACGCCGGATGTCATCAGAAGATACCGGGAACTGGGCGGCGAAAAGATCACCTTCGGTGCCGATGCCCACAAACCGGAACATATAGCGTTTCATTTCGCGGACGCGGCAGCTATCGCGCAGGAAGCCGGATTCCGGTACTACGTGCGGTTTAAAGAGAAAAAGCCGGAATATCTGCCGATCCAATAGAAAACACGCAGGAAAAGCCGGAAAAAGCCCCAGAAAGGCTGGATTCCGGCTCTTTCTGCAATAGACGGATCTTTCGAAATTTTGCAGAAATACGGATTGGCATCCGGCTTCTTCACAAATTTTAGAAATAATTTCGTATTTTCTTGAAAATAGAACTTGAATTTTCCGACGAAATTAGGTATTATACAGATAAGGTTGATGTTTCTTTAACAAAGTACAGAGACTCAAAATTAAAATTCACTTTTTAGGAGGAATTGAAAATCATGGCAGTAAAAGTAGCAATCAATGGTTTTGGCCGTATCGGACGTCTTGCATTCAGACAGATGTTTGGAGCAGAAGGTTATGAAGTAGTAGCAATCAACGATTTAACATCCCCGAAGATGTTAGCTCATCTGTTAAAATATGACTCTTCTCAGGGAAAATATGCTCTGGCTGATACCGTAACATCCGATGAAGATTCCATCACAGTAGATGGCAAAAACATCAAAATCTATGCTTTCCCGGATGCTAACAACTGCCCATGGGGAGAGCTTGGCGTAGACGTAGTTCTGGAGTGCTCCGGATTCTACACCTCCAAAGCAAAAGCTCAGGCACACATCAATGCAGGTGCTCGTAAAGTAGTTATCTCCGCTCCGGCTGGTAACGACCTTCCGACCATCGTTTACAATGTAAACCATGAGACACTGACAGCAGACGATAACATCATCTCCGCTGCATCCTGCACCACAAACTGCCTTGCACCTATGGCAAAAGCTCTGAACGAACTGGCTCCGATTAAATCCGGTATCATGGTTACTATCCATGCTTACACTGGAGATCAGATGACTCTGGACGGACCGCAGAGAAAAGGCGATCTGAGAAGATCCCGTGCAGCTGCAGTTAACATCGTTCCAAACAGCACCGGTGCTGCAAAAGCAATCGGCCTTGTTATTCCGGAACTGAACGGCAAACTGATCGGTTCTGCACAGCGTGTTCCAACCCCAACCGGTTCTACCACAATCCTTACAGCAGTTGTAGAAGGAACTGTAACTGTTGACGAGATCAACGCAAAAATGAAAGCTTCTGCAACCGAGTCCTTCGGATACAACACAGATGAAATCGTATCCAGCGACATCGTTGGTATGAGATATGGTTCTCTGTTCGATGCAACTCAGACCATGGTTCTTCCGCTGGACAACGGAACAACAGAGGTACAGGTTGTTTCTTGGTATGATAACGAGAACTCCTACACAAGCCAGATGGTTCGTACCATCAAATACTTCAGCGAGTTAGCATAATTTAACAAACTGAACGGCAAAATTTCAGAGCCCAAAGGGTCCGGTCTGTTAAGGACCGGGCCCTTTTTGCGAATGCGGCGGAAAAATACGGCACAAAAACAGCCCTTTTCCGTGTGCAAAAATTATAAACTGCATTTTTAAATAAGGACCGCGATGCCGCAAAAACAAAGAAACGGCGCGGCAGATGCAGTTGGATATATGGAGGGAAACGCCCATGTTAAACAAAAAAACCGTAGATGATATCAACGTAAAAGGAAAAAGAGTCCTTGTAAGATGTGACTTCAACGTTCCGCTGATCGATGGAAAAATCACAGATGAGAACCGTCTGGTAGCAGCTCTTCCAACGATCAAAAAACTGATCGCTGACGGCGGAAAAGTAATTCTCTGCTCTCATCTTGGAAAACCGAAAGGAGAACCAAAACCAGAGCTTTCTCTTGCACCGGTTGCAGTTCGCCTTTCCGAGCTTCTCGGACAGGAAGTTAAATTTGCAGCAGATCCTGAGGTTGTAGGACCGAACGCAAAAGCAGCTGTTGAGGCTATGAAAGACGGAGATGTAATCCTTCTGGAGAACACCCGTTACCGTGCAGAAGAGACCAAAAACGGTGAGGAGTTCAGCAAAGAACTGGCTTCCCTGTGTGACGTATTCGTAAACGATGCATTCGGAACCGCACACCGTGCTCATTGCTCCAATGTTGGTGTTACCAAATATGTTGACACTGCTGTTGTTGGTTACCTGATGGAGAAAGAGATCGCATTCCTTGGAAATGCTGTCAACAATCCGGAGCGTCCGTTTGTTGCCATCCTTGGTGGATCCAAAGTATCCAGCAAGATTTCTGTTATCGACAACCTGATCGATAAAGTTGATGTCCTGATCATCGGCGGTGGTATGGCTTATACCTTCGCAAAAGCAGCAGGCGGCACCGTTGGTGATTCTCTGCTTGAGATGGATTATCTGGATTATGCAAACAAAATGAAAGAAAAAGCAGCAGCAAAAGGCGTGAAACTGCTTCTTCCGGTAGACAACGTTGTTGCAGATGCATTCTCAAACGACGCAAATACACAGGTTGTTCCGGCCGGACAGATTCCGGATGGCTGGGAAGGTCTGGATATCGGACCGGAAACTGCAAAACTGTTCGCTGATGCTGTTAAAACTGCTAAAACCGTTGTATGGAACGGACCGATGGGATGCTTCGAGATGCCGAATTTTGCAGCAGGAACCAAAGCAGTTGCAGCAGCACTGGCTGAAACAGATGCAGTTACGATCATCGGCGGCGGAGATTCCGCAGCAGCTGTAAACCAGCTTGGATATGGCGATAAGATGACTCATATCTCCACTGGCGGCGGCGCTTCCCTGGAGTTCCTGGAAGGAAAAGAACTGCCGGGCGTTGCAGCAGCAAACGACAAATAAGAATTTATATTCAAAACTAAGGAGATCAAACGATCATGGCAAGAAAGAAAATTATCGCCGGAAACTGGAAAATGAACATGACTCCGAGCAAGGCAGTAGAATTAGTCAATACATTAAAACCACTGGTGGCAAATGACGACGTTGACGTTGTTTTCTGCGTACCGGCCATCGATATCATCCCGGTTGTAGAGGCTGCAAAAGGCTCCAACATCCAGATTGGTGCTGAAAATATGTATTTTGAGGAGAAAGGTGCTTTCACAGGCGAAATCTCCCCGGCTATGCTGACAGACGCTGGCGTGAAATACGTTGTACTTGGCCACTCTGAGAGAAGAGAATACTTCGCAGAGACCAGCGAGACCGTAAACAAAAAAATGCTGAAAGCTTTCGAGCACGGCATCACCCCGATCATGTGCTGCGGAGAAACTCTGGAGCAGAGAGAGCAGGGTGTAACGATGGACTTCATTCGTCAGCAGGTAAAAGTTGGATTCCTGAATGTAACAGCAGATCAGGCAAAAACAGCCGTTATCGCTTACGAGCCAATCTGGGCAATCGGAACCGGCAAAACTGCTACAACAGAGCAGGCTGAGGAAGTTTGCAAAGGCATCCGCGAGTGCATCGCTGAAATCTATGATGATGCAACAGCAGCAGCTATCCGTATCCAGTATGGCGGCTCTGTAAACGCAAAAACCGCACCGGAACTGTTCGCACAGGAGAACATCGACGGCGGTCTGGTAGGCGGAGCATCCCTGAAACCAGATTTCGGAGCTATCGTAAACTACAATAAATAATTGATTTTGTACGAAATCAATCAATAAAACGGGCTAAAACGTCACCAAACACGGTGAATTCGGCAGAAATGCTGAAGGTGAGGTGTTTGGTGGCGTTTTGCTGTTTTTTATGCAACATATAACCCTTGATTTAGCTATAGAGAGTGCCAGTTTGTGCAAAAAGAAATCACTTCGTTTCTGTGTTTTGAAGCGGAGTGATTTTTTGCGCGGATTGAAAAATTCACGTTTTCGTGATATGCTTGTTTTATATCTGTCGACCAGCCGTCCAGAGAGTTTCTGGAAGAAGTAATCAAGGATTATAACAAAATGTTCCATACGAACTACGATACCTCAAGTGATAAATTCCAGAATTATTATAAAGATGTGTCGCTTCGCATGAAGAATAAGGAATTGGACATTCTGATCGTAGTCAATATGTTTCTTACCGGTTTTGATGCGACGACTATGAATACGCTGTGGGTAGATAAAAATCTGAAAATGCACGGACTGATACAGGCGTTTTTCCGTACAAACCGTATTCTGAATTCTATCAAGACCTTTGGAAATATTGTATGTTTCAGAAATCTGCAGAAGCGAGTAGATAGTGCCATTTCCTTGTTTGGGGATAAGAATGCCGGGGGCATTGTTTTGCTGCAGAGCTTTAAGGATTACTATTACGGATATGAATCCGTAGATGGTAAGCCAATGCCAGGGTATGTGGATCTGATGGAGGAATTGAATCATAAGTTTCCGCTGTCAGAACCGCAGATTGTCGGAGAGCAGAACCAGAAGGATTTTATTGCTTTGTTTGGTGCTATTCTTCGTATGAGAAACCTTCTGCTTTCCTTTGACGAATTTAAGGGGAATGAGCTGATTTCTGAGCGCAATTTGCAAGACTACATTGGACGTTATCAGGATTTGCGTGACGAGTGGAAACGGAAACGCCGGGAAAGTACGGATATTACAGATGATGTGGTGTTTGAAATTGAATTGATCCGGCAGGTAGAAATCAACATTGATTATATTCTGATGCTTGTAAAGAAGTATCATGATACCCACTGTGAAGATAAGGAAGTGCTGATAACCATCAATAAAGCGATTGATGCCAGCCCGGAGCTGCGCAGCAAGAAACAGCTTATTGAAACCTTTATTGCAGGAATCAATGATGTGGACGATGTTATGGATGAGTGGCATGAATTTGTTGTGGAACAGCGTGATTATGATCTTAATGTAATTATTGCGGAAGAAAAATTGAAGCCGAAAGACACACGAAAGTTCATAGAGAATGCGTTTCGGGACGGAGAGATCAAAACAGCGGGAACGGATATAGATAAAATCATGCCGCCAATTTCTCGTTTTGGTGGTGGCGGAAGAGCCAAGAAAAAACAGAGAGTCATTGAAAAACTGAAAACGTTTTTTGAAAAATATTTCGGTATCGGTGGTTCGTCTTCCTTTAATGAGCCAGAGCATAAAGCCGTGACATACGATCTGAGCGATCAGGAAACAGTGTTGATGGCGGCAGAATCTGAAGCACCATACGGAAAATAGTCATAAATGAATGGAACCACATTGGAAGCAAAAAGCAAAATAATAGAGTCATCATGGACAAAACTTAATCATGGAGGTGATCGGATGACAATAGAAGAAATCCTTGCTGGAGAATCCAAGAACGTTGAATTCAAAGTACAACGTCCAGACAAGAGCATGAAATATATGAAAACGGTTGTTGCTTTCGCTAACGGAAAAGGTGGGAGGATTATATTTGGTATTGACGATAAAACAAGAGAAGTTGTTGGCATTCCGGAGGATAAAGTTTTTCGGGAGATTGATGCGATTACGAATGCTATTTCTGACAGTTGTGAACCTACAATTATCCCGGATGTTTATTTGCAAAATATAAATGATAAACCTGTAATTGTTGCAGAAATCAGGACGGGACGTCGGAAACCATATTATATTAAGGCAGAGGGGCTGGAGAATGGCGTATATATTCGAGTTTCTGGAACAACACGCCCTGCTGACCGTGATATGTCAAGAGAATTATATTATGAATGCGATGCCCGCTCTTTTGATTCAATAATCCGCAGAGATATAGAAGTGACCGATGAAGATATTAAAAGTCTCTGTGAACAAATGAAGGAAGTTGCTATTGCCAACTGCAAATCCAATCTTCAGCGATCAGCAGTTAAAGATGTAACGAAAAATGTTTTGCTCAGTTGGGGAATTTTGAAAAAAGATGAGAATGAAAAAATCTATCCGACAAATGCGTATATTTATTTAACGGGACAAGGTGGACTCCGTTCCATGATACAGTGCGCTGTGTTTAAGGGAACGACGCGAGCTGTCTTTTTGGATCGACGTAATTATGAAGGACCGCTTTGGAAGCAAGTAGAGGAAGCGGTGCAGTTTGTCCTTAGAAATATTCGTATGGGATGTCGGCTGGAAGGAGTATATCGGCAGGATATTTATGAACTGCCGCCGGATAGTATCCGTGAGTTGATCGTTAATGCAGTTATGAATTGCAGTTACATTCAGAATTCTAATATTCAGGTGGCAATTTATGATGATCGCTTGGAGATCACATCTCCTGGTGGACTGCTTCCTGGCGTAACGATTGAGTTGATGAAGGAAGGATTTTCAAAAATCCGAAATCGTTCGCTTGCCAATGCTTTTGCCTATATGAACCTTGTGGAAGCATGGGGAAGTGGTATTCCGAAACTTATGCAGGCTATGCAGGAATACGGATTGCGTGAACCGGAATTTATTGATATGGAGGTAGCTTTCCGCATCAATCTTTATCGCGGCCAGAATGAGGTCATTGAGGTCAAAAATCGAGATCATGACCTCAATCATGGGTCAAATGATCTCAATCGTGAGCCCGATGATCTCAATCATGAGCCTGTTGACCTCGATCGAGATCCCAATGACCCCAATCATGATCCCAAAGATGACCTTGAAATTCAATTGTCAGAAATGATTTATAAAAATCCGGAACTGACTCAGAAAGAATTAGCAAAAGCGCTTGCAGTTTCTACGGCAACGATTAAGCGTATGCTTACAAAAATGCAGCATGAAGGTAAAGTTATCCGTGAGGGGTCTAATCGAAAAGGAAAATGGATATTGACGGATAAAATGAAATAGGATTGATGATTTGATTGGAAAAGGCAAATGAATTTACCGGTTTTTTAAGAAAATCAGACGAACTTACAGAACAGTTATCAAAGAAACAAGTGATTGCTGTATGTCGACATATCACAAAAGATATCCTAGACGGAGTGCGTTCATACATGAATTAATAAAATTTGGATATGTGAAATGAACGATACTGAACTTTTCTTGTGTCTGGGAGCGGCTTTTTCGCACTTGCGGACATCTTCCACATGTGATATGATGGGAACGACAAAAAGTGTCGGAAAAACCGCATGATAGAGGGAAAAAACGCGGCAAATCAGACGACGCGAAAGAAAGCATAAAGGAGAATATGATTATGGCAAGAGAAATCATTAATACAGAAAAAGCACCGGCAGCAATCGGACCTTATGTACAGGCGGTCGCAGACAACGGCCTTTTATTTATTTCCGGACAGCTTGGCTTTGATGTAGAGCATGGCAGCGTGATCCCGGAGACTGTAGAAGAGCAGGCAACCCTCTCTTTAAAGAATCTGGACGCAATCATGACAGCAGCAGGAACTGACCGCACGAAAGTGATGAAAACAACCATTTTCCTGACCGATATGAACGATTTTGCCAAGGTAAATGAAGTATACGGTGCTTTCTTTGGCGAGTCCAAACCGGCTCGTTCCTGTGTAGCAGTTGCTGCTCTTCCGAAAGCAGCAAAAGTAGAAATTGAATGCATCGTATCCCTGAAATAAGAGAGAGAGATGAGTATGGCAGAGGAAAGAGTAATTAAAATCGGAATGCTGGGTCTTGGCACCGTCGGTACCGGTGTGTACAAAGTGCTGAAAAGCCAGCAGGAGGAAATGCTTCCGAAGCTGGGAGCGCGTGTGGAGCTGAAAAAAATTCTCGTGCGCAATGTGGAGAAAGCAGCTGCAAAGGTTGATGATCCGTCGATCATTACCACGAACTTTGAGGACATTGCCAATGACCCGGAGATTGAGATTGTTGTTGAGGTTATGGGTGGAAAACAGCCGGCTATGAATTACATTCTTGCCTGCCTGGATGCTGGAAAGAATGTTGTAACGGCAAATAAAGATCTGGTGGCATCCGAGGGCAAAAAAATCCTTGCAACAGCAAAGAGAAACGGAAAAGATTTTCTCTATGAGGCATCCGTGGCGGGAGGAATTCCGATCATCCGTCCGGTGAAACAGTGCCTTGCCGCCAATCATATCACAGAGCTGATGGGTATTTTCAACGGTACCACAAATTTCATTCTCACAAAAATGTCGCAGGAAGGCATGGAGTTTGGTGATGCGCTCCGTCTGGCGCAGGACATGGGCTATGCAGAAGCAGACCCGACCGCAGATGTGGAAGGTCTTGATGCCGGCCGCAAGGTAGCAATCCTGGCTTCGGCAGCGTTCAACTCCAGAGTGACATTTGAAGATGTTTACACCGAAGGCATTACCAAAATCACGGCGACCGATATCGAGTACGCAAAAGAGATGGGATGCACGATCAAGCTGCTCGGCGTGGCAAAAGATACCCCGGAAGGAATCGAAGCCCGCGTTCATCCGATGCTGATCGACAGCAATCATCCGCTTGCGACTGTCAATGATTCCTACAATGCCGTATTCCTGACAGGCGATGCCGTACAGGATACGATGTTTTACGGACGAGGTGCCGGAGAGCTTCCGACTGCGAGTGCCGTTGTGGGCGATATTTTCGATGTTGTGCGCAATATTTTATGGAACTGCTGCGGCAGAATCGGCTGCACATGCTACCGGGAATGCCCGATCAAGCGTGTCGGCGAAATTAAGTCGAAATATTTTGTACGCATGCAGATTGAAAATCGGTATGGAACGCTGGCATCGGTAGCTTCTGTCTTTGGAAACAACAAGGTTTCGATTGCACAGATGCTTCAGAAACGTGTCAATGGAAAATACGCCGAGATCGTCGTTATTACGGACGAGGTCAAAGAGCGCCATTTTGAGGATGCCATGCAGATTTTAGGCGGAATGTCGATGATCCAGGAGATTTCTTCGACAATCCGGGTATACTAACAAAATGTAACAATTCAGAGCCATGCGAAATGGAAGAAAAATCGCGAATCATGCTTGCATGAAGGAGCGCTTTTTCTGGAGTTTCATATGGCGAAAAGCAACATCGAGATGCAGCGTAAGCGGAATCGAGACGGGGCTCTGGATTGTTACCCAAAATTTAAGTAAAGAAGGGAATTCACAATGAGTAAAAAACCAACCGTATTAATGATTCTTGACGGATATGGACTGAATGACAAATGCGAGCATAACGCTGTCTGCGAAGCAAAAACTCCGATTATGGACCAGCTGATGAGCCAGTGCCCGTACGTAAAAGGACAGGCCAGCGGACTTGCTGTAGGTCTTCCGGACGGACAGATGGGTAACTCTGAGGTAGGTCATCTGAACATGGGCGCAGGCCGTGTTGTATACCAGGAGCTGACCAGAATCACAAAAGCAATCCAGGACGGCGATTTCTTCGAGAATGAAGAGCTGGTAAAGGCTGTTGAAAATGCAAAAGCAAATAATTCCGCACTGCACCTGTTCGGACTTCTTTCTGACGGCGGTGTTCACAGCCACATCACCCACGTATTCGGACTTCTGGAGCTGGCAAAACGTAAGGGTCTCGAGAAAGTTTATGTACACTGCTTCCTGGATGGCCGTGACACTCCTCCGGCATCCGGAAAATCCTATGTTGAGCAGCTGCAGGCAAAAATGGATGAGATCGGTGTCGGCGAAATCGGCGTGATCTCCGGCCGTTACTATGCAATGGACCGTGATAACCGCTGGGATCGTGTCGAGCTGGCTTACAAAGCTCTGACAAAAGGGGAAGGCGTAGAAGGAACCGATGCGGCAGAGGCTGTTCAGGCTTCTTATGATGCTGAAAAAACCGATGAGTTCGTTCTGCCGACCGTTCTGAAAAAAGACGGAAAACCGGTTGCAACGATTCAGGATAAAGATTCTGTGATTTTCTTCAACTTCCGCCCGGACCGTGCAAGAGAGCTGACAAGAGCATTCTGTGCAGATGAGTTCACCGGATTTGAGAGAGAAAAACGTCTGGATCTGACCTACGTATGCTTCACGGAATACGATGAGACCATCCCGAACAAATCCGTTGCATTCAAAAAAGAAGAGATCACCAATACCTTCGGTGAGTATCTGGCAGCACATAACATGACGCAGGCTCGTATCGCCGAGACCGAGAAATATGCACATGTAACCTTCTTCTTCAATGGCGGCGTTGAGGAGCCAAATAAAGGTGAGGACAGAATCCTTGTGAAATCCCCGAAGGTTGCTACTTATGACCTGAAACCAGAGATGAGTGCTTACGAAGTATGCGACAAGCTGACGGATGCCATCCGTTCCCAGAAATACGATGTCATCATCATCAACTTTGCAAATCCGGATATGGTTGGCCATACCGGTGTTGAGAGCGCAGCAATCCAGGCAGTTGAGGCTGTTGATGAGTGCGTAGGCAAGGCAGTTGATGCATTAAAAGAGGTTGACGGACAGATGTTCATCTGTGCGGACCACGGAAATGCAGAGCAGCTTGTAGACTATGAGACCGGCGAGCCATACACCGCTCATACTACCAATCCGGTTCCGTTCATTCTGGTTAATGCAGACCCATCCTACACGTTAAGAGAGGGCGGATGCCTGGCAGACATCGCACCGACCCTGATCGAGCTGATGGGAATGGAGCAGCCAAAAGAAATGACAGGAAAATCCCTGCTGATTAAGAAATAAAGAGAAATCGTGAAAATGTCCCTGCCGGATTCGTTTTGAAACGGGTTCGGCAGGGATATTTTATTATAATAATCTGAAAATAAAAATAATTACGCAATAAGAGACGGAATAAAAATGAAAAAACAGATAAAAAATCAAAATAAAGTGTTGACAAACGGTGAGAAAACTGATATAGTAAAGTCAACAAAAGAAAACGGAAGAAAAAAACAGAAAGAGAGGACGGACCACCGAGAACATAACGAATTACCCCATAAACTAAGAAAGCGAAGGTATGGACCCAAGAAAACGTAACGAAGTACCCCAAAGCGAAACAAAAGAACAAAAAAAGAAAGGATTCAGTCCAATGCACAGTTCTAACTTATGAAAGCCATCCGAAAATGGAAAAATCGGATGGCTTTCATATTGCGTTTTTTTATGTTTGAAAAGAATAAGGACTGGAAAAAAGAGGTTTCGACAGAGAGAGCAACATATTTTTCCCATAGCACGGTCATACTGTGAACGCAGAGAAGAAACTTGGTTACTGTTCACTTTGCAGCAAAACAGGAGGGAAAACTATGTTTCGATATTTACCAATTCGAAGCGTGACAGGAAGAGAAATTCTGGATTCGCGCGGAAATCCGACCGTAGAGGTGGAAGTGGCCGTCGGGGAGGGGATTCTCGGGCTGGAAGGCCATATGGGGCGTGCCCAGGTGCCGTCCGGGGCATCGACAGGAAAATTTGAGGCACTGGAAAAAAGAGATCAGGAAGTGCGCTATCTGGGGCAGGGCGTGAGAAAGGCTGTAGAAGCGGTCAATACCGTGCTGGCCGATGCCGTTGTCGGCGAGAATGCGCTCGAGCAGGAGCGGATTGACCATATCCTGTGCCAGGCAGACGGAACCGAAACGAAAGAAAACCTCGGGGCAAACGCCATTCTCGGTGTCTCACTTGCTGTGGCGCGCGCGGCGGCAAATGCGCTTCATCTGCCGCTGTACCAGTACCTGGGCGGCTGCCACACAAGCCGTATGCCCGTGCCGATGATGAATATTTTAAACGGCGGCCGTCATGCCGACAACACCGTCGATCTGCAGGAATTTATGATTATGCCGTGCGGCGCTCCCTCATTCCGGGAGGGTCTTTCCATGTGCGCGGAGATTTACCATACGCTGAAGCAGCTCCTGAAGGAGAAGGGATACTCGACTTCTGTCGGCGATGAGGGCGGCTTTGCGCCGGATTTAAAGGATTCCGATGAAGCACTGCAGCTCATTGTCAATGCGGTCCAGAAAGCCGGCTATGCGCCTGGAAACGACGTGATGATCGCGATCGATGCGGCGGCAAGCGAGCTCTACGAGGAGAGCAGGAACGTCTACTACTTTCCCGGGGAATCCCGTCAGTGCGGAAAGACAGTATTTCGGGATACCGCAGAAATGGTTGCCTACTATGAGGAACTGATTGAAAAATACCCGATCGTATCCATCGAAGACGGGCTGTGCGAGGACGATTTCGAAGGCTGGAAACAGATGACGGAAGCGCTCGGGAACAGAGTACAGCTGGTCGGGGATGATCTGTTTGTGACGAATGTAAGAAGGCTTTCCTGCGGCATTGCACTTGGCACGGCAAATGCGGTTCTGATCAAGGTAAACCAGATCGGAACGCTCTCTGAGGCGCTGGATGCGGTGGAGATGGCGCAGAGAGCAGGGTACCGCGCCGTCATTTCCCACCGGTCCGGAGAGACAGAGGATGATTTTCTGGCAGACCTTGCCGTCGCGACAGGCGTCGGCCAGATCAAAACCGGAGCACCGTGCCGGTCGGAGCGGAATGCGAAATACAATGAGCTTCTCCGCATCGAGGAACGCCTCGGTGAGGAAGCGAAATACCGGAATCCGTTCCCGCAAAAGGGAACCGGCGTAAGAGAATGGTGAAAAACGGCGTAAAATAGGCAAATAACAGTTGAAATCGTTCTTCCGCTATGGTAAAATAATATAAGTTGGCCGTAGGAGGTGTAATTGTGGAAATTTTAAGAACGATTTTGACAGTCATTTATGTCATTGATTGTATTGCTTTAACCGTTGTTGTATTGATGCAGGAAGGAAAACAGCAGGGTCTCGGTGCTATCGCAGGTATCTCAGACACTTACTGGGGAAGAAACAAAAGCCGTTCTGCAGAAGGAACTCTGATCCGTGCAACAAAAATCATGGCAGTTCTGTTTATTGTACTGTCGGTTGTATTAAACATGAATTTTTAGCAAAGTAAAGACATCCTTATTCCCACGAGAAGGCGTAAGGGTGTCTTTTTCTACAAAGAGGAGATAATAGATGAAAGATAATAAGAAGAAAAAAGATCGGAGGAAATATCCGCAGGGCAGCGCGGCGTCCCATGCAGGACAGAACAGCGGGAACCATGGCGGTCATGCGGGCCATCCGCGTTCCAGAAGCTCGAAGCTGCTGAAAAACCGCAAGACGCTGCTGATGGATCTCGTAAGCTCGAAAAACTATGAGCCGATGCGTCTGAAAGACATTGCCATGCTGCTGCAGGTGCCGAAAGCAAAACGGTCGGAGCTTGCGGAGGTTATGGAAATCCTGGTAAAAGAAGGAAAAATCGATGTGATCTCCGACGGCCGTTACCAGAAGAGCCGCGGTGCATCCACAACGACGGAAAAACGGGAAAAAAGAGACCGCCGCGCCGGAGAGCAGGGCAGAAGAGGACGCGATGACCGATTCCGCAGAAAGAATGGAAAGGACGGCGACACAGAGAAGAAGCCGCGTATCCAGACTGTCGATATCCAGGCAGTCGTGGACGCTTACCAGATCCCGGAGGAGTTCCCGGCACGCGTGATCACACAGGCAGAAAAATGCCCGGAGGAAGTAATTCCAAACGATTACAACGGCCGCCTCGATCTAAAAAGCTGGCAGATGGTGACAATCGACGGCGAGGATGCCAAAGACCTCGATGACGCCGTATCCGTCACAAAAGCGGGCGATACGTGGACGCTTGGCGTTCATATCGCTGATGTCAGCAACTATGTGCAGGAAAATTCCGCCCTCGACCGTGAGGCGTTAAAGCGCGGCACCAGTGTCTATCTGCCGGACCGCGTCATTCCGATGCTGCCGAAGCGTCTGTCAAACGGCATCTGTTCCCTGAATGAAGGACAGGAGCGCCTGGCACTCTCCTGTATTATGACGATCAACGAGAAAGGCCGCATGATCGGCCATCAGATCGCTGAGACGGTGATCCGCGTGGACCGCCGCATGACCTACACCGCCGTCAATGCAATCCTGACCGAGCCGGAAGCACATCCGGAGCTGCTGGAGGAATATCATGAGCTGGTTCCGATGTTCCGCCAGATGCAGGAACTGTCTGCACTGATCCGGAGCTGTCGGAAAGAACGCGGAGCAATTGATTTTGAATTCCCGGAGAGCAAAGTAATTCTTGATGCAGAAGGGACGCCGGTGGAGATCCGCCCGTATCCGTCGAACGTGGCAACACGGATGATCGAGGACTTCATGCTGATGGCGAACGAGACCGTGGCAGAGGAATACTGCACACGCGAAATCCCGTTCTTATACCGGACGCATGACAAGCCGGACGGAGACCGCATGGAGGCAACGCTGACGCTGATCCGTGAACAGGGCATCAAAGTCGAAAAGCGTTCCCATGAGATTACGCCGGGTGAGGTGCAGAAGATTCTCACCAGCATCGAGGGAACCCCGGAAGAGCCGCTGATCAGCCGCCTGCTGCTCCGGTCGATGGCAAGAGCCATTTATACCCCGGAATGCAGCGGCCACTTCGGACTGGCAGCGTCATATTACTGCCATTTTACCTCACCAATCCGCCGTTACCCGGATCTGCAGATCCACCGCATTATCAAGGATGATCTGCGGGGACGTCTCGACAAGGGCGGCAGAATCGGCAAATATTCGTCCATTTTGCAGCATGTGGCGGAGCAGTCGAGTGCGATGGAGCAGCGTGCTGCAGAGGCAGAAAGAGAGGCTGTGAAGCTGAAGAAAGCCGAATATATGCTGGAGCATGTCGGCGAAGAGTACGACGGCGTCATTTCCGGCGTGACCGGATGGGGCTTCTATGTGGAGCTGCAAAATACCGTTGAGGGACTCGTTCACATCATGACACTGAAAGACGATTATTATAATTTTGATGAAGAAAATTACCGTCTGGTCGGAGAGCAGCACGGAAGAGTATTCCGCCTTGGTGAGCCGGTGCGTGTCCGTGTACGAAACGCCGAGCCTGCCAACCGGACAATCGATTTTACGTATGTAGAAAAAGAAACCGAGACAGAATAAATCCCTGGAGGAAAAAGCTATGGCAAAACAAAAAGGAAATCGAATGATTGCCAACAATAAAAAGGCATATCATGACTATTTTATCGAGGATAAATACGAGGCCGGCATCTCCCTTGCCGGTACCGAGGTAAAATCCCTCCGCATGGGAAAATGCAGCATCAAGGAATCCTTCATCCGCATTGAGCGTGATGAGGTATTCATATACGGCATGCACATCAGTCCGTACGAGAAGGGCAACATATTCAATAAAGACCCGCTGCGCATCCGGAAACTGCTGCTACACGACTATGAGATCCGCAAACTTGAGGCGCAGATCAAGGAAAAAGGCTACACGCTCGTTCCGCTGCAGGTGTATTTTAAAGGCAGCCTCGTAAAAGTCGAGATCGGTCTGGCACGCGGTAAAAAACTGTATGATAAACGGCAGGATATCGCAAAGAAGGATCAGAGACGTGAGGCGGAGAGAGATTTCAAAGTTAAAAATCTGTATTAAAAATCCTTGACAAAAAGTATGGGGAAAGACTATAATACGATATACGGCAGTTGAAAGAGAGTTTTCACTGCACCGGGACGATCTGTTTGCGTCCCCGTATCAAAGAAAAGCGTCTGTAGAACCAGCACGGGCTTGTACTGGTTTCGACGGGGGTTTTGAAGTTTGGGAAGCCATTCGTGGACTCCGGGACCGCGTCATCAACCTGGAACCTAAATTTAAACGCAGACGATAATTACGTAGCGTACGCTGCCTAAGTGCGGCGTTGTCAGCTGAATAGTTTTCCGCGGCTATTCTCCTGGCATCAAACAGATGCGGAGCACTTCGTTTCCAAAGCTTTGCGGAGATGGAAGATTTTATGAAGCTACCGAAGCGGCAAGCCTGTCATCCGGCGTGCCGATGGGGGAACCTTTAATAGAATGACTGTAATGGGAGATGCCTGAATGAATAGGCTTTCGGACAGGGGTTCGATTCCCCTCAGGTCCATACCTGAAAAACCGCTAAAATCCAGTGTTTTAGCGGTTTTTTTGTACATTTTTGATGGAAAAAACAGGGCAAAAATGCCGCTTTAGACCGTTTCAGACCGTTTAAAACCGCATGAATTTTGGTCAAAAAAGAAAGGAAAAATTCGAAATTTTGTCAAACTTTATCTTTATTCGCACTGTTAAGAACGTAAAAGAGACCGTTTCAAAGTGCTGCAGGCACATGAAGTAGAGATACTTGATGTGCCTGCTTTTTTGTACAATAGGAAAGTTCGACTTCCGTCGAACTCTTGATAAAAAGAGCCCGCACAAAGGCGGGCATGGCAAACAGACGATAGATTAAAAGAAGTCAATGTAAAAGCCTTCTTCAAATTCATCCTTATCAAGATCGTCATCTTCGGTAAGAAAATAGTGCATATGCACTATTTAAAAACGGTGGCTCCGTATAACAAAGATTTCTGTTCACAATATAAAAAAATATCCAGCAGGTTAACTTTTGAAGCGGTAAAACAAATGCTTAAGGATGTTTTGAGTTGGTAAGGGACTAATAGATTCTGTACTTTTCGCCCTATGATTGAATCTGATCATGCGCGAGAAAAGGAAAATAATAGAATTGACAGACTTGAAAAAATGAATTACGATTTTTAAAAGTACTGCATTGCTTGAATGAGAATTATATGTTAAGGTAACAGATATAAAGAGAACTTTAAGCATTGATTTATTAAAATAAACACGGATAGCGAGGTGTATTTATGACCATAGAAGAAATTCTTGCAGGAGAATCCAAAAACGTAGAATTCAAAGAGAACCTGCCGGAAAAGAGCATCAAATATATGAAGTCTGTGGTTGCCTTTGCAAATGGAACCGGAGGAAAAATTATTTTTGGAATTGCGGATAAAACCCGAGAAGTGGTTGGCTTTGACAAGGAAGATGTATTCAAAAAGATGGATGCGATTGCCAATGCCGTCTCGGATAGCTGTGAACCGGCAATTATTCCAGATATTACGCTGCAGACAGTTGATGGCAAGACGGTTATTGTGGCAGAAATTTCTGAAGGCAGACAGCGGCCATATTACATTAAAGCGCTTGGACGAGAGAGAGGCGTATATGTCCGTGTTGCTGGAACAACCCGGCTTGCTGACGAGTATATGATCAAAGAGCTGATGCTTGAGGGAAGCAATCGTTATTTTGATCAGGCGTTATGTACTGGACTGAGTGTTACAGAAGAAGAAATTGATACGCTTTGTAAAGCGATGAAGGAGCAGGCAGTCAAAAATGCCCATAATGAGGAGCAGAAAGCATCGGTAAAAGACGTTGGAAAGCAGCAGCTTCGATCATGGGGTATTTTGATTGAACGTGATGGAAAAGACTACCCTTCTAACGCTTATGCTATCTTAACGGGCTGTGGAGGGCTTCATGTTGCCATTCAGTGCGGTGTGTTTAAGGGAACAACGAAAGCGGTTTTTGTTGATCGAAGGGAATATACGGGTCCTTTGTGGGAACAAATAGAGGAAGCATTTCAGTTTGTTCTGCGAAATATTCATCTGGGAGCTACGCTTGTCGGCATTTACCGTCAGGATATTTATGAAATCCCGCCGGATGCAATTCGTGAGTTGATTATCAACGCGGTGGTGCATCGCAGCTATCTGGATCATGGTACAATACAGGTTGCGGTGTATGACAACCGACTGGAAATCACATCGCCGGGGAAATTGCCGATGGGACAAACGTTGGAGCGTATGAAAGAAGGCTATTCCAAAATCAGGAATGAAGCCCTTGCACATGCCTTTTCGTATATGAATCTGATTGAACATTGGGGAAGCGGGATTCCGAGAATTATAGACAAGGTAAAATCTGCTGGACTACAGGAACCGGAGTTTATCGGTGGAGAAGTTGACTTGCGTATCAATATCTATCGAGGACAAAACGATACAAATAACGCCAGAATCAACGCCAAGAAAACAAAAAATGGCGTTAATGATATAAAAAATGGCATTGATGGCGTTAAAATATCACGAACGAAGGAACAGGTTCAGATAGAAAAACTGTTACAGGCTATAGAAAAGAACCCATTTGCAACCCAGGCGTATTATGCGGAACAGATCGGTGTGTCCAAAAGAACTGTTTCACGAATATTTGTTTCTTTACAGCAAAATGGTGTGTTGGTACAAAATGGAACAAACAGAAAATCGAATTGGGTAATCATAAAGTAGGAGAAACAGAAGAATGCAAATATTGGTCGATGCAGATGCCTGTCCGGTAATTGAGACGGTTGAGAAAATTGCAAAAGAGCATTGTGTTCCGGTAACACTGTTGTGCGATACCAATCATGATTTGATATTTGATATCGGATTATAGCGAAATAGTCGTGGTTGGTGATGGAGCAGATGCTGTGGATTATGAACTGATCCGTGTCTGTCATAAAGGCGATATTGTCGTATCGCAGGATTATGGTGTGACGGCGATAGCGTTGGGAAGAGGTTCTTATGCGATTCATCATTCTCATGGAGCGTTATTTAAACAACGAAGTGAAAAAATACCCGCATCATCGTGTCAGAAGGACAAAGAAGCGAAAAAAAGGCGGATACTGAGGGATTTGAACAGTCTTTTGAAAAAATGTTAGGGATGATACAGGAGAAAGAAGGAAAAGAGTTTAGAAGATAAAATTATCAGAGAGTGAAATAAAGTGATTTGATAATATTAGGAGATATGCCCGGATGCTATTTTTCAAAAAGGAAAAAGTGTCAGGGCATTTTTATGTGCAAAACTAATAAAAATAATTCTGAAAATATAGTAAAAATAAGCATATTGTCAAATGAAACGGAGGGTATATAATAAAATATAGAAATATAAGCGGTGAGAAAAATTGAAAGGAAAAGTGCCTATGAAAAAACTCGGAAAATATGGTAAAAAGGTATCCTGCGTGGTAATTGGAATGCTATGTGCAGCAGCGATTGGCGCCTGTGGAAGCACACAAAGTGGGTCCCAAGATGAAAAAGATGTGAGAAATGATATTTCTGTCTATGAAGAGGGAGCTGATTTGGAAGGAACGCTTACATATGGAACCTTATTTATTGAGCCGCAGACCCAGCATATGATTGATTTATTTATGAAGGAGCATCCAGGCGTAAAAATTGAAACAAAGGTTGTTTTTGACAATGATGTTACGGATGAACAGTATAATGAAGGCTTAAATACCTTGCTTACAGAACTTGCATCGGATCAACGGGCGGATATTTATGATGCAACGTATTTACCATCGGAAATTAAGACGAAAGGCAGCGGCTATTTCGAGGACTTAAATCAGTATATTGATGCAGATCCTAATTTTAACAGAGATGATTATTACGATAATATCCTGCGAGCAGCAGAAGTCGATGGAAAACTGTATCAAATTCCGGAAGGTTTTTATTATGTTATGCTTCGGTTGAATAGAAACATAACGGATGAACTGAATTATGAAGTCCCGGACGAAATGGATATCAATGATTTATATGAGTTATATCAGCAGGCCAAGCCAATTGCAGATGATGATTTTACGATTGATGTACAAAACAATATTTACGTGTTTCTGCCGATGACAGAGGACAGAGCTTATTTGAAGAAGGAAGAAGTAAATTTTGATTCAGAAAATTATGTGGATTTTCTGAGAAAAATGCAGGAACTGTATCAATATCAACCATCCTATGCGACCCATGCATTTACGGATATTAAAAGCTTTTCCGGAAAGAGTGTCCTGCTGAATACATTTACAAATTTACTCGAAGGTTCTACGAGCGGAATGTTTGAAGAAACCGATACGGCAACAAAACCGATCCTGTTGAAATCAACGGATGGAAAAATTCCTTTCTGGAGAATTGGTGAGGACTTTTCCATGAGTTCAGGCTGCAAAGATAAAGCGCTTGCATGGGAATTTATCAAATTCTGCATTGGTCAGAAACAATTTGAGTTCGAAGATGCAAACAGTGATTCTTACTACAGAAATTTCTTTACCTATGGCAGTATGCTGAACAAAGAAAACACACGGCAGCTTGTTGCGTATCAATTGGAAAATGATGACGACACAGCAGAAAAATGGGAAGCATACAATGAAAAAGTTTCTGCAAAAGCTTTTCGGGATTTACAGTTAGACAGTATTTTGACTGAAATTCGAAACGAATGTATGGAGCAGAAAATCACCCCAGAGGAATGTGCGAAGCTTTTTCAGCAAAGAGCAGAGCTTTATGTTAATGAGTAGAAGCTGTCCTTAATCCATGGAATCAGGTATATGAAATGAAAAAACGAAATTTTATTTATATGTGTTTTATCCTTCCAAGTTTTATCGGGATCATGGCTTTTTATATCGTGCCGTTTCTTCTGTCCTTGTATTTTGCAGTGATTGACAACATGATGAACAAGGAATGGGTGGGTCTTAAAAACTTTAAACTGTTATTCGAAAATGAGTTATTCCTTTCAGCACTCCGTAATACCGGAATTTTTTGCGGGATTGCAATACCGCTGGGAATGGCGATTGCTTTGCTTCTGGTACTGGTTTTGAAAAAGCAGAGGAGAGGTCGAATTCTTCTTATCCTGCTCCTGATCCCATTAATCGTTCCATCTGGAACGGTGATTGCTTTCTGGAAATATTTGTTTGAGAGAAATGGTTTTCTGGATGGGTTTTTACAGCTTTTTGGAAAAAACATGTTCGATATTGAGAATTCCAGATGGGCCATTTTGATTATTATCCTGATGTATCTGTGGAAAAATATCAGTTTTTCGATTGTCCTTTTCTGGTCCGGGATAAACTGGATTCCGCAGATCTATCATGAGCAGTGCCAGCTGGATGGAGCTACAGGGCGGCAGGAATTCCAATATATTACATGGATCTTATTAAAACCAACGACGTTAGTTGTGCTGTTGATGTCGATCGTGAATTCTTTTAAGGTTTTTAAAGAGATCTATATGCTGTATGGGGCCTATCCATCACCGTATGTTTATATGCTGCAGCACTATATGAATAACCAGTTTTTGTCACTTAATATGCAGAAACTGTCTGCTGCAGCATGGTGTATGTTTCTCATACTGGGAATCTTTCTGGGCATCATTTATCGGGTCCAGAGGAAGAATCTGGATTATTTGTAAAGATCTTTTGTGGGTGATTTTATGAAAAAGAGATATTCGAATTTTTTCGAAAAGCTGATCTGCATGGGAGCTGTCATTTTGGCAGTCATTCCGTTGTTGTTTGTGGCTGGAAAGTCGGTACAAGTTCCAGAAGAGTATCTTATATTGCTCTTTAAGAGACCTTTGTATTTGCGGATGATGTGGAATTCCCTGATTATTACTATTCCGGTTTTGATTGGACAGCTTTTGCTTGCACCGCTTGCCGCATACGGCTTTTGGCAATGCAGGTGGAAATACAAGGAGATTTTGTTCTATCTTTACATGATTGTCATGCTTATGCCGCTGCAGCTGACTTTAGTGCCAAATTATTTAGTGGCGAATTGGCTGGGCATTCAAAATTCGTCCTTGGCAATTATTCTTCCGGCAATGTTTCAGCCATTGGGGGTATTTCTGATTCGTCAGCAGATACAGGATTTTCCGCAGGAAACGTTAGAAGCAGCCAGACTGGACGGAGCCAGCGAATACAGAATTTATCGTTCCATTGTAAAGCCTAATTTGAGTTCAGCCATTGCTGCTGCATTAATCCTGATTTTTATTGACAATTGGAATATTGTAGACCAGGCGGTCATTTTTTTGAGAGAGCCATATCAGCAGCCGTTATCCGTGTATCTTTGCCAGATTTTAGAGGAACAGCCGGATATCTTTTATGCAGCGTCCGTTTTTTACGCAGTACCAGTTTTATTGATATTCTTAATGGGACAGGACTATTTGATACAGGGAATCAGTATGTCCGGTGTGAAAGCGTAGAGGGGAAGAAAGTACGATGAAGTTCAAAAAAATAAGTATAGGGTTAATCGCTCTGTGGTTTCTGTTTTTAACTGCCGCAACGTTTTGGTCGGTCAAAGAAGAGAACAAAACGCTTCCTTCCGTCTGGACAGAGGAGGCACAGGAAGGCAGCATTGAGTATGAATTTCCAGTTGATTTGGAAGTAAGCGCAGCTGATCAGGCAATTGGCTATATCAGCGTGTATGATAACGTTCCGGAATCTTTGCTGCAGGAGGGCAGAGATCTTCTGGTTGGAAAAGTGTGTTCTGTCATTCGAAAGGATGATTTGTATGAGCTTACGGTAGATCTGTATGAAAAACATTCGATTGGTGAAAACGTTGAGGGAAAAATCGAAATCACTTCTGAAGATGTTTTTCCAAAAGTGATCACACGGCAGGCGATTCATGAAGGAGACTTTGGAAAAACGTGTGTCTATTATATTAAGCGTCAGAAGGGAGCCTGGGGGTATGAAAATATTCTGGAAGAAAAAGCTGTGACATGTTTTCCAAATAGAAATTCAGATTTCGTGGTACTTTTATCAGAAGTAGACGAACCGATGGTCGTAAGCACATCAGAACTGACAAATGGAGAACGGGTGAAATTAACAGAAAAAGATTAAGGAAAAGAATACAGCCTCACTACCGGGACTTTCAGGGGTGAGGCTGTTTCATTATGTTCTATGCATGTGCCGATTTATACAGGCTTTAAAACACATTATCATCCGAATAATGCGTCATGATACCTTTCGCATTGTAGCCCAATATATTCCGTAACTTATCAATTGCATTTGCTTCTATATATTGATTATGCCATAACCGCTTCATAAGAACTACGGTCCTAATCGTAAGAACTGGAAACATTGTGAATGACAATGAAAAATGTACGACTATCACCAAAGCCGGAAGCCTAGAAACAGGAGATGCGACCTTGACCGGCATTTTAATGGCGCTGGTGGCAGGATTTTTCGGTGTGCTGGAAGAAACCGTCCGCAGAAAAAACGCCAGTAATGCGGTGGTAATTTAAAAAATATGGAAACAAGGAACGATATAGCTTAACGGCTATGCCGTTCTTTGTTTTTTACTTAAGTACATGTTAGAAATTCCCTGGTATCTGACAATCACACATTATTTTTACGTAATTTAATGTGTGTTCGTCGCTTTACAGTTGACAATCACACATTATTTCAATATAATATAATGTGTGATTGTCAAAGAGGGGTGAGAAACATGAATGTTAAGGAGAAAATCGAAGAACTGCGAGAAGCGTCAGAGGACGGTACGATTACCGCAGCGCAAGTAACAGAAGCCGGACTGCACCGCAGCGTTTTACAGAAGTTTGTCAAGAGCGGCGAGATATACCGCTTCGGGCGTGGCCTGTATGTGTGGAGCGACGTATGGGAGGATGATTTCTACCTTTTACAGCGAAAGTATGGGCGCGGAATTTATTCGCACGATACTGCTTTGTATCTGCGGGGCTATTCGGATCGTACCCCGGCAAAATATACGATGACCTTTCCCAAAGGCTACAATGCTTCATCCTTGAAACGGGAAAATCTAATTGTCAAGCGCGTTGTGCCGGAGAACTATGAACTTGGCAGAATTGAAATGAAATCCCCATCCGGCAATCCAATTCGTGTTTACAATTTGGAACGGACGCTGTGTGACATCCTGCGCGGCAGCGGCAGTGATATACAGATTGTCGGAGAAGCTATGAAACGCTATGCAGCATCCAAGGATAAGAACATTCACAGACTGATGCAGTACGCAGATCAGCTTCGTGTGAAGCCCAAGGTGCTGCGATATATGGAGGTTTTGCTTTAGACCGTTTCAGACCGAAAAAAATGGCGTCAAAATCGTGATCGAAAATTAAGGGGAAAAGGAAAAATTTTCCATAAAAAAGTCGATTGTCTGATAGAAAAATGAAAAGGGGAGCAGATATGCAGTTACTAATCAAACAACGTGTATTTTCCTGGTCAGACACGTATGATATCTATGACGAGCAGGGGAACCAAAAGTATTTTGTGAAAAATGAATTTATCTCGCTGGGACACCGTCTGCATGTGTACGATGCGGCGCATAATGAAATTGGGTTTATCAAACAGAAATTATTTTGCTTTCTTCCGACTTTTGAAATTGAATGGAACGGGCAGTTAATGGGACATATCGAAAAACGTTTTGCACTGTTCCGCCCCAAATACGATGTAGATTTCATGGGATGGCGTGCAGAAGGTGACTTCATGGGATGGGATTACGATGTATATGAAGCCTGCAGTGCAGTCGTCCACGTACATAAAAAACTTCTGAGCTGGGGTGACACGTATGTCATCGAATATGATAATCCGAGCAATGAAATTCCGGCATTATTACTGGTGCTGGCGATCGATGCGGCAAACTGTTCACAAAATAATGGATAGCTGGTGGTGTCTGGAATGGCGTCAGGGGAGATGCGGATATGAGAACTTTGGGAAATATTCTGTGGTTTATATTTGGAGGCATGTTCGGCGGACTTGCATGGATTTTTGCAGGATGCATCTGGTGTATTACGATTGTTGGAATTCCGTTTGGACGGCAGTTTTTCAAGATGGCAAGGCTTTCGTTTATGCCATTTGGCACGAGTGTAATTGGATAAAAGGTGTATGGAAAAAGATCGGGTTACCGGTCTTTTTCTATGCATATCATGAGGCGGCCATTCCTTTGATGCAAATAGAAACATGATAAAAGTATTGCGCAGCAGAATAAAGTATGATACCATAAATTTACAGAAAAAATAAAGAAACGATAGAATATTCAGTATTAATTAAAAAATCAGGAAACAGAAGGGGGGAAGTTTATGAAGATAAGACAGACAATCTTTTTATTACCTTTGTTTTTGCTGGCGGGCTGCGCATCTGCAGGAGGATCACAGAGCAGAGATCTGGATTTAAAGGAACTCTGTACAGAGGAGCAGGTTTTCCAGTATGCGGATTTTGAATGGGGAACGGATTCGGAACAGCTTTTCAAACAGAGCTTCCTGAAGTTTGATGAAAAAGATCTGGGACAGGGTGATGAGAGCAGCACAAAGACATACGAGAGCAAAGAAAAATTTTCCCTGGAAAATGCAGAATCTAACATGGATCTGGAATTTTCGGACGGTCAGCTGAGTCAGGTTTCCTTTACTTTTGACATCGAACAGGATGCCAATACATGGATTCAGAAAGAAGTAGACGAACTGAATTCTTTATACGGCGGAGGAATTGCAACTGGACTCGGAAATCAGATTTATCAGTGGCAGGGGGAGCAGGATACGGTTCTGCAGCTGACGGCTTTTACGGAAGGGGATGAAAGCGCAACCGTTATCTTAAGCGTGGCATCGATGGAATACTCGATTGGATCATAAAATTGACAGATACGGGCGCATCAGACGGCAATGTCTGGTGCGCCTGCTTTTTTGTGAAAAAACTTTCCAAAGCTTTTAAAAGCCAGAAAGATAGAATGACAAAAGTGTCACAGATGTGATATAGTAGTAGAATAATGTGAAAAAGAGAAGGAGTTGACAAAAGAGATGGAGTTAGGAAATTTTCAGAAATCAGTAGATTCAGATGAAATCAAAACAATGGCATTTGAAATCATCGGAGAACCGGTAAAAGCAGTTTCCCGCATCTGCGAGCAGTGGGGTGAGGCGGAAGATGAAGTGCGGGAGTACGATGTGTATGTGATCGAGACAGATGCAGGAAAATATACACTGAAGAAAACCGGCAGCAAAGAAGCGCAGATTTATGCGCAGTATCTGTCAAAAGGAGAGTTTCACGTACCGCAGTATGTCGGCATGCGGCAGGCAGAGGATGCGGACTGGATCTGCATGAAGTATGTAGAAGGAAACGACATGCGGGATATGACGGACGAGACAACAGAAAAAGCGGCAGAAACCTTAAGTAAAATTCAGTCGTATTTCTGGACACCGTCGATGGACAAAGCGCCGGAAAATGAAGTGGAGCAGAGATTTGTCGAATACTGGAAACGCGTTCTGCGCCGAGCATCGTCCGTAGCGGATGATCCAATTCTGCGGAAAGCCTATCAGATGTTCCTGGACCGCCAGCTGACCTGTCCATGTACGATGTCAAACGGTGATTTCCTGCAGTGGAATGTGATCTATGACGGCGAAAATGTTGTCATGATTGACTGGGGATTTGGTGGAATGATGCCGTATTGTCTGGACATTGCAAGATTCCTGGCACATGCGACCGAGACACGGAGTACTTTCCCGTTCTACATGAACGATGCACAGAAAGAGCTGTTTCTGGATCGGATGTATGAAGCGTTAAAGACAAAGATTTCACGCGAACAGTTCAATCTGGATGTGAAGCTGGCCACGCTGAATGAGTATATCGAGTTTGTGGAAGCAGAAGAGGACGAAGACGGCTGGCATCTGGAGCATGCACAGGCGCTGGCAGAGGAACTTCTCAATTTGTAAAAAAACGGATTGCATTTATCTGTAAGTTGTCCTATAATAGGGAACAGAAAATAAAAAGAAAGAGCACCATTGGTGTAAAGGTGAGGGAATGTTTCTGCGATAATCGACTTTAAGAAAAACACAAAGAACGGACAGCCTGGAAAACAGGCCTGTTTTTCGTGTACGCTTAAAGACGAGAATCGCTGAATCATTTCCCTTTTTTATGAGAATAGAACAGGGATATTTTTTTGCGGGTCTGTTTTGCGTACGCAGGACAGGCTCGTTTTGCGTAAAAAAGCAGAAAAGAGGCTGCCGGAGCAAAGGGGGCTTCTGTATGATGCAGATAAAAAAATTAACACTGACACATAAAAAAGATCTGCGAGTGATTCTCGAAGATTTTCAGCTTGTACTGAATGACGGTGATAAGGCCGTTATCATTGGAGAGGAGGGAAACGGAAAATCGACGCTGCTGAAGTGGATGTACGATCCCGCACTGACGGAAGATTACATCGAATCCACAGGCGAGCGCATCATCGGAAAGGAGCGGCTTGGATATCTGCCGCAGGAACTTCCGGAGGCGGAGAAAACGAAGACGGTGTATGAGTATTTCTATGAAAAAGAAAAGTTCTGGGATCAGACACCGAAGGATCTGGCGGTGCTGGCAAGAAAATTTGGTCTGACGGAAGAGTTTTTCTATCGGGATCAGCAGATGAGTGAGCTTTCCGGCGGCGAGAAGGTGAAAGCGCAGATGATGCGTCTTCTCATGGAGGATGTCACGGTCCTTCTGCTGGATGAGCCGTCAAATGATATTGATCTTGCGACACTGGAACTTCTGGAGAAACTGATCCGCGAATGGGAGCATATTGTTGTTTTTATTTCGCACGATGAAACGCTGATTGAAAACACGGCAAATATGGTCATTCATATTGAACAGATTGTGCGGAAGACAAAATCGAGATACACGGTTGCGAAACTTCCCTATCGGACGTATGTAGAGGAGCGCCTGCAGAATTTCGAGCGCCAGGAACAGAAGGCGCAGAGTGACAGGAGAGAGAAAGCGCTGCGCGATGAGAAATACCGAAAGGTATACCAGAGCGTGCAGAACGCCTTGAACAACTGTTCCCGTCAGGCACCGTCCGTGGCGAAAAATCTGAAGGACAAAATGCATACCGTAAAGGCGATGAACCGCAGATTTGAAAAAGAAGATGCCCGCATGACAGAAATGCCGGAGCAGGAGGAAGCGATTTACTTCCAGCTTGGAGGAGCAGAGGCAGCCATGCCCGCCGGGAAAACGGTCATCGAATATCAGCTTCCGAAACTGGAAACGCCGGATGGGGAGCGGGTTCTGGCGGAAAATATCACCTTAAAGATAAGAGGACCGGAAAAAATATGCATTGTCGGCCCGAACGGGGCAGGCAAGACAACACTGCTGAAAAAGATTGCGGCAGAGCTGAAAGAACGGGAGGATCTCCGCGTAGATTATATGCCGCAGAATTATGAGGATCAGCTGGATCTTTCCATGACGCCGGTCGATTTTCTGGATTCCACCGGGGAGAAGAGTGAGAGGACGAAGATTCGGACGTATCTCGGATCGCTGAAGTACACGGCAGACGAGATGGATCACCCCATCCGCGAACTGTCCGGCGGCCAGAAGGCAAAAGTATTGCTTCTGAAAATGAGCCTTGGCAATGCCAATGTGCTGATTCTGGATGAACCAACCCGAAACTTTTCACCCTTATCGGGACCGGTCATAAGAAAAATGCTCCGCGAATTTCCAGGCGCCATCATCAGCATTTCGCATGACAGGAAGTATATCGGAGAGGTGTGCGGGAAGGAGTATCTGCTGGAAAAAGACGGACTCAGACTGATCAGAGAAGAAAAATAAAAATATTCGATAACGAAAAATACGACGGTGGCTGGCCGTCGTATTTTTCCGTAGAGAGATTATGTTTGTCTTAAGAGAAGGTTTCGCAGCAGATTCTGTTCCGGTGAAGTCGGGAAAAATGTTAATTTTATATTGAATTAGGTCGGGAAAAATGTTAAATTAGAGTAAGAATAACCAGGGAAAAATGTGAAATAATAAAAAAGAGAAATGGAGGAAGGTCAACATGCGTCGATTTGCAATGGATAAACTATTAGACTGGAAGAAAAAAAGTAACAGAAAACCACTGATTTTAATGGGAGCCCGGCAGGTTGGTAAAACGTGGTTAATGAAAGAATTTGGTAAGACATATTATGAAAAAACCGCCTACATTTCTTTTTACAATAATCAGAGAATGCAGGCGGTTTTCGATACGGATTTCGATATAAAACGTATTATTATGAACCTCAATATTGAATCAGGCGTAACGATCACCCCAGAGAATACATTGATTGTTCTGGATGAAATTCAAAATGCACCGAAAGCGTTGGAATCTTTGAAATATTTTTGCGAAGAAGCACCGGAATATCATGTAATAGCAGCAGGTTCACTTCTTGGCGTGGCGCTTCATGAGGGAATATCCTATCCGGTGGGAAAAGTAGATTTACTGGATTTATATCCATTCAATTTTAGAGAATTCCTGTGCGCTATGGACGAAGAAGGGCTGGAAAGTGCATTGGAAACAAAGGATTACAATTTAATTGACAATTTTGCGGATAAATATTTGTTCTGGCTGAAAAATTATTATTATACAGGCGGCATGCCAGCAGTTGTGGATGCATTTCGGCTGAACAAAGATTATGCAGAGGTACGACAGATACAGAGTGATATTGTACGGCAGTATGAGGGTGATTTTGGAAAGCACATTGAAGCAAAAGTTCTCCCAAGAATACGAATGGTATGGGATTCTATTCCGATGCAGCTGGCGAAGGAGAATAAAAAATTTTTCTTTGGACAGATAAAGAAAGGAGCCAGAAGCAGCGAATTCGAAATAGCAATTCAGTGGCTTCTGGATTGTGGATTAGTATATAAAGTCAACCGGGTAAATGAGCCTCATATGCCGCTGAAGGCGTATAAAAATATGAATGCATATAAATTATTCGTACTGGATGTAGGACTGCTCGGAGCAATGAGTGAACTGCCAGCAGAATCCATATTGGAGGGGAACGATATTTTTGTTGAATTTAAAGGCGCGCTTACAGAACAGTACGTTCTGCAGCAGTTGATTTCAGATACCCCTTATACGCCATATTATTATGGAAATGAAAAAGCAACTTTCGAGCAGGATTTTCTGATTCAGAAGGCAAAGAGTATTGTGCCGATTGAAGTAAAGGCGGAACAGAACATTCGATCCCATAGTCTTAAAACATATTGCGAAAAATTCCAGCCGGAAGAAGCAGTTCGATTTTCAACATTGAAGTATAAAGAGCAGGAGCGGATGGTAAATATACCATTATACGCTGTTTGCAACTTATAAATTAAAACAGCTATAAATCCCACGAAAGAAGGTGATCCCCATGCCATTTAAAATCATCCGAAACGACATCACAAAAGTTCATGCCGATGCGATCGTCAACACAGCCAACCCTTAGCCAATTTACGTGAAAACGTATCAGAGGGGCGGTTACTTTAATCAAAGCCAGACGTTCCACCCGTTTTACCAGCCGGAGAAGATCAAAAAGGAAGAAATGGACAAAATTCTCGAAGCCGACAGCATCGCTGATGACAGCACAATCCAGAATGCTTTTTACGATGCCCCGACAGTTGTCTATCTGTTTGCACCGTATACCTACCCAAACGACGCACAGGACTGCTGCGTTGCAAAATCATTTACGATCAGGCAGAATAAACCGAAAAATCCCGGGGAAATATGTGAACTTCCGGGGTTCATTTTGGATGGAAATATTCTTGCAATTTTACAGCGCAGTTATTATAATAAAGACAAGTTCTGCGGTAAACTCATTTTTCGCAGAAAACGCCAGAAGCGGAGGCTGACGTTCAAAAAACAAAAAAGGAGCGTAAGAGAAATGGCAAAAATTTTAATTAGCCCTTCTAAATATTTACAGGGCGCAGGGGAAATGAAAAACATCGGAACATATGCGGCAAAATGCGGAAAGAAAGCACTGGTTCTGATCAGCCAGGGAGGCTACAGACGGATCGGAGCAATGATCGAAGAAAGCTTTGCGGGAAGCGACTGCGACGTTGTTTTTGATTATTTCAACGGCGAGTGCTGTGAGAGTGAGATCAACCGTCTGGTTGCTATCGTGAAAGAAAAAGGCTGTGATCTGGTTATCGGTGTCGGCGGAGGCAAAATTTTTGATACCGCAAAAGCAGTTGCCTACTACGCAGAAACACCAGTATTCATCTGCCCGACCATTGCATCGACCGATGCACCGTGCAGCGCACTGTCTGTTGTATACACAGAAGAGGGTGTATTCGAGAAATACCTCTTCCTTCCGGCAAACCCGAACCTGGTTCTGATGGATACCGACATCATCGTAAAATCTCCAGTCCGCCTGACCGTAGCCGGAATGGGTGATGCACTTGCCACCTATTTTGAAGCAAGAGCCTGCCAGAGAAGCGGAGCTACTTCCTGCGCCGGTGGAAAAACAACCGAGGCAGCGATGGCACTCGCGAAACTCTGCTTTGACACTCTGATGGAAGAAGGCGTAAAAGCCAAAATCGCTCTTGAAGCCGGCGTATGCACCCCGGCAGTCGAGAAAGTCATCGAGGCCAACACCCTCCTTTCCGGAATCGGTTTTGAAAGCGCAGGCCTCGCAGGAGCCCACGCCATCCACAACGGCTTTACCGTACTCGAGGAATGCCATCACATGTACCACGGTGAAAAAGTAGCCTTCGGAACCCTGACTCAGCTCGTCCTGGAAAACGTACCGCTTGATGAACTCGAAGACATCATCTTATGGTGCATCGAAGTCGGTCTCCCAGTCACCTTGGCTGAACTCGGTGCCGGAAACGTAACCGACGACCAGCTCATGGAAGTAGCCAAAACCGCATGCGCAGAGAACGACACCCTCCACAACATGCCATTCGAAGTAACCCCGGAGACCGTCTTCGCCGCCATTAAAGCAGCCGACGCCTACGGCAGATACTATCTCGACGAAGAAGAATAACCCGTATGAAAAAAGATCTTCTGCCAACCCCAGGAGATCTTTTTTCATACCCAAATTTAATCAATACAAAAAATAGAAGTTTCCAACTCCCTTCCTATATGTTAAAATAAACTCACCCATTTCACAGAAAAAACATAAACCCATGTTAAAGTAAAATGGTAAAAATATCAAACATAAAAACACAACGAGATCAGGAAAAAGCACGAGCGGGTGGGCAGCCGGGCGTTTTCCGTCCGTCATATAAAGGAGACAAAACTCATGGAAAAATTAAAAATCCTAGTAGTAGACGACGAAAGCCGCATGCGCAAACTCGTCAAAGATTTCTTAGTAAAAGCCGGATACGACGTCATCGAAGCCGGTGACGGCGAACAGGCCGTAGACACCTTCTACGCCCAGAAAGACATCGCCCTCATCATCCTCGACGTCATGATGCCCAAAATGGACGGCTGGCAGGTCTGCCGCGAAATCCGCCAGAACTCCAAAGTCCCGATCATCATGCTCACCGCCAAAAGCGAAGAACGCGATGAACTCCTCGGCTTTGACCTCGGCGTAGACGAATACATCTCAAAACCATTCTCCCCGAAAATCCTCGTCGCCCGCGTCGAAGCCATCCTGCGCCGCAGCGGCAAAACCGGCGAAGACGACGTATTAGAAGCCGGCGGCATCCGCATCGACAAAGCCGCCCACATGGCATCCATCGACGGAAAACCAATGGAGTTAAGCTATAAAGAATTCGAACTCCTCACCTACTTCCTCGAAAACCAGGGAATCGCCCTCTCCAGAGAAAAAATCCTGAACAACGTCTGGAACTACGACTACTACGGCGACGCCCGCACCATCGATACCCATGTCAAAAAACTTCGCAGCAAAATGGGCGACAAAGGCGATTTAATCAAGACCATCTGGGGCATGGGCTATAAATTCGAGGCGGACGAATCATGAACGGAACAGAAAAACAAAATGAGACTTCCATGGAGATGCCTGCAGAAGATTCCCGTGTGACAATGGGAAACCAGACGGAGAAAAAGCACCGGTTTCACTTGAAAATGCCACAAAAGGGAAGAAAACACTCCGTCAAAAAACGAATTGCCTACACTTTTATTGCGACCATGGCAGCTACCCTGCTTATCATCGGCCTGATCAATTACTTCTTTCTCGGGTCCTTTTATATCCGGGATAAAGAACACATTCTGGCAGAGAGCTTTCAGAAACTGAATGCGACAGGCGGAGACAGCGACAATATCCCTGATACCTTCGAGCAGTTCTGCGCTACCAACAACCTGAAAGTCATTATTACCGGACCGGAGCTCAGCAGCTTCGTCTATTCCAACGCAACCGACCGCCAGAGCCTCCAGACCCTGATCTTCGGCCTGATCAGCGGAAACGAGCAGGCAAATACCAAAGTCGTTGACAGCAAAGACAACTATCAGATCCAGAAATTCTACGACAGCCACGCCGATGCCGAGTATCTGCAGATCATCGGCTGGTTTGACAATGGAAATTGCTACTTTGCAAGATGCCCGCTGGAGAGCATCACGGATGCGGTCGGCCTTTCCAACCAGTTTTACCTCTTTATCGGCATTCCGATCATCATCATCGGTGCCATTGTGATCTGGATCATCACCCGCCAGATCGTCCGTCCGGTGCAGGAGCTGACTGAAATTTCGAAAAAAATGGCAGCCCTTGACTTCGATGCCCGCTACGTGAGCGGCGGAAAAGACGAGATCGGCGAGCTTGGAAACAACTTCAATGTCATGTCCGAACAGCTTGAGCAGGCGATTTCCGAGCTGAAAAGTGCGAACGTTGAGCTGCAGAAAGATATTGACAAAAAAACGCAGATTGATGAAATGCGCCGCGAGTTCCTCTCAAATGTCACACATGAGCTGAAAACCCCGATCGCTCTGATTCAGGGTTATGCGGAAGGCCTGAAAGACAACATCAACGACGATGAGGAAAGCCGCGAGTTCTACTGTGATGTCATCATCGACGAGGCGGCAAAGATGAACGAGATGGTCAAAAAACTCCTGAACCTGAACCAACTCGAGTTCGGTGAGGATCAGGTCAATATGGAACGGTTCGATCTGAACGCCGTGATCAAAGGCGTGCTGCAGTCCTCCGACATCCTGATCCGCCAGAAAGAGGCAAAAGTGCTCTTTACCGGCGGCGACCCGCTCTATGTCTGGGGCGATGAATTCAAAGTCGAGGAGGTTATCACCAACTATCTGACGAATGCCCTAAACCATCTGGACTACGACCACACGATTGAGATCACCTGCAAAAAAGAAGGGAATGTCGTAAAGACAACCGTTTTCAATACCGGGGACCCGATCCCGGAGGAGGATCTCGACAAGGTATGGGTGAAATTCTTCAAGGTGGACAAAGCGAGAACAAGGGAATACGGCGGAAGCGGCATCGGCCTTTCCATCGTAAAAGCCATTATGGATTCCTTCCAGCAGCAGTGCGGCTGCCAGAATTACGACAACGGTGTGGCATTCTGGTTCACACTGGAGGCAGATGGAAAAACGGAAGAAGCATGATTGCAAAAAGCGTGCCAGAAAAAGGAAATACAGCCTTTTCCTGGTGCGCTTTTCTTGCATAAAGGAAAAAGATGGTGTAGAATAATAGCACAAACGGTCGAAAAGAGAGGGAGAAAAGAGATGGCGGATTCCAACAGTACAAAGAGTGCGCTTGCAGATGCAATGAAAAAATTGATGGTATGCAAGTCTTTTGCGAAAATCAGTATTTCAGATCTCTGCGAGGAATGCGGTCTGAACCGGAAAAGCTTTTATTATCATTTTAAAGATAAATACGATCTGGTAAACTGGATCTTTTATGTGGACTTTCTGACAAACATGGGCGGAAAGAACTTTGAGAATGAATGGGATGTGCTGGTGGCGGTCTGCAATATTTTCTATCAGAATAAAGCATTTTACCAGAGTGCCCTGAGGATCGAAGGGCAGAACAGTTTTAAGGATTACTTTTACGAGATGCTCGAGCCGGTCATGGCGTTTTTTGTACAGGATCTCTTTCAGGTACAGAATCAGAAACTGTTTGTAACGTTCTTCTGTGATGCCTTCCTGACCGCGGTTCTGCGCTGGTTTTCCATGGAAAGCGAGCTGGAACCGGAAACGTTTGTCGAAGAACTGAAAGAAGTGATATGCAGATCATCAGAAAAAATAGCAGCCAAAGCGGAACCAAAGAAATAAAATTCCGCTTTGGCTGTACTTTTATGCATCTGCGAGCAGTTCACGGTAAAATATATTCCGAAGAGACAACTCTTCAAAGGAAACGGTGGGCGTATCGAGTGTGCGGGCCATGTGATCCGGCAGAAGCAGCAGATACGCCGGATGGGCGGTGATAATCTGCTCAATTTTGCGGGAGTCTTCCTGCACTTCGATCGGGAAGAATGGCTGTATGGGGGTGAAGCGGTACTGTTGAACAACATCGGAAACAGCCCGGATACTTTCTTTTGAGCACGAATCATCTGCGACCAGAAAGAAAAAGACACTCTGTTCCATCTGGGAATACAGGTGGTCAAAAGAGAGCAGATAAGCGGCAGCATCTGCATCCTGATAGACTTTGTGCATACCGAACAGCGTTTTCTGACGGCGCAGGGCTTTTGCCATGGAAGCCGTTGAGGGGGCATCAATTGGAAGAGAAACCATCAGGTTCGGGCAGGATAAAAGCAGTTTCTGCTGTTTTTCGGTAAGCGGCGTATCGGAAAGAAACCAAAGAAACGCGCATTCCGGATGCGACTGGATGACGGCAAGGTAGGATTCCATATCCTCATGATGATCCATGGAGCGGAGCTGATAAGAGTAGATGCCGTATGTCAGACCGGTTCTGACCACGGATGCAAAAAACGAGGAATCGTAAGTGTCCGGGATGCGGCTGTCGAGACGGAGCTTGACAACCCAGGGAACAGCAAAGGAAAGTTCTTTCTGCTTCTGGCGCAGAATCTGCGCACCGTAGGTAAAACTGTTGTAGCCGATGTTGATGCCGAACTGACGAAGCGCTTCCGGATCGTTGCTGCGCAGCAGAAAGTCGATCGCCTGATAATACGGGCTTTCATCGTTGCGCAGAAGATCCTGAAAAATGGCAAAAATCTGATTCTGAAAGCGGCCGCGGGAAAACTGGCGGCCAAGATCGCAGAGCTTGCGGACGCTGCGTTTCGGATCTGCGTCCATCTCCACCATCGCGCGTGCAACTGTTGTGTCGATCAGTGCGCGGGTAATGTCCTGTGAATTCATAATGTGTTCCTCCGATCAAGTAAAATAAGCTGTTTTTATCATAGCAAAAAGAACACGGTAAAAACAGGGACAAAGAACAGGAATTGTCTAAAAACTCCATTCCTTAAGGAAAATTTACCAGATCTTCAGAAGAAATTTCTTTTTCTTTTGTGGAAAAAGTGGTAAAATAAAGTTAGATGGTACAAACTATCGATTCTGCCGCGCCAAAAACGCGGCGGAACCATCCGAAACGATTCCAGAAAAATAGGAAAAACGAAATGGTTTTCGAACATGGAAGATAAAAGGAGGCGTTTTGCATGAAATTTGATATGCACTGCCACACAAAAGAGGGTTCGATGGATGGAAAAGTCATGATTGAGGAGTACATCCGAACACTGAAACGAAAAGGATTTGGAGGAATGTTGGTATCCGACCACGATTCCTATGACGGATACCGCGAGTGGAAGAATGCCATCAAGGGAAGAGCACACCAGGATTTTGTGGTATTAAAAGGTGTTGAGTACGATACGTGCGACTGCGGCCACATTCTTGTGATTATGCCGTTCGGCGTAAAATTAAAAATTCTGGAGCTGCGCGGCCTGCCGGGATCGATCCTTGTCAAGATCGTCCATGCGTACGGCGGAATTTTAGGACCGGCGCATCCGTACGGCGAAAAATTTATGAGCATGATCAGCACGAATGAACGGAAGAAAAAGTATCAGCAGCGGATTGCCCAGCTTCTCCCGCAGTTCGATTTTGTTGAAATTTTCAATGCGTGTGAGAGCGCGGAGACGAACGCAAAAGCGAAACGGCTGGCGGAGAAATTCAATAAGCCCGGCTTTGGCGGAAGCGATGCGCACCGGCTGAACTGCATCGGAAAAGCGTACACCGAGCTGCCGGATACCATCAGAAGTGAGGATGATCTGATCGCCTACGTAAAAACGTGCCCGCAGATCGAATGCGGCGGAGAACATTATAACGGAACGACGAAAGACCGGATCGGCCGCCTGAACATGGTGCTTGTGGATTCGTTCTATTTCTACAACAAACTTGCAAATGGCTGGCGCTGGCGGAAGCGGAGACGTGAGCTGTTTGATATCATAGAGAAAAAACTCTGATGAATGCCTGGCAAAAAAGCGTGCCGGAAACGTTTCGTTCGGCACGCTTTTTCCTGCCCTGTATTTGAATCGAAAAAGAGAGGAAACATACGTATGCTTGCAATATTTCTTGCGCCGGTCTACATACTGGCAAATGTATTTACCGCCTACTGGCTGCTGCGGTGGATGAAGGAGGTGCATCCTTTGTTCCGCCATCCGGCCGTGCTGGGTGTCATTTTGGTGCTGTATGCATTTTTTGCACTTTCCCTGCTGACGAGCTTTCTGATCAAAAGAGATCCCGTTCACCGGATTTTAAAGGTCATCAGCAACTGCTGGCTTGGCATGTATCTGTATTTTCTTGGCTTCACCGCGATTCTGGTGCTGCTGCGCTTCATTTTTGCGCATACGGCACTGACGAAAACTTGGCTGTATTCTCCGATGGGATTGAAAGCGGTCGGCCTTGGCGCGATCCTTTTTGTGACGGGAATGTGCATCTACGGAATGGTGCATGCAGTCCATATTTACACGACACGATATGAGGTTCCATCGAAAAAGGATGCACATCTGAAAATTGCTCTCGTCGCAGATCTTCATCTGGGGTACAGCATCGGCAGTCATCAGATGGAAGAGATGGTGGAAAAAATTAATGCTGAGGAGCCGGATGTCGTTGTGATTGCCGGGGATATTTTTGATAATGAGTACGATGCCATCTATGAGCCGGACCGCGTGGCGGATCTTCTGGCGGGCTTAAAGAGCCGGTACGGCACGTACGCCTGCTACGGCAACCACGATCTCGATGAGAAGATTCTCGCGGGCTTTACGTTTGAGACGAAGGAGGAGCGCATCGCCGACCGCCGGTTCGGTGAGTTTCTGGACCGCGCGAAGATTCATCTGCTGGAGGATGATGTGGTCTGTATCGATGATGCCTTTTATCTGGCGGGCCGAAAAGATCCCGACCGGATCCGCAAAACGCAGGAGACACGCGACACGCCGTCCGAACTGCTTACCGGACTGGACCAGTCGCTTCCAGTTTTTGTGATTGACCACCAGCCGTCGGAGCTGACCGAGCTGGCAGAGGCAGGCGCAGACCTTGATCTTGGCGGCCATACGCACGACGGACAGCTCTTCCCAGGCAATATCCTTACCGGCCTGATGTGGGAGAATGCCTGCGGGATGAAGAAAGTCGGAGACATGTACAGCATCGTCACATCCGGCGTGGGTCTCTGGGGACCGCCGATGCGGATCGGGACGAAAGCGGAAGTGGTGATCATCGATTACGGAAAATAAGGGTTGACAAAACCGGAACGCAGAATTATAATACAACAAAACTACGAAACAGAGGTTATCAACGATGAACGAGATGCACAGCGTACAGATGCACAGGGACGACGATTGATAGCGCTTGTATCAGAGTGAAGACTACTATACTTCACAGGTACAGGCGCTGATTGTGTTGTACCTGTGTGGAAGATAAGGCAAAGGGAAACCACACCGGGAGAAAAAGAAATACCCCGTGTGGTTTTTCTTTGCCATTTTTTATCCATGCGGGAATGACTTGAAATTTACATCAGAGAAGGGTTGTGATCGTATGGGACATACAGATTATGTCCATATGGATTTTCTGCTGATTTTGCGGCGATAAAGAAAAATCAGAACAGAAAGGCAGAAAAGACTATGAAGACAGAAATGAATACCGTAAAAGTAAGAAAAACAGAGGAACTCGAAGCAGAGCAGTTAGGAGCACACATCGGCGAAATCGTGCGGCTACATGGAAGCATTTACAAAATCCGAAAAATGAGCTCATTTGCATTTGTGCTGCTTCGGACGAAACGGCAGATGGTACAGTGCGTGTACGAGCCGGCGTATGCACGGTTTGCATTGGAGGAATTAAAAGAAGAGGCGTGTGTCCGGTTTACCGCGGAGGTGATCCGTGAAGAGCGTTCCAGAAGCGGGTATGACCTGCATCTGTTAGACGTGGAAATCCTCTCCGAGCCGGAAGAAGTACCGCCGGTTGTCATCAACCAGAAGCGGGTCAACACTTCCATCGAGAACCTGCTGGACTACCGGCCTATCACGCTGCGAAATGAAAAAGAGCGCGCGGTTTTCCAGATTCAGGCCAGGATCTGTCAGGCGTTCCGCGAATTTCTGGATGGACAGCACTTCACCGAAATCCACACACCGAAGCTCGTAGCAGCGGGAGCCGAGGGCGGAGCTAATATCTTCTCCCTGTCGTATTTCGGCGAACGGGCATATCTGGCGCAGAGCCCGCAGTTTTACAAGCAGATGATGGTCGGCGTCTTCGAGCGTGTCTATGAGATCGCACCGGTCTTCCGGGCGGAGAAGCACGACACGGCGCGTCATCTGAACGAATATACAAGCGTGGACTTTGAGATGGGCTATATCGAGAATTTTGAGGACATCATGGCGATGGAGCAGGAAATGCTGCGGTACACATTTGGACGGCTGCAGGAGACATGCGGAGCGGAGCTTTCGCTTTTAAAAGCAGAGGTGCCGGTGATCACGGAGATTCCGAGAATCCGTTTTTCCGAGGCGAAAGAGCTGGTGAGCCGCGTATACAAAAGAGCCTTTTCGGAGAAACTGGACTTTGAACCGGAGGAGGAAAAACTGCTGTGCGAATACGTGAAGAAAACGACAGGCAGTGACTTCGTATTTGTGACACATTATCCAAGCGCCAAGCGCCCGTTCTACGCGATGGACAGCAGAGAAAATCCGGCAGAGACGGAAAGCTTTGACCTTCTGTTCCGCGGCCTTGAGGTGACGACCGGCGGCCAGCGCATCCACAATTACCGGGAGCAGGTGGAAAAGCTCGAAAGCCGCGGCATGCATGTTGAAGCGTTTGAGAGCTATCTAATGATGCACCGCTGTGGCATGCCCCCGCACGGCGGCCTCGGTCTTGGGCTGGAGCGGTTTACGGCACGGCTTCTCGGATTTGAAAATGTGCGGAACGCATCCCTGTTTCCAAGAGACATTCACCGTCTGATTCCGTAAACCAGAAGAGTGTAAAAAACTCCGGCGAAGCCGTGGCGCAGATCCACGGGCTTAGCCGGAGTTTCATAAGATTTCCCTCCCTTTTGAAAGATAGCGTAACCGTTTGGATATTTCTGTTATACATCAGGGGAGTGAAAATGACAAATTGTTTATTGCAGACAGGATTGCTGTATAAAAGTCAGAATTTTTGCAGAAATGAGCCTTGTAAAGCGTCCGAAAATAGGCTATACTAAACAAGGTTTGGCTGCCGGCAGAATCTGGCAGTATCGGCAAATATTGGAAAAAAGAAAGACGGGAGTTTCCCGGTTTGAGGATAGGAAAATATGAAATTATATGACATTTCCGGAGAGCAGTTTTCCGCAATGGACGCGCCGCGTCATCTGATGACGGAGGAAGGAACGGCGCAGACGACGCTCGACCGGTCACTTGGCATCTGTCAGGTGGCGGAGCTTGAGGGAAAAGTGACAAGAGAAGTGCTCGAGGAGGTCATGGAAGAAGACTGTGAACGTCTCCTGATCCGCGGCGATGCGCAGATTACACGCGATGGGGCAGATTACCTGGCAGAGAAAAAACTGGTGCTGCTCGGTGTGGAGCAGGAAACCGTCGGAAATGAGACATCAGGGAATGATGTTCATCAGCAGTTACTGAAAAAAGGCACGGTGATTGTTGAAAATCTGAATCTGGAGAAAGTGACCTCTGGTCATTATTTTCTCGTGGCTGCGCCGATCCAAAAGAAACACCAATACGGCGGCCCGATCCGTGCGGTTCTGATCGAAAATTAGGAAATGCCCTGTGTGAATCCGAAAATGCAATGTGAAACATAACAGAAAGAGAAAAACAGGAAAAAGTGTTCCCGCGTGGGACACTTTTTTTGATATGTCCAAAACGAGGGAATTTTGGGTTGTATTTTCCAAATATGGAGAATATAATGAGAAAAAGCCAGGATGTGGTATTCAAAACCAGATCAATTCCGGGCGAAAATATTAAACTATTACAAAGGAGATCGTGAACAATGGATGCAAAAATGAAAGTAGAAAGAGCCGCTGCAGGCGCTGCGATCGATGGTGTTTTAAAATATGTGAACCACGGAGATGACAGAACAAAAGCACTGCTGAATCTGACGGATTTTGTACAGAAATTTACCGGAAATATGTTTGCGGAGAAAACGTTCGACAATATCCGCACCATGCTGCAGAATCCGGACAACAAATGGGTACAGTATGTCAACCGCGGACTGGACGAGCTGGATCCGCAGGTGATCAAAATGACTGCTTTGAACCTGGGATTCCAGGCAGCTTTCGTCGGAACGAAACAGATCCGTATGAACCGTGAAAAATACAACTGCAACATCCCATGGACGATGCTGATGGACCCGACAAGTGCCTGTAACCTGCACTGCACCGGATGCTGGGCAGCAGAATACGGCCACAAGCTGAATCTTTCCTATGAGAAACTTTCTGATATCATAAGCCAGGGAAAAGAGCTGGGAACCTACTTCTACATGTTCACCGGCGGTGAACCGCTTGTGCGCAAAAAAGACATCCTGCGTCTGGCAGAAGAGCATCATGACTGTGAATTCCACTGCTTCACCAATGGAACCCTGATCGACGAGGAGTTCTGTGAGGCGGTTCAGAAGCTCGGCAATATCTCCTTCTCCCTGTCTCTGGAAGGCTTCGAGGAGGTCAACGACGGACGCCGCGGCGAGGGTATTTTCGATAAAGTTCTGGCAGCCATGGATCTGATGAAAAAACACGGTCTGCTTTTTGGTACTTCCATCTGCTACACAAGAGCAAACCTCGAGACCGTTACAAGTGACGAGTTCCTGGATCTTTTGATCGAGCACGGATGCCGTTACAGCTGGTATTTCCACTTCATGCCGGTCGGCATGGACGCTGCACCGGAGCTGATGCCGACGGTTGAGCAGAGAAAATATATCTATCACAGACTGCGTGAGATCCGTTCCGATAAGAGTGACAAACAGATCTTTGTTATGGACTTCCAGAACGACGGTGAGTTTGTCGGAGGCTGTATCGCAGGAGGAAGAAACTACTGCCATATCAATGCAAACGGCGATGTGGAGCCGTGTGTTTTCATCCATTACTCCGGCGCCAACATCAACGAAGTTTCCCTGATCGAAGCACTGCAGCAGCCGCTGTTCCAGGCATACCGCGATGGACAGCCGTTCAACCGCAACCACCTGCGTCCATGTCCGATGCTCGAAAATCCGGAACTGCTGCGTGAGATGGTAGAGAAGACCGGCGCGAAGTCAACCGACCTGCAGTCTCCGGAGAGCGCAGAGCATCTGTGCGGAAAATGTGATCTGTATGCTGCTGAGTGGAAAAAAGCCGCAGACGAGCTGTGGGCAGAGAATCCGCATCACAAACAGAGATATGAGAACTATAAGAAAGAGAACCTGGACGAGGAGGCAAAAGCTTCCACAGAGGAGATTCTTTTCGGAATCCGCGGATAATGCGATCGATGAATCGAAGATAAAATAGAAGCAAGACACCGGAAAATGGGACGAAAACCTGTTTTCCGGTGTCTTTTTGTGCGGGCAGTGAGCCAAAGTCCGACCTTGCAGAAAGCGGCCGGATCCCGTATACTATAGAGAAGCAAAGCGATATTTTAACGACAGAGAGGATTAAAAAATAGAAGATGAACGATTCATTTTTACAGGAACAGGGCGTAAGCGGGGCGTTAATTGAGAGTGTGCGGAAATTCCGCGAGAGCTATCCGGTGGCGGAGGGCTTAGAGAACCGCATGAGCACGCCGGAAATCCCGTTTTTCGGAAAAGAGATTCTGGAGATGGCAATTGCCGCGCTGCTGCAGGGCGAAAATCTGCTGCTGACCGGCGAGAAGGCAACGGGAAAAAACGTGCTGGCAGAGACACTGGCGTATGTTTTCGGAAGACCGACGTACAACGTTTCCTTCCATGTAAACACAGGAAGCGCCGAGCTGATCGGAACAGATACGTTCCAGAACCAGGAGGTCACACTCCGGAAAGGCAGCATTTACCGCTGTGCAGAGGAAGGCGGTTTTGGTATTCTCGATGAGATCAACATGGCGAAAAACGATGCGGTCAGTGTTCTTCACGCCGCGCTCGACTACCGCCGCATCATCGATGTGCCGGGCTACGATAAAATTCCGCTTCACCCGGCGGCGCGGATGATCGGAACGATGAATTACGGCTATGCGGGAACGAGGGAGCTGAATGAAGCGCTGGTGTCCCGCTTTCTGGTGATTGACATGCCGCCGCTTACAGAAGAGACACTGTTTTATTTGATGCAGTCAAAATTCCCGGATCTGAAACCGGCGGCACGCGAAGCGCTGGCCGGCCTTTACCTCGATCTGCAGAAAAAGGCAAAACAGGCGGAAATCACCACGCGCGCGCTCGACCTCCGCGGTCTGTTCGGAGCGATCGGCACGATGCGCCAGGGGCTGTCCCCGTATCTTGCGGTGCAGATCGGCATTGTCAATAAATGCTTTGACCTGTTTGAAAAAGAGATCGTGCGGGATGTCGTGCGCACGCGGATTCCGGAAGAGTGGACGCCGCAGGATATTTTTTAGAGGAAATACGTATGGTGACAGAGGAAACATTAAAAACGCATGAGATGGAGCTGGAAAGCCGGATCCGCAATCTCGTCTGGACTGTCAGCGGCGACTACACGCTGAAGCTGAAACCGGATGTGGAGCGGTATGCGAAGGAGCCGGATACGGTACTGTACGACACAATCCGCCAGGGCGCCTTTTCGTGTTACTTTGATCGGGAAGCCTACAGCCTGTATCTGGTGAAGAAGGTTTACAGCGGCGCAGCGGAGGGAGAACTGATGATGCTCGCCCAGCTGGTGACGGAGGAGGCCGTATCGAAGCGGCTCGAAAGCGAGCGCCCCGGTGTCAAGGGCTTTCGAAGGAGAGCAGCGGAGGAAATACTGGACCACTCGTTTGAATCTTTATCCCAAAATGAGACAGGCCGCCTGAAACTGGAGTATCTGCGCGGAAGAAGAGAGGAGGACGAGGGGAAAAGCCCTTCATACTCGGGAAAAACGCGGGAGTGGATGAAACTGCTGAAGCACGCATCCGAAACAGCGGATACAATGGAACTGATCCGGGTGACGGACGAGCTGTACAATAAGGTCGTCGATCCCGCATTTGTGAAAAAGCACGGTGATCTTGCCTCGGTTCTTGCGGTAACGATCGAGGAGCTCACCGAGTATTCCTGGAAGGATTTCCTTTCGGAAGAGCTGTATGAGGACGGGCTCGAGACATATCTGGAGCGAGTTTCGCTTGATATGACAAATTTCACATCAAAAGAGGCGGAAGAGAAGAAAGAAAAAACAGCGGGAAGCGATACCAAAAAGGTCGTTGTCGTCGATGAGAAAGCGCTGGCACGGATGTATCAGTACATTCAGCGCAATTACGGAAAAACGTGGCTCTCGGAGAGTGAGGAGAAAAGCCGGAATTACCAGCTCTGCCGCGGCATCCACAGCGACTGCAGCCTCTATTACACGGAGGGTGTGCTGAAAAATCCGGTCGGAAAGTATTATCAGCTCTCCTACGCGCAGAAGCAGAAGGATAAAAACCTTCATGCCTATTACGACCAGCACCGCGCGGTGCGGCAGAACATTTCGCTGCTGTATCAGGAACTGAAAAAAGCGATGCTGCTGCAGGAGGATCAGTCGTTTGCGGATGCAGACCACGGAATTTTACAGCCCGCGCGGATGTGGAAGGTGGGACGGAGCCAGAATGCGGATCTGTTCCGGCTGGAGCAGCGGCGGAATTCGCTGGATTTTGTCGTGGATATTCTCGTAGATGCGAGCGGTTCCCAGCGGCCGCGCCAGGAGAATGTGACACTGCAGACGTACATTCTGGCGGAGACCTTAAGCCGCCTGCACATCCCGTTCCGCGTGATGAGCTTCTGTACGTTCTGGGATTACACGATCCTGCACCGGATGCGCGATTACGACGATCCGCGGGAGAAGAACAGCAATATTTTTGAGTATATCACATCCTCAAACAACCGCGACGGGCTTGCTGTCAAGGCGGCGGGGATGGATCTTTTAAAACGCCAGGAGGACCGGAAGCTGCTGATCCTCTTAAGCGACGGAAAGCCGTACGATGTGCTGGTGAACCGGCCGAATGCGAGAAATCCAAAGCCGTACCGGGATGACTATGCACTGCATGACACGGCAACTGAGGTGCGGCGCCTCAGGCAGCAGGGTGTCTCGGTGCTTGGGGTCTTTGTAGGCGAGGAGACGGAGCTTATGGCGGAGCAGAAGATTTTCGGCAAGGATTTCGCGTATGCGCGCGATATCCGCAACTTTTCCCATATGGTGGGAAGCTATTTAAGAAGAAAAATCGAAGAATAAACGAGCGGAATGCTCCGGGCGGAAAGTGAAAAACTTTTATCCGGAGCATTTTTTTCGATTTTTTTACGCAAACAGGTTGACATTTCCCACAAAATCTCCTAGAATGTTCTATAGCGAACTGTTTAATATGAAACAGTCATCTATAGAACAGTTGCTTATGGAACAGTCCTTATTCAAACAGTTTTATAACGAACAGATGGGGACGGCAGCAAAGGGGAAAGGAGGAAAAAAGCAGCGTGTGTTGTAAAAAAAGAAAAATCGGCCACGAACTGCGGACGCTGGACAATATGATGTCACGGAACCTGATGGCAGCCGCCAGAGAGCGGGGCGTCGATGAACTGACGGCCATGCACGGGTGGATTTTGGGCTATCTGTGCAGGAACGAGCACAAAGATATTTTCCAGAAAGATATTGAAGCGGAATTTAAGATCTGCCGCTCTACCGTGACCAACATTTTAAAGCTCATGGAGAAAAAGGGCTACATCAAACGGGAGTCCGTTCCCTATGACGCGCGGCTGAAAAAACTGGTGCTGACCGATACCGGAAGAGAGCTTCACGAGAAGACGAAAGATATGATCGATATGCTGGAAGAACAGACGGTTGCGGGAATTTCAAAAGAAGATCTTGACACTTTCTACCGTGTCATCGATCAGGTCAAAAACAACGTAAAAAATATGTTAGGAGAGACATCATGTTAAAAACACTTGGAGCACAGGTAAAAGAGTTTAAAAAAGCCTCCATTGCCACTCCGATTTTCATGATTCTGGAGGTTATCATGGAGATGATCATTCCTCTTATGATGGCATCCATTATCGATAACGGTGTAGAAAAAGGCGATCTCCATCACATTTACGTGGTGGGAGCATTCATGGTAGTGGCAGCAGCCATCGGTCTGTTTGCAGGTATCATGGGCGGAAAATATGGAGCAAAGGCATCTGCCGGATTTGCAAAAAATCTGCGTCAGGCCATGTTTGAAAATATCCAGGAATATTCTTTTTCCAATATTGACAAATTCAGTACAGCAGGTCTTGTCACCCGTCTGACCACAGATGTGACGAATCTGCAGAATGCATATCAGATGATCCTTCGTATGTGCATGCGTGCACCGGCGAGTATGATCATTGCAATGATTATGTCGTTTTACATCAATGCACGCCTTGCGAGCATTTATCTGGTGGCCGTTATTCTTCTTGGAACGTGTCTGTTTCTGATCATGCGGTCTGCAACCAAATATTTCGAGCAGGCATTTCCAAAATATGATGAATTAAATGCGAGTGTGCAGGAAAACGTATCCGCAATCCGTGTGGTAAAAGCGTATGTGCGCGAAGATTATGAGACAGGAAAATTTCACAAAGCGTCCGAAAATATTTATAAAATTTTCTGTAAAGCAGAAGAAAATCTTTCCTTTAATGCACCGCTGATGCAGCTGACCGTGTACAGCTGTATTCTTCTGATCAGCTGGCTCGGCGCCAAAATGATTGTCGGAAGCAGTCTTTCGACCGGAGAACTGATGAGCCTTCTGACCTATTGCATGAACATTCTGATGAGCCTTATGATGCTTTCCATGGTATTCGTTATGATCACAATGAGCCTTGCAAGTGCGCGCCGTATTTCAGAAGTCCTGAATGAGAAGAGTGATCTCGATAATCCGGAGAATCCGGACTTTTCGATTCCGGATGGAAGCATTACCTTCGATCATGTCTATTTCAACTACAAAAAAGGAGCCGGCGAGCCGGTTCTTTCGGATATCAATCTTTCCATCCAATCGGGTGAGACAATCGGTATTATTGGCGGAACCGGAAGTGCGAAGACAAGTCTTGTCAACCTGATCAGCCGTCTGTATGATGTAACAGATGGATCCGTTAAGGTCGGCGGAAAGGATGTCCGCTCCTACGATATGGAAACGCTGCGAAATGAAGTAGCCGTTGTTTTACAGAAAAATGTGCTGTTTTCCGGTACTATTCTCGACAACCTCCGATGGGGTGATAAAAATGCTTCGGAAGAAGAGTGCAAGCGTGTCTGCCGTCTTGCCTGCGCCGATGAATTTATCGATCGGATGCCGGAGGGCTATAACACCTACATCGAGCAGGGCGGATCCAACGTATCCGGCGGGCAGAAACAGCGCCTCTGTATCGCGAGAGCACTGCTGAAGAAACCAAAGGTGCTGATTCTGGATGACAGTACAAGTGCTGTCGATACCGCAACCGACGCGAAAATCCGGAAGGCATTCCTGACCGAGATCCCTGAAACGACAAAGCTGATCATTGCACAGCGTATTTCCAGTGTGCAGGACGCAGACCGCATCATTGTCATGGAGAACGGAAAAGTAAATGGTTTTGGAAGCCATGAGGAATTACTGAAAACCAATGAAATTTACCGCGAAGTATATGAGTCTCAGACCGGTGGCGGCGGAGACTTTGACGAAAAGAGAGGTGAGTAAGGAATGGCAGAGAGAGTACAGCAGGTAAAGGGGCCGGGAGCAAGACCTCCAAGAGGGGTGAAACCGCAGGTCAAGAATCCGATGAAGATCTTTACCAGAATTATGAAATATGTATTAAAGGATTATACGGTACACTGCATCGCTGTTGTCATTGCGATTTTTGTCAATGTCCTGGCAAATGTACAGGGAACGATGTTTATGAAAACGCTGATTGACGGCTATATCACGCCGATGCTGACCCAGCCGGATCCGGATTTTGGCCCGCTGCTCCACGCAATTTTGCGGGTGGCCGGATTTTACGGAATCGGTATTGTGGCTGCGTTCGTTCAGAACCGTACCATGATTTATGTATCCCAGGGAACCCTGCGGAATCTGAGAAATGATCTGTTCGGCAATATGGAAAAGCTGCCGATCAAATATTTTGATACCCATGCGCACGGCGACATCATGTCGATTTATACAAATGATATTGATACCCTGCGTCAGATGATCAGTCAGAGTATCCCGCAGATCATCAACAGTGCAATCACGATTGTCAGTGTCTTTGTCAGTATGCTGATTCTGAACATCCCGCTGACGATTACAACGCTGGTTATGGTATCTATCATGCTGGGAGTGACAAAAAAGGTGGCCGGATTTTCCGGAAATTTCTTTGTAAAACAGCAGAGGGATCTTGGTAAAGTCAACGGCTTTATCGAAGAGATGATGGATGGCCAGAAGGTTGTCAAGGTATTCTGTCATGAAGAGGAGAATATCGAAAAATTCAAAGAAATTAATAACAATCTGTATGAGAGTGCTTACAATGCCAATGCGTTTGCAAATGTTATCGGACCGATCAATGCACAGCTTGGAAATATGAGCTATGTTGTCTGTGCAATTGTAGGCGGTGCACTTGCCCTTGGCAGCGTCGGTGGCTTTACGCTCGGTGGTCTGGCAAGCTTTCTGACCTTCAACAAGAGTTTTAACATGCCGATCAACCAGGTCAGCCAGCAGCTGAACGCAATTGTTATGGCACTTGCAGGAGCGGAACGTATTTTCCGACTGATGGATGAAGAGCCGGAGCTGGACGAGGGGTATGTAACGCTTGTCAATGCGAAGAAAGAAAACGGAAAACTCACCGAGACGAAAGAGCGTACCGGAAAATGGGCATGGAAGCATACGCACCAGGCAGATGGATCTGTGGATTACCGCGAGCTGCAGGGCCGTGTGGTATTCGAACATGTTGATTTCGGCTACAATCAGGATAAAATTGTTTTGCACGATGTATCGCTGTTTGCAGAGCCGGGTCAGAAGATCGCGTTTGTCGGTTCTACCGGAGCCGGAAAGACAACCATTACCAATCTGATCAACCGCTTCTATGATATTCAGAAAGGTAAGATCCGTTACGATGAGATCAACATTGGAAAGATCAAAAAAGATGACCTGAGAAGATCGCTTGGCATTGTTTTGCAGGATACACATCTGTTTACGGGAACGGTAAGAGAAAATATTGCCTTCGGAAAGCTCGATGCGACGGAGGATGAGGTTGTAGCAGCAGCAAAACTGGCGAATGCGCACGGATTCATTATGCGTCTGCCGCAGGGCTATGACACAATGCTGACCGGAGACGGTGCGAATCTGTCCCAGGGTCAGCGGCAGCTTCTTGCGATCGCGCGTGCAGCCATTGCAGATCCGCCGGTACTGATTCTCGATGAGGCGACAAGCTCCATCGATACCCGTACCGAGCGCATTGTTCAGGATGGTATGGATAAGCTGATGAGTGGAAGAACAACCTTTGTTATCGCACATCGTCTGTCCACCGTACGAAACGCCGATTGTATCATGGTTCTTGAGCAGGGACAAATTATTGAGCGAGGTACCCATGATCAGCTGATGGAACAGAAAGGAAAATATTACCAGCTGTATACCGGAAATCAGGTTTCCGCATAGCAGAAAAAACGGAAAAAGTAAGTCCCGCACGACAGAAAATAAAAATCTGTCTGTGCGGGATTTTTTTGCGAAGCAGCGGCTGGTTTTATGTGCGAGTAGCGAAGCGGATTGCGAATATCCGCTTCGAAATGATGATTGCGAGTGATACAGTAAGTTCCCACAGGTTTTTGGGTCTTGAAAAAGACAGCGGGATTTTATAAAATAGAAGAAGCGTTTGAATATATGCAAAGGAGAAAAACTATGGAATACCTGAATACAGCGCAGGAGCTGCTCGATTTTATCATGCGGTGCAAAAGCCCGTTTCATGTGGTAAAAGAAGCCGGCGATCTGCTGAACGAAAATGGATATACAAAACTGGAGGAGACAAAAGAATGGAGTCTCGTTCCGGGCGGAAAATATTATGTGACGAGAAATGAATCCTCGGTGATTGCGTTCCAGATCCCTGAGAGCGCATTTTCCAGCTACCAGATCATCGCAAGCCACAGCGACTGTCCGACGTTTAAAGTAAAGGGAGAGGACCCATTCGTGACGGATGGTCATTACACCCGCCTGAACGTGGAGGGCTACGGCGGAATGATCCGTTCCCCATGGTTTGACCGTCCGCTTTCCCTGGCGGGCCGCATGGTGGTACGTGACGGAAACAGCGTGAAATCCGTGCTGGTTGATGCCGGACGAGATCTGGTGACGATCCCGAATCTGCCGATTCATCTGAATCGTGACATCAACAACGGAATCAAATACAGTGTGCAGACCGACATGCTCCCGATTCTCGGTGATGAGACAGCGAAAGATCATTTTTATGAGCTGTTTCTGCCGGATACCGCAAAAGAGGATATTCTCTCCATGGAGCTTTATCTGTATAACCGAGTGGAAGGATCCATCTGGGGTGCCGGAAAAGAGTTTTTATCCAGTGGGCGTCTGGATGACCTGCAGAGCGCGTTTGGCTCCTTAAAGGGCTTTCTTGCTGCAAAGGCAACAGGCCAGGTCAATGTCTGCGCAATCTTTGACAATGAGGAGGTAGGAAGCCTCACAAAGCAGGGTGCGGATTCTTCGTTCCTGACAGAGACACTGCAGCATATCAATGCAGCCTGTGGAAAAGACACGATTGCATATCACAGAGATCTTGCGGGAAGCTTCCTTGTTTCTGCTGACAATGCACATGCCTTCCACCCGGCGCATGCGGAGAAATACGATCCGAAGAGCCGCGTCTACATGAACGGCGGCGTTGTCATCAAACAGAGTGCAAACCAGAAATACACGACCGATGCTGTTTCGGAAGCCGTAACAAAGATGATTTGCGAGAAGGCCGGCGTACCGTGCCAGGTATTCGCAAACCACGCTGACATTCCGGGCGGAAGCACGCTCGGCGCAATTCTGAACTCTCTTGTCTCGGTAACAAGCGTGGATATCGGAATGGCTCAGCTTGCGATGCATTCCCCGTATGAGACGGCAGGTGCCAAAGATACTGCTTATCTGGTGCAGTTCGCAAAGACCTTTTATGAGACGACACTGGTGCGGACAGAGCATGGATTTTCTCTGGAAGAAAAATAAAAGTTTAAGATAGAAAAAAGCGGCCGGCGGGACTTTTGAAAAGCCTCTGCCGGCCGCTTTTTGCGTACTTGCAAAGTGTGTTTTAAGGATCAGATTATTCTGTCCGGAGTGCCGTAACCGGATCGCTTTTTGCCGCTTTCTTCGACGGAATCAGACCGCCGATCAGGGTCAGAACGACGCTGAGTGCAATCAGAACAAGCGCCGGGACGAGTGGAAGAGAAGCACTGACCTTCGTCGTATCCGCCAGATGGTGGATCAGAAGGTTGCCCGGAATCATCAGAAGCAGCGAGAGCCCGATGCCGATCAGTCCTGCACAGAGTCCGATGATGAAGGTTTCGGCATTGAAGACCTGCGAAATATTGCGTTTCGAAGCACCGATCGCGCGCAGGATACCGATCTCTTTCTTACGTTCCAGAACACTGATATAGGTGATGACGCCGATCATAATCGAGGAAACCACAAGGGAAATGCCGACAAAAGCGATCAGCACGTAGCTGATGATGTTGACGATATCCGTGACGGAGGACATCAGAGTGCCGACCACATCGGTGTACGAGATTACCTGCTCGTTTTTGCCTTCTTTTTCCATCGTGTCATTGTAGCCGTCGAGGATGGAGGCAACGTGTTCCTTGCTCTCAAAGTTTTTCGGGTAAATGCTGATCGAAGAGGGTTCGTCAAAATCAGCGTAGCCCAGTTTCTGCAGATTGCCCTCATAGGTGGAAGAGCCGGAAGAACTAAGAGAAGCGAAGAGCTCCTTCATATCATCCTCAGTCATATTCATCTGGAAGGCACTTGCAAAGGCATCGGTGTCAATCTTCATGGCATCGCCCATCGAATCCTGCAGAGAATTACCGACCTGCGTCATGGCGCGCTCCATCTCGGACTGAATTGCAGAGGCCATCTGCGTCATCATCTGTTCCATCGCGGAAGTGATCTGTGTCTGCAGAACCGAGGCGACAGAAGCGGAGTAGCTTCCCATAACGCCTGCCATGTAGTTTGTGAGCGCAGAAGAAACCTGGGACTGCAGTCCGTCGAGATCGACGATTTTTGTGATACCGCTGTTCAGCCGCTGCTGGCCGTCCGCCGTGTTCAGGTAGGCGATAAAGTGCTGGCCCATCTCCGTCGGATCCGGCAGGCCGTTCTCCTTCACGTAAGCGAGATAACCGTTAGAAAGCTCCGTCGCAAGCGCAGTGAGCTGGTCGGATGTAATTTCGATATTGCCGTTGTTCTGCATCACCTCGGAAATCCAGTCGTTGATGATCTGAACAGCTTCTTCGGTTTGCAGATACTCCGCAAGATAAGCATCAAACTGTTCCGGATCGGTGTAGCCCATCTTGATCAGGTATGCCTGATACCCTTTGAAGATCCGCTGAATGAGTTCCTGGATCTGTTCCTGTGTAATGGAAACACCGCCGCCGTCTGCAATGATGGTCTGGATGTGGCGCCGCAGGATTTCCTGTGCTTCCGTGGAATTGATGTAGGAGACGAAATCCTCCTGTAAATGGGAATAATCCGCCTCCGGGTGCTCCGAGGCGTAGCCCTGATAGCCCTCCATGAGGCTGGAAGCCAGTTCCTGCATGCCGTCTTCACTGACATTGAGAGTAAGCCCGGATAAAATCTGGCCAAGATCAAGCTGCGGCAGTCCATCGAAATTAAGAGAGATCCGACTGAGGTCAATCGCACCCGCGAGATCCATGCTGCTTCCGGTGTCCGCAAAGGCGCTGGAAAAATCAAGGTTCATGGAATCACCGGAAAAAGCACCGGAGAGTGCGGAATCGTCGAACTGGAAAGCGTTCTGCAGCTTGTCCTCATCGACAGTGATAAAGGAATCCATATCAAGACCGCTGTTCTGATCCACGGTGCCGAATTCCTGATTCGTAAAGACATCGATGGAGGAGTCCGCCATCTGCTGTTTCACAATCTCGGATTTCTTTGCTTCCTCCACAACGTGGCGGGTCAGCGATGCCGGGTAATTGATGCCGGCGGTCAGGGCAGAGGCGGCAGAGTCAGGGGACGGCTGGACAATACCGGTGATTGTGAGCTTTTCGCCGTTGGCAACGAGTTTTTTCATATAGTCTTCGTTGTCGCTTTTATCTTTCCAGACCTGATACTGACTGTCGTATTCGTAGCAGTCTGCGCTGTTCACAAGACGGAACGTGGTGCCGAGAATATCATCGTAGGAATACGTGCCGATGGAGGAAGGGGTCTCGACGGTTTCTTCATTTAAAAACTGGCGGACCATCTCATCCAGCTCGAGTGCATCGCGGAGCCCCAGGGTGTAGAGCAGAAAATCACTCATTCCGCCGTCGGAAGTGAGGACAAGCACACATTCGTTATAGTTTTCCGGCCAGTGTCCGGCTTTTAAGTCGTACTGGTTCTCGTACAGGGAAGCGGTGTCCGGCATCTCGTAAAAGACGTTGGTGCTCATCATGGATGACATGATGCTGTTGGAGCTTGCGCCAAGGCCGAGCGAGCGGAACGACTGGTCCGGGTGCACCTGGCGGATGGAATCGCCGTCTTCGCGGTAGATCTGCGGCGTGACGGAGTAGGAATATTCGATGGCATTTGTGTAGTCGGAAATGCCGTCCGCACCGCCGTCAAGGTACTTTTTCAGGGAAGCGAGATCGTTGGAGTTCATGGTGGAGAACATGTTGGTCACGACTTCCTGGACTTTGATTTCATTCTTTTTGCCGGAATCTTTTGCGTCTTTGCCGGCATTCTGTGAGCCGACCATCATCGAAGTGAGGTCAAAGCCGGTGCTCTGGATCTGAAGCGGATATTCGGAGAGAGTTTCCTCTTCCATATTCTGAATATACTCGTTGACACCAGAGGAGAGTGCCAGAATCAGTGCAATGCCGATGATGCCGATCGAGCCGGCAAACGAGGTGAGTAAGGTCCGCGCTTTCTTGGTGCGCAGGTTATTAAAACTTAAGGAGAGCGCCGTCAGAAAGGACATCGACGATTTACCCATGTTTTTGTGCTTGGGAGGAAGCAGGGTTTCGGAATCCGGCTCAAACGGGTTCGTGTCGGAGCAGATCACACCGTCACGCAGGGTGACGATCCGGTTGGCGTAAAGCTCGGCGAGCTCCGGATTGTGTGTGACCATGACGACAAGGCGTTCTTTGGCAACTTCCTGCAGCAGGTCCATGACCTGAATACTGGTGTCGGAATCGAGCGCGCCGGTCGGCTCATCGGCAAGCAGAATTTCCGGGTCATTGACAAGAGCGCGGGCGATGGCGACACGCTGCATCTGACCGCCGGACATCTGGCTCGGCCGCTTGTGGAGCTGTTTTCCAAGACCGACCTTTTCAAGTGCCGCGATTGCTTTTTTGCGCCGCACTTCTTTGGAAACACCGGAAATGGTAAGCGCCAGCTCTACGTTTGCAAGGACGGTCTGGTGCGTGATCAGGTTGTAGCTCTGGAAGACAAAGCCGATCGTGTGGTTCCGGTAGGAATCCCAGTCGCGGTCCTTATACTTTTTCGTGGAAATGCCGTTGATGATCAGATCGCCGCTGTCGTAGCGGTCGAGGCCGCCGATGATATTCAGAAGCGTCGTCTTTCCGGAACCGCTCGGCCCTAAAATAGCGACAAACTCGTTGTCGCGCAAATTTAAGGACACATCGTCGAGCGCTTTCTGTACCAGCGTCCCGGTCCGGTATTCTTTTTTGATATGCTGAATCTGTAGCATAAAAGGGTAACTCCTTCTGTGATTAATATGTGAACAGTTGTCCTTTATTCTACAACGAAATACGGGAAAAGTCCCGGGCTTTAGAAAAATTTAAGAAAAGTTTATCGACAGAAAAAAAGTTCCGCCTCTGTTTCAGAAAAACAAAAAACGGAACTTTCTTTATCTGTGATACTTATGATGCCGGAAAAGTCAGACTTCCATCAGAAGACCTTTCATATAAGCCTTTAAGATTTTCTTTTTCTCCAGCGAAAGATTATTGTAAAGCGTAATGATTTCCTGTTGTCCTTCGGTAAGCTGCAGGGCATCCGGCTCGTCGAGAAAGAAATCGGCAAGTGTGATGCCGAAAGCGTCGCAGAGCTTCTGCAGGGTAGGGATGGTTGGAATATTGGTGCGGTTTACCATATTGTTTAAGGTAGAATAGGGAATGTCTGCCTCTTTTGCAAGGCGGTAATAAGTCCAGGAGCGCTCGCGGCATAAATCCTGAATGTGCTGTATCACATCTTTATCTCTCATAAAAAGATACCTCGTATTCCTATGTAATGTAGCGGCATGAAAATTGCTACTCACATATATTATACGTCTGTAAAAGAATAGAAACAGATCTTAAAGAGAGATGCAGAAAAGCTGTACAAATAAGAAATAATGGGAATTTGAGAGAAAAAGAGAGAAAAACCCGGCAGGAAAATAAGGTCTCCCGCCGGGTTCTGCAATCGTTTCAAAGTCTGTGATTCTTACTCTTCGGTGGAATTTTCTTCCATCTCGTTGAACTGCTCGGTATCCATCAGCTCGTCGAATGCGTCTGCTGCAATTTCGTACTCTTCATCGGAATCGATGTTGTCGAGGTTCGGCTGGCCGTTCTCTTCGTAGTAACGATACAGATAAACTTCGCCGTCTTCGTTCTCGCCGTTTTCATCGAGCGGCAGAAGAGCGATGTACTCTTTCTGGTTCGGAGCTGGGAAAATGGTCAGTACGGCACATTTTACTTCGGTATCGTCGTCCAGTGTCAGGGTAACAGTCGGCTGATCCAGATCCTGGCAGTCGCTGCCGCAGCTTGTGCAGTCTCCGCTGCAGGATGCGCTGTTGAATAATTCTTCACTCATTTGTATTACCTTCCTTTTTCGTGTTCAAGTCTTATCAGGTTCTTGTCTGCCATTCTAACAGATAATAGAAAAAAACACAATGGCTGTGCCGGGAAAGAAGAAAAAATGCGGCTGATACAGGAAAATACGGAAAAGATACAATAAATAAGAAAGAAAAAATGAAAATTTAGTCGTATTTTCTCTTGACTGTTTTCAGGTACAGCCTTATACTATCACTATTGAATCTAAATATACAGGCAGCTGAACAAACTTATCCTCAACTGCCGGGGAGGCAAAAAATGGATATCAGATTTGAAAAAAGAGAGCATTTACAGGAAAAACCGGATCAGAAAAACCTTGGATTCGGAAAACACTTTACAGACTATATGTTTGTCATGGACTGGGATAAAGAGCAGGGATGGCATGACGCAGCAATCGTACCGTACGGCGGAATCCCGATGGATCCGGCAACCATGGTACTTCACTATGCACAGGAAACTTTCGAGGGTATGAAAGCATACAGAACAGCAGAAGGAAAAATCCAGCTGTTCCGTCCGGAAATGAACGCACGCCGTATGATCAAATCCAACGAAAGACTCTGCATGCCGGGTGTACCGGAGGAGATGTTTGTAGAAGCTGTCAAAGCACTGGTTAAAGCACAGGAAGACTGGGTACCGTCTGAGCCAGGTACATCTCTTTACATCCGTCCGTTCATGTTCGCTACTGAGGCAAGCCTTGGCGTACATATGGCAAAATCCTACAAATTCGTTATCATCACCACTCCGGTTGGAGCATACTATGCAGAGGGCATCAACCCGGTTAAGATCCTGGTTGAGGATGAATATGTCCGTGCAGTCAAAGGCGGCACAGGCTTCACAAAATGCGGCGGTAACTATGCAAGCTCCATCGCAGGCCAGGTAAAAGCAGAGAAGATGGGATGCACCCAGGTTCTGTGGCTGGACGGCGTACATCGTAAATATGTAGAGGAAGTTGGAACCATGAACATCATGTTCAAGATCGCCGGCGAAATCTACACCGCACCGCTGGAAGGAACCGTACTTCCGGGCGTAACCCGTGATTCCCTGATCCATATCTTAAGAGACTGGGGATATAAAGTAAACGAAACACATCTGTCGGTTGACGATCTGATGAAAGCAGGTCATGACGGCACACTGGAAGAAGCATTTGGTACTGGTACAGCAGCAGTTGTATCTCCGGTTGGTGAATTTGTATACAAGGACGATTCTGTTGTTGTAAATGACTTCAAGATCGGTGAGCTGACCCAGAAACTGTACGATACCCTGACCGGTATCCAGTGGGGTAAACTGGAAGATAAATATGGCTGGACTACTCCGGTAGAATAAACCATATAAAACAGAAAAATGCAGATAAGGGGGTCCTTCCCGCACAGCGGTGCGGGGAGGATTCTTTCGCTTCAGAAAAAGATTCAGAAATCGTTTGAAAGGAAACAAAGCAGAATGGATCAGAATCGAATGCCTCTTGTGGAGGCGTTACAACAGTTCCGGGAGGAAGCACCGGCCTATTTCCGTATTCCGGGACACCGGTTTGAGCGCGGGCTGGATGAGACGTTAAACGGAGCGTCGCTTGCGGCGTATGACCTCTCGGAGGCAGAAGGGCTTGACGATCTGCATCACGCGGAGGGCGTGATTGCAGAGGCGCAGAAACTGGCGGCGGAAACGTGGAAGGCAAAAAAAACTTTTTTTCTTGTCAACGGCACAACATGCGGCAACGAGGCGATGGTGCTTTCGTCTGTGAAAGAGGGCGAAAAAATCATTGTTCCGCGAAACGTGCACAAATCGGTGCTGATGGGCCTGATTTTAAGCGGAGCCACACCGGTTTATGTGATGCCGGAGTACAGCACGAAATGGCAGATGTGGGGCGGCGTAACGCCGGAGACGATCGAAAAAGCCTTCGCGGAAACGCCGGATGCGAAAGCCGTACTTCTGGTCAGCCCGACGTACTACGGTCTTTGCAGTGATCTGCAGGCGATCGCAGAAATCTGTCACTGCCACAACGCAGCGCTTCTTGTCGATGAAGCACATGGATCGCACCTCTATTTTTCCGAACAGCTTCCTCTCGGCGCACTGGAAAGTGGTGCGGATGCCTGCGCGCAGAGTATCCACAAAACGGCGGGTTCCTTTACACAGAGCTCCTTCTTATCACTCGGTTCTGGCCGTCTCGATGAGGCAAGAGTGGCCGCCAATCTGCAGATGGTACAGAGTACATCGCCGTCCTACCTTCTGATGGCATCCCTCGATGCGGCGCGGCGCGGGATGGCGCTGCACGGAAAAGAGCGAATGGAACGCGCGCTGGAACTCGGCCAGAGGGCGCGGCAGGAGCTTGCAAAGATCAAAGGAATCGAAGCTCTTGGGACTGAGATGGAAGGAACGTGCGGCGTATGGAAGATCGACCCGACGCGTCTTGTATTCTCGGCAAGAGAACTTGGTATTTCCGGCTACGATCTGCAGGTGCGTCTGTACGAGGAATACCGCGTCAGTACAGAGCTTGCCGACGAGGAGAACGTGGTCTGCGTTATTACCTGGGCAAACAGCGAGGAAGATATCACACGGCTGATCGATGCGCTGGCAGGAATTTCGGCAGCAGAGAGCGGGAAAACGACGGGGCGGACGAAGTTTACAGAAAAGCAGTGGCTGTTCCGCAGCCTGCCGGAGATGGTAAAGACACCGCGCGAGGCATATTTTGCGGAGAAGGAAGCCGTTCCGTTTGCAGAAGCGGAAGGACGAATTGCAGCCGAGATGGCAGCCCCATATCCGCCGGGAATCCCGCTCATCTGCCCGGGCGAGCGGTACAGCAGAGAAATGTTGGAACTGATGCGCCAGTATAAAGCAGACGGCTGCGAATTTCACGGACCGTCGGATGCGTCGCTGGAAGTGCTGTATGTTCTGAAAGAGGAATAAAAGAAAACGGAAGTCGGTTCCCAGCGTTTTGCAACAGAAACCGCAGAGAACAGACTGTCAGGAAAAGGAGATGAATTGCGTATGAAAAAAATGATATCCTGGAACGTAAATGGACTGAGAGCCTGCATGAAAAAAGGTTTTCAGGAATACTTTGAGGCGGCAGATGCCGATATTTTCTGCCTGCAGGAGACAAAGCTGCAGGAAGGACAGATCGACCTTGAGCTGCCCGGCTATCATCAGTATTGGAATTATGCGGAAAAGAAAGGATATTCCGGCACGGCCCTGTTTACCAAAGAGGAGCCGATTTCTGTTCGCTATGGTATCGGAATCGAAGAACATGATATGGAAGGCCGTGTGATCACGGCAGAGTTTCCGGAATACTTTGTTGTAACCGTCTACACACCGAATTCGCAGGATGAATTAAAACGCCTTGCCTACCGGATGGAGTGGGAGGATGCGTTTCTTTCTTACTTAAAAGGACTGGAGCAGGAAAAACCGGTGATTTTCTGCGGAGATCTGAACGTCGCAGCGACCGAGATGGATATCAAAAATGCAAAGGCAAATGAGAAAAACGCCGGCTTTACGAAAGAGGAGCGCGAAAAATTTGCTGTGATCAAAGAAAAAGGCTTTGTTGATTCCTTCCGTATGCTGTATCCGGACACCGTGACGTATTCCTGGTGGTCATACCGCTTCCAGGCACGCCAGCGGAATGCAGGATGGCGGCTTGATTACTTTATGGTATCAGAGTCCTTAAAAGATGCAGTTGCAGATGCCAAAATCCATACCGAAATTCTCGGTTCCGACCATTGCCCGGTGGAACTGGATTTAGAGGTATAACAATTGGTAACATTGGTCAATTGACAATTTTATTCAAATGATTTACATTAATAGTATGACAATTGCAACAAATTATAAAAAATAAGGGCGGGAATTATGATACAGACAAAAAACAGAGGAAAATATCGAATTTTACCGGGAAATCCGGAGAAAATGGGCGCATCGGCGACGAAAGACGGATACAATTTTGCCGTAGAAGTATCAGATGGAAAAAAAGCAGAGCTTCTGCTGTACCGGAAAGGTCACCAGAAACCGTTTCTTACCGTGCCGCTTCCGGAAGAGGAGCGCACTGGCGTGATCAGTTCCGTGGAAATCACAGGCCTGACGGTAGGAAAGTTTTCGTATGCCTACCGGATGGACGAAGCTTTCTGCTTGGATCCATATGCGGGAGCAGTAGAAGGAAGAGAAACCTTCGGTGCACCGATGGAAAAAGAAGAGGGCGCCTGCTGCTGCCTTCTCCCGGAGTACCCGGTAATGCGCACCACCTCACTGCACCGGCCGTATGAGGAGACGATTCTGTATAAGCTCCATGTGCGCGGTTTCACCAAAGACGGAAGCTCCCGTGTAAAGAACAAGGGAACGTTCCGCGGCGTGATCGAAAAAATTCCATACTTAAAAGAACTCGGTATCAATGCAGTAGAGTTGATGCCGTCCTATGAGTTTTTTGAGTGGACCTCCCTTACGGAGCCGGCCTATGTATATCCGGCGCCGGTGGAAGAGAAGCGCGTGAATTATTGGGGATACGGCACAAAGGCCCTGTATTTTGCTCCGAAAGCTTCGTATGCTGCATCCGCAGATGCCGTCGCAGAGTTCGCAGAGATGGTCGATGCCCTGCATGAGAATGGTATCGAATGCCTGATGGAATTCTGTTTTGCCCCGGGAACGCCTTCTGGTTTTGTCCTGCAGGTTCTGCACCACTGGCAGCTCCGCTATCAGATCGACGGTTTCCATCTGGTCGGCGATGCATCGCTGGCAGAAGAAGCGTCCAAAGATGCACTCCTTCGGAAGACGAAACTGATTTTTCTCGGTTTTGACGGCGAACGGATCTATCAGGGAAAACGCCCTTGGTTCCGGAATTTAGGGGAACACAATCAGGGCTACCAGTACCATATCCGCCGCTTCTTAAAAGGCGATGAGGGCAGCCTTTCCGACTTCACCTATTATCTGAGAAGAAGCCCGGAGACACACGGTGTGATCAATTATCTTGCGGATCACGACGGTTTTACCCTGTATGACAGCGTTTCCTACGAACAGAAACACAATCTGGACAACGGCGAAGACAATATGGATGGTTCCAACGAAAACCTGACCTGGAACTGCGGCGCAGAAGGCGTGACCCGGAAACCGGCTGTGCGCGCGCTGCGTCTCCGCCAGCTGAAAAATGCCGTTCTCATGCTGATGACAAGCCAGGGAACACCGCTGATTTACGGCGGCGATGAATTCGGCAACAGCCAGAAGGGCAACAACAACGCCTGGTGCCAGGACAACAAAACCGGCTGGATCGACTGGAAAGCAGCCGCCCGGAATCCGGAGTTTGCCGCCTTTGTAAAAGCAGCAATCGCCTTCCGGAAGGCGCATCCGGCGCTGCACGGCGAACGCGAGCCGCGCCTCATCGACTACAAATCCTACGGCTGCCCGGATATGTCCTTCCACAGCCAGAGAGCCTGGTTCTCCCAGATGGAAAACACATGCCGTTTTATCGGCGTCATGTACTGCGGAAGCTATTTCCAGGATAAAGACGGCAACAAGGACGACGATCTTTATATTGCCTACAACATGCACTGGAATCCGCATGAGCTGGCACTGCCGTCCCTCCCGGAACAGAAGGTCTGGTATCTGACGGCCGACACCAACACACCGGAAGTCTTCCTGACAGAAGAAAATCAGAAAAAAGTCAGCGCAAAAACGGTCATCGTGCCGCCGCGCAGTATCATAATTTTAACAGGAAAGCAGGAGAAGAGGCAGAATGATGAAAGCATGGCAGCACTTTAAAACCATTACCACACACAAAATGTGGGTCATGCGGTACTGCTTTAAAATAGGACTGTACTGGCAGGGACTGACCCACGACCTCTCGAAATATTCGCCGACGGAATTTCTGGTCGGCATGAAATACTACCAGGGCGACCGGAGTCCCAATAACGCCGAGCGCGAAGACACCGGCATGTCAAAATCCTGGATGCACCATAAAGGGCGCAACAAACATCATTTTGAATACTGGATTGATTACGGTATCAATTGTGACACCATCATCAAAGGTGTCCCAATGCCGCGCCGTTACGTCGCCGAGATGATTATGGACCGCATCAGCGCGTCCCGCGTCTACCTCGGAGACGCTTATACCGATCAGGCGCCGTACCAGTATCTCAAAAAAGGAATCGGCCACCTCTGGTTCGTCCATCCCGAGACACTCTCGCAGCTCGAATTTCTGCTGCGCATGCTCTCGGAACGCGGCGAAGACGATACCCTCTATTACATCCGCTACCACTTCCTAAAAGGTGACCCCGTCCCGCGAATGCACTGTCCTCAAGAATGCACCGTCTACGAAGAGGCCATCCGCAAGAAAGTGTTCCCGTCCACTCATTAAGGTATTGGACCCACCCGCTCTCCCGATACTCCTGAGCGTCCCTTTCCCACAACAAAAATACAACTTGTTACAACAACCGTACAAGTTGTATTATAAATTCCAGAAAGGGGAATCACCAATCACATGGAACCAACCACCGGCAAAGCCAAATACTACACCCTGATGGAAGCCCTAAAAGAGCAGATTCTCTCCGGAACCATAAAACCCGGCCAGAAGCTTCCATCCGAAAACGAACTGACCCGGGAATACGCCCTCTCACGCCACACCGTCCGAAAGGCCCTCGCTCTTCTCGAAAATGAAGGCTACATCACCGCCCAGCACGGCAAAGGAACCTTTTGCTCCGAGCGCGTAATCCAGCGTCATAATTCAAAAAACATCGCCGTCACCGGATACGACAACTCGCTGATCGGCCAGAGCAGTCCGATCGGGATCACGACCATTGCCCATCCGCAGGAAAAACTCGGTGAGATGGCAGCAGAGCTCATTCTCGAAAAAATCAGAAAAGTCCCGGAAGAAGAAAGCAGCGTCAAACGCCTGATTTCCCCGGAACTCATCGTAAGAGGATCCACCGCAGGAAAAAATCTGTCAACAGAGACGAAAAAATAGAAAAGAACCCAAGGGAGGAAAAAACAATGGGAATGGATGCAAAAACAGCAATCCTCGAACAGAAAACAGCACTTGGTATTGAGTTCGGCTCAACCAGAATCAAAGCCGTCCTGATCGGCGCAGACAACGCCCCGATTGCATCCGGAGATCACGAGTGGGAAAACCGCTACGACAACGGCGTGTGGACCTACACCCTCGAGGACATCTGGACGGGCCTGCAGGATGCCTATACCAAAATGGCAGCTGATGTCAGAGAAAAATACGACATCACCCTGACCCGCGTCGGAGCCATCGGATTCAGTGCTATGATGCACGGCTATATGGCATTTGACAAAGCAGGAAACCTCCTCGTACCGTTCCGCACCTGGAGAAACAATATCACAGAAGAAGCAAGCGAGAAGCTGACCGATCTTTTCGGATTCCACATCCCGCAGAGATGGACTATCGCCCATCTGTATCAGGCAATCTTAAACGGTGAGCCGCATGTGGCAGATATCGACTACGTGACAACCCTTGCCGGATACATTCAGTGGAAAATGACCGGCGAGCGTGTCGTTGGTGTCGGCGAGGCATCTGGAATCTTTCCAATCGATTCTGAAACCAACACTTACTTTGCCGACATGATCGCCAAATTTGACGAGGCAGTCGCAGACAAAGCATATTCATGGAAAGCACTCGATGTTCTGCCGCACGTTCTGACCGCAGGTGACAATGCCGGTGTTCTGACAAAAGAAGGTGCCGCACTTCTCGACATGTCCGGAAATCTGGAAGCAGGCATTCCGCTCTGCCCGCCGGAGGGAGATGCCGGAACAGGTATGGCAGCAACAAACAGCGTCCGCGTCAGAACCGGAAACGTGTCTGCCGGAACTTCCGTTTTTGCTATGATCGTTCTGGAGAAGAACCTCTCCAAAGTATACCCGGAGATCGATATGGTAACAACCCCGTCCGGTCATCCAGTTGCCATGGTGCACTGCCAGAACTGTACTTCTGATCTGAATGCATGGGTCAATCTCTTCCGTGAATTTGCGCAGACCTTCGGCATGGAAATCAGCACGAATGATCTGTTCGGCAAGCTGTACAACAAAGCCCTGGAGGGCGACGCAGACTGCGGCGGACTCCTTGCCTACAACTACTTCTCCGGCGAGCACGTAACCGGCTTCAACGAGGGCCGTCCTGTCTTCGCACGTACTCCGGATGCGAAATTCAATCTGGCAAACTTTATGAGAGTCAACCTATTTACTTCCCTTGGCGCCCTGAAAGTCGGCCTTGATATCCTGATGAAAGAGGAGCATGTGCAGGTCGACCAGATTCTCGGCCACGGCGGTCTCTTCAAGACAAAAGGTGTCGGCCAGAAGATCCTCGCAGGTGCCATCGACGCACCGGTTTCCGTCATGGAGACAGCAGGAGAGGGCGGAGCCTGGGGCATCGCGCTGCTGGCTTCTTATATGATCAACAAAGAAGAGAATGAAACACTCGAGGATTACCTCGATGCAAAAGTCTTCGCAGGAAATGCCGGAACCAAGATGGATCCGGACCCGGCAGACGTCGCTGGATTTGAAGTATTCACCGAGCGCTACAAAAAAGGCCTGCCGATTGAGCGTGCAGCAGTAGAGAGCTTAAAATGAACCATCGTTTGGGAAAGACAGAAAGGACAACACAATGTTAGAAGAACTGAAAAAAAGAGTATACGAAGCCAACATGCTTCTTCCAAAATACGGACTGGTTACCTTTACCTGGGGAAATGTCAGCGAGATTGACCGGGAAAGCGGTCTGTTCGTCATCAAACCAAGCGGCGTGGATTACGACCTGCTGACACCGGACGATATGGTTGTCATGGATCTGAACGGAAACAAAGTAGAAGGACGCTACCGTCCGTCTTCTGACACCCCGACCCATCTGGAGCTGTACAAAGCATTTCCGGAGATCGGCGGCATTGTTCACACCCATTCCTCATATGCGACAAGCTGGGCACAGGCGGGAAGAAGCATTCCGTGCTACGGAACAACCCATGCAGACTACATCTACGGTGAAGTACCGTGCCTGCGCTGCCTGACAAAAGAAGAGATTGACGAGGCATACGAGGAAAACACCGGCCATCTGATCGTCAATGAGTTCAAACGGATGGGAAAAGATGTAAAAGCCGTTCCGGCCGTTCTTTGCAAGAACCACGGACCGTTCACCTGGGGCAAAGATGCGCATGAGGCTGTTCACAATGCTGTTGTCCTCGAAGAGGTTGCCAAAATGGCATACCGTGCCGAGACCATCAACCCGAGAATCCAGCCGGCACCGCAGGAGCTGCAGGATAAACACTATTACCGTAAACATGGTGCAAATGCTTATTACGGACAGAACTAAAAAAGAGTAAGAAGATAAGAAAAGTGTCATCCACAAACTGCAGGGCACACAGCCCGCAGGTGGATGACACTTTTTTGATAAAAACATTTTTATGATAGAAATCTGCTTTTAAAATCAAGTGGTCGTCTGACGCCGGATCAGAAGCGGCGGAACGGTCTTGTGAACCGGCTCGGCAAGCGGCACCGGGTGGCGTTTTTTCCGTTCCTGCATCTGGGAGACCAGAAGGGAAACAGCCTCGTCTGCAATCTGGTCAATCTGCTGGCCGACAGTGCTGATCGGATAGATAGCCTGCTCGGAAATCGGCGCACCGTCGAAGCCGATGAGTTCGTAATCGTCCGGCAGGGTATGGTATTTGCGGATCAGAAGATTTAAAAGAATATTGGCATGATCATCGTTGGAGAGGAAGATGCCCTTTTTCTGACCGGCATATTTTTGTTCGATGTTGTCAAAGATTTCCTGCAGCGGTGCTGAGGCTTCCTGATAAGAGAGTCCAAAATCCCGAATGATAACCTTGTGCGGTACACCGGCCTTTACACAGGCATCCTGGAAACCGGCGAGACGGCGGTAGGCAGGAACATTTTCTTTGGTCGGTGAGTTCAGATGAATCAGGACATCACAGTGGTTATGAATCAGAAGCGAAGTCGCTTCGTACGCGCCGAGGTAGTTGTCTGTATTGACACTGCTGACGAACTGGTCTTCGCGCTCAATTGCAACGACCGGGATCTGCAGATCGGAGAGTTCGCGGGAGGAGAGTGTATGGGAGAGGACGATGAGGCCCTCGATTTTGTACGACATCAGCTCCTGAATGTAGCGGTGCTCCGTCTCGTCGTGGCCGTTTCCGGCGAAGACGAGGAATTTATAGCCATATTTCTCATAAGAAGCAAGAATCTGATTCAGCATCTCGGAATAGTAGTTCATGGAGAGGCTCGGGATCAGGACGCCGACAAATTCGGTCTGTCCGTTCGCGAGAATTTTTGCCACTTTGTTTTCTTTATAGTTCAGTTTATCCAGTGCATCGGAAATGATCTGCTGATTTTCCGGTGTCAGGGAATCCGGGTTGTTGAAATACCGGGAAATGGTTGTTTTGGAAAAATGCGTGTACTGTGCAATATCATTAAAGGTTACATTTTTTTTTCGTGCCATAAGTTCAAGTGTCCTTCCCTTCAAAAGTGTTGCGTGAATCATGTAAGCTTTCAGAAAAAAACAAATAATATATGAAGATAGTATAACATTTCTCGCCCGCCGGAACAAGCGGGAATCGGTTAAGTAACCGGTTTTGTAAAAGTTCCACAAAAGCCAAAAACAAAATTATGGAAAATCACGAAAAGTAAAGAAAATATTGACGAAACCCACTGTCAATGCTATGATAAAGACAATGAAAGTAACCGGTTACTTGACCGGTTACACAAAACGAAGGACAGGACCAGCTGTCCAGAGATAACAGGAGGAATTGTGATGAGAAAGAAATTTAGTGCCAGGGCGGCAGCTCTTGGAATGTCTGGCGTGCTTCTTACTTCTGCACTGACCGGATGCACCTTCGGCTTCGCAAGCGATCCGGATGACCCGAACGCAGTAAAAGAAGAAGTGCCGATCGACATGACCACCGATACCTTCCAGTACGATACGTCGCTTTCCGGAACGAGTATCGTCATCATGAACACAAAAGCAGAAATCCAGACAGCACTGGAAGAGATTGCAAAAGTGTTCGAGGAGAAAGCAGGCGTACATATTGAGATCATGCCGGTAACAGACGGCGATTCTCCTTATACCAAAGTAGTCAGCCTCTACAACTCCGGAAACCCGCCGACACTTTCCATTCTGGATACGACCGATGTCATTGCACTGGCAGAAGAAAAAGCAGCCGACTTAAGCAATGAAGCATGGACCGGCGAGGCAGAAGAGTACCTGACCAAAATCAACGGAAAGGTTTACAGCTTCCCGCTCTGTATCGAGGGCCGCGGTATTATCTACAACAAGAGCGTGATTGAAGATACCTTAGGTACCGAGTTCGATCCATCCGATATCAAAACCCGGGACGATTTCGCAGCACTTCTCCAGAGCCTGCGGGACAACGGAATGAAGAATCCGATCTCCATGGCAAAAGAAGACTGGTCCCTTGGAGCACACCAGCTGCAGTACATCTACGAGACATACAACGGAACCTCCGACGGTGCAGCAGAAGTCATCAACGAGCTGAAGGACGGAACCTTATATCTGCCGGACTACACCCGCATGAACGAGTTCCTGAATACCTTTGACCTGTTAAAAGAGTACAACGTAGCAAAGGGCGATCCACTCGGCGCAGATTACGATGAGATGGCAATTGACCTGGCAGACGGAAAAACCGCTTTCTGGTTCAACGGAAACTGGGCATGGCCGAACCTTGAGGAGGCAGGAGCCGAGACGACCGACGAGTACGGTTTCCTTCCATACTTCCTGAACAATGATCCGGACGACTTCGTCAACAGCAAAATCCAGGCATCCCCGTCCAAACAGATCATGCTGGATGATATCGTGGCTACCGACGAGCAGAAAGCAGCAGCAAAAGAGTTCCTGAACTGGCTGGTTTACAGTGAGATCGGACAGCAGATGGTTGTAAAGACCTGCAGCCTGATTCCTCCGTTTAAAAACAACCCGAACGAGCCAAGCGATCCGTTAAGCCGCGACATTTACGAAAAAGTACAGAACGGCGGAGCATTCAACGCATCTGCGATCGTGCCGAACGATCACTGGTCTGTCCTTGGTGCGGCAATGCAGAAATATCTGGCCGGAAGAAGTGACCGCGAGGAACTGATAGATTCCATCCAGGCATACTGGGATGAGCAGTAAGCCGGAGGATATGAAGGAGGAACGAAAATGAAATCAAGCAACAAGGGAAAAGATTTCTGTGTATTTGCGCTGCCGGGCCTGTTCTGCTTCCTGGCAGTCGTCATGGTACCGTTTATCTACGGTATTTACCTGACCTTAACCGACTGGAACGGTGTTTCCAGCGTGAAAAACTTTGTAGGACTTTCCAACTTTGCAGCCGTTATGCGCGACGCGCAGTTCTGGAAATCCCTGCTGTTAACCTTTAAATATGTCATTGCGGTTGTTGTTCTCGTCAATGTGATCGCCTTTTTACTGGCTTACATCCTGACCCGCGGCATCAAAGGTCAGAACTTCTTCCGCGCCGGATTTTTCACCCCGAACCTGATCGGCGGTATCGTACTTGGATACATCTGGCAGTTCGTATTCTCCCGTGTTTTCGTCAGCATCGGCGAGACCACAGGATGGAGCCTGTTTGAAATTTCCTGGCTTTCTACCCCGAACAAAGCATTTGCAGCGCTGGTGCTCGTTTCAGTATGGCAGCTGGCAGGCTATATGATCCTGATCTACGTTGCCGGCTTTATGGGACTTTCCGAGGACGTGCTAGAGGCGGCAAGCATCGACGGTGCATCCGGCTGGGTAAAAATGAAAAACATTATCCTTCCGCTGATGATGTCCTCCGTTACTATCTGCCTCTTCCTGACCCTGTCCCGCGCGTTCATGGTATACGATGTCAACCTGTCCTTAACCGGCGGTGCTCCGTACGGAACCACCGAGATGGCAGCCATGCACGTATATGAGAAAGCATTCACATCGAGACAGTTCGGTGTCGGCCAGGCAGAAGCCTTTATCCTGTTTATCATTGTAGCCTGCATCAGCGGTATTCAGGTATACACCACCAAGAAGAGGGAGGTTGAAGCATAATGAATCAGAAGAAAATTGGCGGAACAAAGAAAAAAGTAACTGACGCGCTGGCTATGCTCCTTATGATCATCGTTTTCTGTGCGTTCATGTTCCCGTTTGTCATGGTTATCATCAACTCCTTAAAACAGAAACGTGATATCATCAAGAGTCCGTTCTCCTGGCTGTTTACGATCAAAGGTCTTTCGTTTGACAACTTTGTAAAAGCATTCAATCAGATGAACTTCCTGAATGCCTTCAAGAACTCTCTGGTTGTAACCGTAACAGCAACCGTACTGGTTACGGTACTCGCAGCCATGCTGGCTTACTACATCGTGCGTAATGTCAACGTATTTTCCAATATCATCTTTGCACTGATGGTTGCATCCATGATCATTCCGTTCCAGGCAATCATGATCCCGCTTGTCAGTGTATACGGCGGAACCTTAAACATTCTGAACCACAGACTGACCCTGATCTTCATGCACACCGGATTTTCCATGGCGATGTCCGTGTTCATGTTCCACGGATTCATCCGCGGAAGTATCCCGCTGGCGCTGGAGGAGGCCGCTTACATCGACGGCTGTACCCACACCCAGACCTTCTTCCGCATCGTGTTCCCGCTGTTAAAGCCGATCATTTCCACCATGGTAATCATGAATGCGATGGCATTCTGGAATGACTTCCTGCTGCCGTCCCTGGTGCTGACCGACAAAAAGCTGCTGACTCTGCCGCTTTCCACCTACAGCTTCTACGGAACTTACTCCGCAGATTACGGAACCATCATGGCAGGTCTTCTGCTCTGCGTCATCCCGATCCTGATTCTGTACGTGGCACTGCAGAAACAGATCATCAACGGTGTCGTAGCCGGAGCAGTCAAATAAGTAAATCATAGAAATCAAGAACAAGCCGGGCAAAGGAGGGCGGAATTAAAAATGCTTTCTTTTTCCGGCTTTTCTTATCAGAGACAACAAGAAAGAGACAGAAAGGAAATCAAACACATGAAAAACAGATTACACGTAAAAGCGCCGGGCAACTGGGTGAATGACCCGAACGGCATGATTTATTATAAGGGACAGTATCATCTTTTTTATCAGCATTTTCCGTACGCGCCGCGCTGGGGCACCATGCACTGGGGCCATGCGGTGAGTCCGGATCTGATTCACTGGGAGCATGTCGGCGTTGCCCTGTTCCCGAGTCTTTCCGAGGACCAGAACGGCTGCTTTTCCGGAAGCGCAGTAGAAGAGAACGGCGTGATGCATCTCTTTTACACGGGTGTTCACTATAATCAGGTAAATCCGAAGGATATTCATCAGTGCCTTGATCAGGATTTTACCTCGGCGCAGCTTCACCTTACTTCGAAGGACGGCATGCATTTTGATGTCTTCGGGGATAAGGAGGTTGTTATCCCGGCACTCACCAATCCGGAAATCGGCGACAATACGCACACGCGTGACCCGAAAGTCTGGAAGGGAAGCGACGCATGGTATATGGTGCTTGGAAGCACGACGAAGGATCACAAGGGCGAGGCATTATTCTATAAGAGTGAGGATCTTTCCCACTGGCATCTGGCCGGACAGGCGACGACGAAACAGAAGCTCGGCTGGATGTGGGAGTGCCCGGATCTCTTTAACGTAAACGGACGCAGCGTCTTTGTATTCTCCCCGATGGAACTGATCGAGGGCACCGACGGCTATGCGGATCGGGCGATCTGTATGCTGCCTGAGTTTGATGAAAAAACCTGCACAATGAAATTTCCGGAGAACTGGCAGCTTCTGGACTGCGGCGGTGACCTCTATGCACCGCAGACCATGACGGATGCGGACGGAAACCGGATTTCCATCGCATGGCTTCGGATGCCGGAACCGGTAGATGGTATATGGCAAGGCATGTTCTGCCTGCCGCGTGTGGTGGATGTACAGAACGATCATATTTACTTCCGTGTTCTGCCTGCCATCCGCGACGGATTCTGCAAAAAGACGGATTCCCTCGTTTCGGCATGCGGAGAGTGTGCCATGATCCGCGCCGAATTAAAAGAGGGTGAAAGCCTGGAAATCGGCGGCTATAAGATCTGGCGGCAGAGCGGAAAAGTCTGCGCAGACCGCACGGATGTCTATCCATCCGGTGCAAAAGGATGGCTTCATGCCGAGACGCCGCAGTTAAAAGAGGGCGATCTTCTTGAGATTTTCGTGGATCCGAATATGATCGAAATTTATGCAAACAACGGCGAGTACGTATTAAGCCAGGCGGTTTACGGGCTTGGAGAGACATTCTCCTATAAAATGGAGAAAAAACCGGAAATTTATCTGTGGAATGAATGAATCAGCCAAAAAAGTTCTTGACGCATACGGGATTTTGTTCTAATCTAGTACGTAACAGCTTTCTAACGTTAAAGTGACGGGCTGAAAAACGAGATTTCGAAAGATATCCGAAAAGAACGCAAGGAGAGATTATTATGAAGAAAGTAGTAAAATTCGGCGGCAGCTCCCTCGCAAGCGCAGAGCAGTTTAAGAAGGTCGGAGACATCATCCGCGCAGATGAGGGAAGAAGATACGTGGTACCTTCCGCTCCTGGAAAACGAAATTCTGCTGATACGAAAGTAACCGATATGCTGTATGACTGCTATCGCACTGCAGTTGCCGGAAGAGATTTCAAGAAGAAACTGCAGAACATCAAAGCGAGATATCAGGAGATCATCGACGGTCTGAACCTCAGCCTGGATCTTTCCCCGGAATTTGAAAAAATCGCAGAAAACTTTGCCGCAGCAGCCGGAGAGGACTACGCCGCATCCCGCGGAGAGTACCTGAACGGTATCGTGATGGCAAATTATCTGGGATATACGTATATTGATTCTGCAGAAGTGATCTGCTTCGACGAGAACGGAAACTTCCTTGCAGACAAGACTGACGAAGTGCTCTCCGAGCGTTTAAAAGATCTGGATAACGCAGTCGTTCCTGGATTCTACGGCGCAAAACCGGACGGAAGCGTAAAAACCTTCTCCCGCGGCGGATCCGATATCACTGGTTCCATCGTGGCAAAGGCCGTACACGCTGACATCTACGAGAACTGGACCGATGTTTCCGGTTTCCTGGTAACCGATCCGCGTATCGTCAAGGATCCGGAAGTCATTTCCACCATTACCTATCGTGAGCTGCGTGAGCTTTCCTACATGGGAGCTACCGTCCTTCATGAGGACTCCATCTTCCCACTCCGTCAGGAGGGAATCCCGATCCACGTGCTGAACACCAACGCACCACAGGATCCGGGAACCATGATCGTGGAGAATACCTGCAGTAAACCGAAATTTACAATCACCGGTATCGCAGGAAAGAAAGGCTTCGCATCCATCACGATTGAGAAGAGCATGATGAATACCGAGATCGGCTTTGGCAGAAAAGTACTTGGCGTCTTTGAGGATAACAATCTTTCCTTTGAGCATATGCCGTCCGGCATCGATACCATGACGGTATTTGTTCATCAGAGTGAGTTTGCAGCAAAAGAACAGCAGGTTATCGCAGGACTGCATCGTGCCGTACAGCCGGATTCTATTGATCTTGAATCCGATCTGGCGCTGATTGCTGTTGTAGGACGCGGTATGAGAAGAACGAGAGGCACAGCCGGAAGGATTTTCTCTGCACTTGCGCATGCACACGTTAATGTCAAGATGATCGATCAGGGTTCCAGCGAGCTCAACATCATCATTGGCGTTGAAAACCGCGACTTTGAAACAGCAATCAAAGCAATTTATGATATCTTTGTCGTAGCGCAGATCTAAAATGAATCTATAAAAAATCTCTGTCAGGAGTCTGAACTTCCGACAGAGATTTTTTATGGTTTTTATGCCGCCGTATCGCGGAATTCTTTTCGAATGGTGAATGTAAAAATACAGATTACCACACAGCAGATGATCCAGGCCGTCGGTTCGCAGAAGCCGCCGCAAGCGTTCACCTCTCTCCACGGGAATGTCAGCGGATTTTCAAAGCGTATCTGCACCGGACGCCGATGGAATGATGGAATATCTGCAGTGGAGACGGATTCTCGCAGCGGCAGACGATCTGCGGAACACAAACGAATTTTGCCCTTGTCGTTTTTGGGAACAGATGGTATAATCATTTCATAAATGCAAGACATTTGTGAAAAAATATCATAAAGGAACGAGGATGCAAGATGAAACGACGAGTATTACTGAAATTGAGCGGAGAAGCTCTTGCAGGAGAGAAACACACCGGTTTTGACGAGCCGACCGTCACAAAAGTGGCAAAACAGGTAAAAACTCTGGTAGACCAGGGGATTGAAGTCGGCATCGTAATCGGAGGAGGAAACTTCTGGAGAGGACGCAGTTCCGAAAATATCGACCGTACCAAAGCAGACCAGATCGGTATGCTGGCAACCGTTATGAACTGTATCTATGTATCAGAAATCTTCCGTTCCCAGGGAATGATGACCGCAGTTCTGACTCCATTCCCATGCGGAGAGTTCACAAAAGGATTTTCCAAAGACCGTGCAAACAAATATTTCCAGCACAACATGGTTGTATTCTTTGCCGGCGGTACAGGCCATCCATATTTCTCAACCGATACGGCAACCGTACTTCGCGCGATCGAGATCGAGGCAGACGAGATTCTGCTTGCAAAAGCAGTAGACGGTGTCTACGACAGCGATCCGAAAACAAACCCGGATGCAAAGAAATTTGACGAGATTTCCATTCAGGAAGTCATTGAAAAGGATCTGAAAGTGGTAGATATGACCGCATCCATCCTTTGCAAGGAAAACAAAATGCCGATGCTGGTATTTGGTTTAAATGAAGAGAACAGCATTGTAAATGCTGCAAACGGAAAAATCAACGGCACAAGAGTGACGGTATAATTAATAAAAATTCAGCAGTAAAACACTTGCTGTTTTACTGCGTAAGAAAATGATTCAGGTGTGAGCAGCTCTCCTTTTGCGAAGCAAAACTTTAAATGAGAGCTGCGAATGTCACAGTTCGCAGAACTGTGACCGTATAAGAGATAGCAGGAGGACAAATTTAATATGGCAAATCAGATCGACGAGAGAGTAAAACCGTTTGAGGTAAAAATGGGCAAATCCATTGCAAGCCTCGATTCCGAATTCGGAACCATCCGCGCAGGCCGTGCAAACCCGCACGTACTGGACCGCATTACTGTAGATTACTATGGAACACCGACTCCGCTGCAGCAGGTGGCAAACATCTCTGTTCCGGAAGCACGTATGATCCAGATCCAGCCGTGGGAAGCATCCCTGGTAAAAGAGATCGAAAAAGCGATCATGATGTCTGACCTTGGCATCAACCCGTCCGATGACGGAAGAGTCATCCGTCTGGTATTCCCGGAGCTTACCGAGGACCGTCGTAAAGAGCTGGTAAAAGAGGTAAAGAAAAAAGCAGAGGGCGCAAAGGTAGCCATCCGCAACATCCGCCGCGATGCCAATGATGCGTTCAAGAAACTTGCCAAAGAGGACGTTTCCGAGGACGAAATCAAAGAGCTCGAGGAGCAGACCCAGAAATTAACAGACAAATACATCAAAGAAGTAGATCAGATGGTGGACGTAAAATCCAAAGAAATTATGACCGTGTAATACAAAGAAAACGAGGGGCTGCCTGTCATTTGCAGGCAGCCTGTTATCGTTTACGGAGGAAAAAAGTATGGATAATGAATTAAAAGTGCCGAATCACATCGCCATCATCCTGGACGGAAACGGCAGATGGGCGAAAAAACGCAATATGCCGCGCGGCTACGGCCATATCGTCGGATGCGACAATCTGGAAAAAATGTGTGACGTGATCAAAGACATGGGTGTCAAATATCTGACCGTCTATGCGTTCTCAACCGAGAACTGGAAACGCTCCCGCGCCGAGGTGGAGGGCCTCTTAAAGCTGTTCCGCCAGTATCTGAAACGATGCATCAAAAAAGCACATAAAAATCAGATGCGCGTCAAAATCATCGGAGATCCGAGCGCATTCCCGCAGGATATTCAGGACAGCATTCATGAACTGGAGGAGTGCTCCAAAGATTACGATCACATGTACTTCCAGATCGCAATGAACTACGGTTCCCGCGATGAGATTCTGCGCGGCATGACCCGCATGATCGAGGATGTGAAAGACGGAACTCTCGCAGAGAATGCGTTTGATGAGAACGGAAAACTGACGGAGCAGTGTTTTGAGAGCTACCTCGACACCGCCGGAATCCCGGATCCAGATCTTCTGATCCGTACAAGCGGCGAGCAGCGCCTTTCCAACTACCTGATGTGGCAGCTTGCCTACACGGAATTTTACTTTACCGAGGTTCCGTGGCCGGATTTCCACGAAGAGGAATTGAGAAAAGCCATCGAACAATATAATAACAGAGACCGGCGTTACGGCGGCGTGAAGGAGGAATAAAAAAGATGTTTAAGACAAGACTGTTAAGCGGCATCGTGCTCGTCCTTGTGGCGCTGCTTACGATCTGCAGCGGCGGAACCGTGCTCTATATGACGGTTCTGTGCCTGTCGCTGATCGGTGCAGGAGAGCTGTTCCGCGTGATGAAGGTAAGAGAAGATAAATGGAATCTGTTGGAAATTACGGGCTATGCGGGCGTTGTGATTTTCTATCTGTCCCTGCTGCTTCATGACCCGATGTACCAGATGCTCGCGCTGATCCTGGATCTCGTGCTTCTGATGGCAGTATACGTATTTACTTATCCGAAATACAACGCCAATCAGGTGATGCCGGCGTTCTTTGCGATTGTCTATGTCGGCGTAATGCTTTCCTATGTATATCAGACCCGTATGCTGGACGGCGGAAAATTCCATGTATGGCTGATTTTCCTGTGCTCCTGGGGCTGCGATACGTGTGCATACTGTGTCGGCGTACTCTTTGGAAAACATAAAATGGCGCCGGTTTTAAGCCCGAAAAAATCCGTAGAAGGAGCTGTCGGCGGTGTCGTCGGAGCGATTCTGCTCGGCATCATCTATGCGGCTGCGACAAAGGGCGGCATGGTGGAATACGCCATCATCTGCGGTGTCGGCGCGCTGATCTCCATGGTCGGAGACCTTGCGGCATCCGCAATCAAACGAAATCAGGGCATCAAGGATTACGGAAAGCTGATTCCGGGCCACGGCGGTATTCTTGACCGCTTCGACAGCGTGATCTTTACCGCACCGATCATCTATTTCCTGTCGGTGCTTCTGATTCATTAAAAAAGCTTCCCCTACAGCATAAACGGGAAGCAGATGGGAGAAACTGGAATATGAAGAAAATAGCAATTCTTGGTTCAACCGGTTCGATCGGAACCCAGACCCTCGATGTCGTGCGTGCCAACGGCGATCTTGAGGTGGTCGGCATCAGCGCCGGAAGTAATATTACACTGCTCGAGCAGCAGATCCGGGAATTTCATCCGAAGTTTGCGGCAGTCGGCGATGAGGCGAAAGCGGCAGAACTCCGTGACAGAGTGAAGGATCTTCCTGTAAAAATCGGCAGCGGCATGGACGGCATGATCGAGCTTGCCACGATGCCGGAGAGCGAAATCCTTGTGACAGCGATCGTCGGCATGATCGGCATTCGCCCGACGGTTGCGGCGATGAAGGCAGGAAAAGACATTGCACTGGCAAACAAAGAGACACTGGTAACGGCGGGACACATTATTATGCCGCTGGCAGAGGAATGCGGTGTGCAGATCCTTCCGGTGGACAGTGAGCACTCGGCGATTTTCCAGTGCCTGCACGGGGAAAACAGAAAAGAAATTGAAAAACTTCTGATTACTGCATCCGGCGGTCCGTTCCGCGGAAAAACAAGAGCGGAGCTCGAAAACGTAACGGTAGAGCAGGCGCTCCGTCATCCGAACTGGTCGATGGGGCACAAGATCACGATTGATTCCGCGACACTCGTTAACAAAGGACTGGAAGTCATGGAAGCAAAATGGCTGTTCGGTGTTGATCTCGACCACATCCAGGTTGTGGTACAGCCAAAGAGCATTATCCATTCCATGGTAGAATTTAAAGACGGCGCTGTCATGGCACAGCTTGGCACACCGGATATGAAACTGCCGATCCAGTACGCACTGTATTACCCGGAGCGCCGCTTCCTTGCAGGCGACCGCCTCGACTTTGCGGCGCTGACACAGATCACGTTTGAAGAACCGAATATGGATACCTTCCTCGGCCTTCCGATGGCAATGCAGGCGTCCCGGACGGGCGGCTCCATGCCGACGGTCTTCAATGCGGCAAATGAACGCGCCGTTGCACTGTTCCTCGCGAAGAAGATCCGTTTCCTCGAGATTTACGACGTGATCGCCGGTGCAATGGAAGCACACAAAACGATTGCCGATCCGACGCTGGAGCAGATTCTCGCGGCGGAGCAGGAGACGTATGAATGGATTGCGAACAGATATAAGATGGGAGAATAAGACAGCATGATTGTAAAAATCCTGATAGCCGTACTCATTTTCGGAATCACCGTCATTATCCATGAGCTGGGGCATTTTCTTTTGGCGAAAGCGAATGGTATTACCGTGACGGAATTTTCGATCGGCTTTGGCCCGACGGTGGTAAAGACAGAAAAAGGAGGAACGGTCTATTCCTTAAAACTTCTGCCTTTCGGCGGTGCGTGCCAGATGCTCGGCGAGGACGGTGAAGAGGAGGGGGAAGGAACCTTTAACAGCAAATCCGTGTGGGCAAGAATTTCCGTCGTTGCGGCGGGACCGGTGTTCAACATGATTCTGGCATTTTTCTGCGCAATCTTTGTGATCAGTTACGCGGGAAGTTCCCCGGCGCGCGTCACAGAAGTGGCAGACGGTTCGCCGGAGGCAGAGGCAGGCCTGGAAGCGGGAGATATCATCACTTCCTATGAAGGAAGACATATTTCCATCGGAAAAGAGCTGAACTCTGTGATGACGGTACGGGGTGTGCCGACGGATGAGATTACGCTGGAGGTTAAAAAGGCCGACGGGGAAAAGAAAACGATCACATATGAACCGACGGTGACAACGCGGTATATGATGGGCTTTAACTACGATGACTGTGACCGCGGCATGGAATTCACGTATGTGCAGCAGAATATGCCGCTTGCCGCTGCGGGTGTTGTCGCGGGCGACCTGCTCGTATCGATCAACGGAGCGCCGATCACCTGTGTGGCAGATTTTACTGCTTACCAGACAGAGCATCCTTTCGATGGAAGCGCTGTGACGCTGGAGTATGAGCACAGCGGAAAGACGAAAGAGATTACGGTGACACCGGTTGAAAATACGTATGCGAATGTACAGTTTTCGTATCAGCTCCGGGAGAAACAGTCCCCGATCGGCGTGCTGAAATACAGCGTGCTGGAGATCAAATACTGGGTGCGCACCGTCATTGACAGCGTCAGTATGCTGATCACCGGACAGTATTCTGTGAACGATCTTTCCGGCCCGGTCGGCGTGGTGGATGCGATCGGAACCGCCTATGATGATGTAAAATCGCAGGGCGTTTTGGTTACGGTGATGACGATGCTGAACATGGTGATTCTGCTGTCATCGAACCTTGGCGTCATGAACCTGCTGCCGCTCCCGGCACTCGACGGCGGACGGCTTGTTTTTCTGATCATAGAAGCCATCCGCAGAAAACCAATCCGGCGAGAACTGGAGGGTATGGTTCACTTCGCGGGCCTGGTGCTTCTGATGGCGTTGATGGTCTACGTCATGATCCACGACGTCCAGCGGATCCTGTAAATCGAAAAATGAAAAGCAACAAAGCCTCATATTCTGCATACCATAAAAGGAGTGCAGGATATGGGGCTTTTTTATGAAAAATTTGCGTATGCAGCAGGAAATGACTGACCGCGGGCGGCTGGAAATCCGGGTAAATACAAGAATCCAGGCGCGGCCTGTTTCCGGGGCGCGGGTGACGGTTTCGTATACGGGAGATCCGCAGAATGTGATCGAGGAGCTGATTACCGACGGGGACGGCAGAACGGAGACGCTGGATCTGGCGACGCCGCCGCTCGAGTACAGTCTGGAACCGAATGTGAATCAGCCGTATTCCGAATATACGGTGAAAGTGGAGGCGGAAGGGTATGAACCGGTTGAAGTGACGGGCTCCGAGCTTCTTTCAGGAGAACAGTCCGTCCAGCAGGTGGACCTCAAACTGGCAGAGGGCGCAGCGTTTGCGGATGTGACGATCCCGGACCATACGTTGTTCGGCGAATATCCGGCGAAAATTCCGGAAAGTGAGATCAAGCCGACGAGGGAGAGCGGTGAGATTGTGCTGTCCCGTGTCGTGATCCCGGAGTATATCATCGTCCACGACGGAGCGCCGACCGACAGCACGGCACGCGACTATTATGTGCGGTACCGCGACTACATCAAAAACGTGGCGTGCTCGGAAATCTATGCAACATGGCCGGATGCGGCGATCCGGGCGAATATCCTCGCAATCATGTCATTTACGCTGAACCGTGTCTATACAGAATGGTACCGCAACAAGGGATACGATTTTACGATCACTTCGTCGACGGCCTACGATCACAAATGGATTTACGGCAGGAATATTTTCGACAGCATTTCCCTTGTGGTCGATGAGATTTTTGCTGATTACCTGTCGCGCCCGAATGTGAAACAGCCGATTCTGACGCAGTACTGTGACGGAAACCGTGTGAGCTGCCCGAACTGGATGAGCCAGTGGGGGTCCAAAAACCTGGCGGACCAAGGGTATTCAACGATTCAGATTCTCCGCAATTATTATGGAGACAATATGTATATCAACACGGCGGAGGAGATTTCCGGCATCCCGTCCTCCTGGCCGGGGTATGACCTCACCATCGGCTCGTCCGGGAACAAGGTACTGCAGATACAGGAGCAGCTGAACGTGATTGCGGAGGTGTATTCATCGATTCCGACGGTCTATGAAAATGGCTATTTCGATGAAGAGACGCAGGACGCCGTCGAAGCGTTCCAGCGGCTGTTCGGCCTGCCGGTTTCCGGCATTGTGGATTATCCGACGTGGTACAAAATTCAGTCGATTTATGTGGCTGTGACGAGGATTGCGGAGCTGCAGTAGGTATACAAAAGTCTTTATAAGGGGCGTGTTTTCTGCGAAAAAACGCGGAAAATGCGCCTTTTCTGCGGCTTTTGAAACGGATCAGAAAAATTTTAAAACTGTCAAGAAAAAATACTTGACACCCAGCATCATTTCGTGTATGATAACCAAGGTGATCGCAATGGAAAAAATATTGGAACAGACATTACTGTATGATTTTTACGGCGAACTTCTGACTGAACATCAGCGTCAGGTATATGAGGACGTGGTGCTCAACGATTTTTCCCTGAGCGAGGTTGCGGCAGCGCGGGGCATTTCCCGCCAGGGAGTCCACGATCTGGTCAGACGCTGCAACAAGACACTGGAAGAGTATGAAGAAAAGCTTCATCTGGTACAACGCTTTGTGCAGATCCGGGAGAATGTAAACGAGATCCGAAAGCTGACAGATCCTTCTGGTGATACCCCGAAAGAAGATGTGATGCAGCGGATTGCAGCAATTGCATCGGATATATTAGAGGAGCTTTGAGCATGGCATTTGAAAGTTTAACCGAGAAACTCCAGAATGTTTTCAAAAATCTCAGAAGCAAGGGCCGCCTGACCGAGGCGGATGTAAAGACTGCGCTGAAGGAAGTAAAAATGGCACTTCTCGAGGCGGATGTCAGCTTCAAAGTAGTAAAACAGTTTATCAAATCCGTACAGGAGCAGGCAGTCGGACAGGACGTCATGAACGGACTGAATCCGGGTCAGATGGTCATTAAAATCGTAAATGACGAGCTGGTTAAGCTGATGGGTTCCGAGACAACGGAAATCGCACTGCGCCCGGCGAGCGAAGTTACCATTATTATGATGGCAGGTCTTCAGGGAGCCGGTAAAACAACCACAACCGCAAAGATTGCAGGAAAGTTAAAAGCCAAGGGAAGAAAACCTCTCCTTGCAGCCTGCGACGTATACCGCCCGGCAGCGATCAAACAGCTGCAGGTCAACGGAGAAAAGCAGGGCGTGGAAGTGTTCGCTATGGGAGATAAAAACCGTCCGGTGGATATCGCAAAGGCAGCGCTGGTGCATGCAAAGACAAACGGCTTTAACGTATTGATTCTGGATACCGCAGGCCGTCTGCACATCGATGAAGAGATGATGCAGGAGTTACAGGATATCAAAGCGGCTGTTCCTGTGGATCAGACCCTTTTGGTAGTAGACGCTATGACCGGACAGGACGCAGTCAATGTGGCCGAGATGTTCAGCAATAAAGTCGGCATCGACGGTGTAGTACTTACAAAATTAGATGGTGACACCAGAGGCGGTGCGGCACTTTCAATCCGTGCAGTTTCCGGCAAACCAATTCTCTATGTCGGCATGGGCGAAAAGCTTTCGGATCTGGAGCAGTTTTATCCGGACCGTATGGCGTCCCGTATCCTCGGCATGGGCGATGTGATGAGCCTGATTGAAAAAGCGCAGGCAAACATCGACGAAGAAAAAGCAAAAGCCATGGAACAGAAGATGAAGAAGGCGCAGTTCGACTTCAACGATTATCTGGATTCCATGGAGCAGATGCGCAATATGGGCGGCATCTCCAGCATCCTGAATATGCTTCCGGGCGTCGGCGCGAAAATGAAGGGTCAGGATCTTGAGAGCATGGTGGATGAAAAAGACATGGCAAGAAAGGAAGCTATTGTACTTTCTATGACGCCAAAGGAAAGAGAAAACCCGGATCTCATCAATCCGTCGAGAAAGCAGAGAATTGCAAAAGGCGCCGGTGTTGACATCGCGGAGGTAAACCGTTTCATCAAACAGTTTGAACAGTCAAGAAAAATGATGAAACAGATGACCGGAATGGTCGGTAAGGGTGGTAAAAGAGGAGGATTCAAACTTCCCTTTTAGCATAAAAGAAAAAATATAAATAAATACATGAATTTACAATGGAGGTAAAGAAAAATGGCAGTAAAAATGAGATTAAGAAGAATGGGACAGAAGAAAGCTCCTTTTTATAGAATCGTTGTAGCAGATTCCAGATCCCCAAGAGACGGACGTTTCATCGAGGAGATCGGAACTTACGATCCGAACCGCGAGCCGAGCGCAATCAGCTTCAACGAGGAGGCTGCTAAAAAATGGCTGGCTAACGGCGCACAGCCGACCGAAATCGTTGCCAAACTCTTAAAACAGGCTGGTATCGAGAAATAATTCATACGGGGGTATCTTGTAATGAAAGAACTTATCGAAGTAATTGCAAAATCTCTGGTTGATCATCCATCTGAGGTAGTTGTGACAGAAACCGTCAGCGGTGATGACCTTCTGCTGGAACTCAAAGTAGATCCGTCAGATATGGGAAAAGTCATCGGACGTCAGGGACGCATTGCGAAAGCAATCCGTACGGTTGTAAAAGCAGCTTCCTCAAAGAGCGACAGAAAAGTTGTCGTAGAAATTTTACAGTAAGTAAAAGATAGGAAAAGGAACCGACAGTTGTTGCCGGTTCCTTTCTTTACGCGGGCAACGAGACAAAGTCCGTGCTTGCACGGGACCTTGGCGACTGCCGCGATAACTTGAGAAACTCGCAAAGCGTGTTTCTCAAGTCGCAATACACAGTAGAACTGGTTGGAAAGGGTTTTTGAATGGAAGAATATTTGCAGATTGGCGTAATTACCACAACCCACGGCGTACGCGGTGAGGTAAAGGTATACCCGACGACAGATCCGGAGCGTTTTCTTTCTCTGGACCGCGTTTTTCTCGATACAGGAAAAGAAAAAAAAGAACTCCATGTAACTGGCGTGCGTTTTTTCAAACAGCTTGCCATTGTAAAATTCAAAGGAATTGACAACATCAACGATATCGAACGGTATAAAGGCTGCAGCCTCTATGTGACGAGAGAGGATGCCATTCCGCTGGAAGAGGACGAATACTATATCGCAGACCTGCAGGGAATGCAGATGTACACCGAGGACGGCGAACTGTTCGGCACGCTCCGCGATGTGATGGAGACCGGTGCGAACGACGTCTATATTGTAGATTCGAAAGAGCACGGAGAGGTTCTGATTCCGGCGATCCATGACTGCATTCTGGATGTGGACCTGGATGAGCAGAAGATGACGATTCACCTTCTTCCGGGCCTGATTGACTGATAAAGAGAGTAAAGAACGATGAAATATCATATTCTGACGCTGTTTCCCGAGATGATCGAGCAGGGGCTGCACACCAGCATCCTCGGAAGAGCCATCAACAACGGCTATATTTCCCTCGAGACGACGAATATCCGGGATTTTTCAGCAAATAAATTCAACCGCGTGGACGATTACCCGTACGGCGGCGGTGCGGGCATGGTCATGGAGGCGGAGCCGGTGTTCCGCGCCTACCAGTCGGTAGCCGAAAAGATCGGGAAAAAGCCGCGCACGGTCTATCTGACACCGCAGGGAAAAGTACTGAACCAGACGATGGTGGAAGAGCTGGCGCTTGAGGACGATCTTGTGCTGCTCTGCGGCCACTATGAGGGCATCGATGACCGCGTACTGCAGGAAGTGGTAACGGACTATATCTCGATCGGGGATTATGTTTTAACAGGCGGAGAACTCGGTGCAATGGTGCTGGTGGATGCGGTATCGCGGTTTGTGCCGGGTGTCTTAAGCAACGAGGAATCTTCGCAGTTTGAGTCACTGCAGGACAACCTGCTTGAGTATCCGCATTACACAAGACCGGAGACATGGCACGAGAAAAAAGTTCCGGAGGTGCTTCTTTCCGGTGACCACAAAAAGATCGAAGCATGGCGTCATGAGGCATCCCTGGTGCGGACAGCCGAGCGGCGGCCGGACCTTCTGGAAAATGCATTCCAGATTTCCTGCGCATGCAATGAAAAAGAGGAATCGTCTGCCTGGGCGCACGATCTTTTGGCAGGCATGACACGCTATGGTGTAAGCCTTGATCTCGGACGAAAAAAGATCCGGAAACAGAAAAATCTGTTTGATGACCATGATTTGCTGATTCTGCAGCTTCCGGGAACGCTTGAGGAGGGTATGAAAGCAAAGAGCGAGTATATCCGCAGCTTTGCCGGAAAAGAAACACCGCTGGTGTTTTTGTGCCCGGACGGATTCTCAGAAGAGGAAGAAAAACTCGAAGAGCAGCTGGAAAAAAACGGTTTCCGTCTGGTCGCACGGCTTACCGGCATACAGTCCGCGGACGGCCTGCAGCGGTTTTCTTTCGCGCTTCGCAGTCTGCTGTACAGCGGCGAATGGAAAGTGAAAAAAATACTTGCATCTGCGGATGCATTATAGTATAATATATCTTGTTGTGAGTAAAGAGATGGTCCGCTGTTGCAAAAAGGCATTAAGAACATCCAGGGTAAAAAAAGGAGATAAAGAAATGAACGACATTATTAAGAAAATCGAAGATGCACAGTTAAAAGCAGAAGCACCGGAGTTCCGCGTTGGTGATACCGTTAAAGTTTACGGTAAAATCAAAGAGGGTAACCGCGAGCGTATCCAGGTATTCGAAGGCGTTGTCCTGAAAAGACAGGGCGGCGGAAGCAAAGAGACCTTCACTGTTCGTAAGAGCTCTAACGGCGTAGGCGTTGAGAAAACATGGCCGGTACACTCTCCGAACGTTGAGAAAGTAGAAGTTATCAGACGTGGTAAAGTAAGACGTGCGAAACTGAACTACTTAAGAGACCGTGTTGGTAAAGCAGCGAAAGTGAAAGAGCTGGTAAAATAATAAGTCGTTAAAAGGATGGCCGGAGGAACATGAGCAATTGTGTTTCTCCGGTTTTGTCTTACGGAGAATTACACTATGGGTATGAATACCAGATATGTAAAAGAATATTTCTACAAGAAAAAGATCCGTTCCATGTTTGTATGGAATCTGGAAATCATCGCAGCGATTCTTCTTGCGGCGGCATTTTCCTGGTTTTTCTGCAGAAGTGTCGTGGTGCAGGAGGGCTCGATGGAGCCGACTCTCGTGCCGGGGGAGCGTGTGCTGATGGACTCCGCCTGGTACCGCTTAAGTTCTCCGAAACGCGGGGATATCATCGCGTTCCGGACGAGTGAGGACAAGAAGGCGAGCATCCACATCAAGCGTGTGATTGCGCTGCCGGGCGAGACGGTACAGATCAAAGACGGACAGATCCTCATCAACGGGGAAGTCTATAATGAAAAAGATGAATTTCCGGCCATCACAAACGCGGGACTTGCCTCCGAGCCGATCACGGTCGGGAAGGGACAGTACTTTGTGCTCGGCGACAACCGGAACAACAGCGAGGACAGCCGCCACAACGGCATGGGACTCGTGGATTCGGACCGCATTGTCGGAAAGCTCTGGTTTACGATTTCGCCGTGGAAGAAAATCGGTTTCGTGTAAACGCAGCATAGAAGGAGAAGAAACATGAATTATCAGTGGTACCCGGGTCATATGACGAAGGCCCGCAGACAGATGCAGGAAGACTTAAAGCTCATCGACCTGATGATTGAGCTGGTCGATGCGAGAGTTCCTGCAGCGAGCCGCAACCCGGATATAGATGAACTTGGAAAGAACAAAGCACGGCTGATCCTGCTGAACAAATCGGACCTTGCCGATGAGCGCGGAAACGATGCCTGGATGGAATATTTCAAAGGAAAGGGATATTCTGTTGTGAAGGTCAATTCCCGTTTCGGAGCCGGTATGAAAGCGATCAACAGCGCCGTACAGGAGGCCTGCAAAGAGAAAATCGAGCGCGACCGCAAACGCGGCATCCTGAACCGTCCGGTCCGCGCGATGGTTGTCGGTATTCCAAACGTCGGAAAATCGACATTTATCAATGCGTATGCGGGCAGAGCCTGTGCGAAGACCGGAAACAAACCGGGCGTCACGAAGGGAAAACAATGGATCCGTTTGAGTAAACAGCTGGAGCTTCTGGACACACCTGGTATCCTGTGGCCGAAGTTTGAGGACCAGCAGGTGGGACTGCATCTTGCGATGATCGGTTCCATCAACGATGAGATCCTGAACGTGGAGGAGCTGGCGCTGTCCGTCATCGATTATCTGACGGCAGAGTATCCGGGAACGCTGGAGAAACGCTTTGGCTTTGAAGGTGTGACGGATCGTGTGGAAATCCTGGGTGAGATTGCGCGTGTGCGCGGCTGCCTGAAAAAGGGAAATGAGCTCGATTACGAAAAAGCAGCACGGCTTCTGATGGATGATTTCCGGAGCGGAAAGCTCGGCAGAATCACGCTGGAAAAACCGGAATAAATGGATTTATCAAAATAAAAAATGCGGAGAACAACGATGACAGAGAAAAAACAATCGATATCCGCCATACGGGAAATTTTTGCGGCAGCTTCGGAGACGGAGCTGCCCGCCCTTTATCTGGAATATGAAGAGGATTCCCGTGCCGGCGTACAAAATCTGATTCAAAAATACCAGAAACAGGAAGAGGCCTTAAAAAAAGAGCGCGAGCGCACGGAACAGATGAAGATCTACGAACACAAATATGAGGATCTTGGCTGGATCTGCGGCATCGACGAGGTCGGAAGAGGCCCTCTGGCGGGCCCTGTGGTCGCAGGTGCGGTCATTCTGCCGCGTGACAGTAAAATCCTGTATCTGAACGATTCCAAGCAGCTGACGGCCAAAAAACGCGACGAGCTGTACGATGTGATCATGCGCGAGGCAGTGGCCGTCGGCATCGGCTATGCCTCCCCGGCGCGGATCGACGAGATCAATATTTTACAGGCAACGTACGAGGCGATGCGGGAGGCGATCAGCAAGCTTTCCGTGAAGCCGGATGTACTCTTAAACGATGCGGTGAAAATCCCGCAGGTGGACATCCGCCAGGTGCCGATCATCAAGGGAGATGCCAAGAGTGTTTCGATTGCGGCGGCAAGTATTGTTGCGAAGGTGACAAGGGACCGCCTGATGGAAGAGTACGACAAGGTGCTTCCGGGCTACGGTTTTGCATCGAACAAGGGCTACGGTTCGGCAGAGCATATCGCTGCTTTAAAAGAAATCGGCCCGTCACCGATCCACCGGCAGTCGTTTATCGGCCATTTCGTGTAAAGGCACCGCATCAAAAAAGGAGAGGGTATCGCATTTGAACCAGCGGGAAGTAGGAACGAGACAGGAGAGCCGTGCGGCAGAATATCTGGAAAGTCTTGGATATCACATCCTGGTGCGGAATTTCCGGTGCCGCTTCGGTGAGATCGACCTGATCGCAAAACAGGACGACACATACATTTTTATCGAAGTAAAATACCGCACCGGCCGGACAGCCGGAGACCCGACAAGCGCCGTGGATGGAAAGAAACAGAAGAAAATTTCAAAAACAGCAGATTACTACCGCATGCTCCACCAGATCCCGATGGATGTGCCCTGCCGTTTCGACGTCGTGGCAGAGACACCGGAGGAGATCCGCGTATATGCGAACGCGTTTTATTATCAGGGGAGCGGCTGGTAGGAAGGGAGTTTTTATGATACCAATTCAATGGAAACAAAACGATAAAAAAACGATGCATGTCAACGAGGCGGAAAACGGCGTGGTCTATCTGACCTGGCCGGCGATTGAGAAAATTGAGGGCATCCGCCATGCATTTTCCACACGGATCGGCGGGGTGAGTAAGGAACATCTTTCCAGCATGAATCTCAGCTTTTCGCGCGGCGACGATCCGGCGAATGTGCGGGAGAATTACAGAAGATTCTGTGAGGCGGCGGGGTTTGAAGTGGAAAACATTGTTACCTCCGATCAGGCACACACGACGAAGGTCCGTTATGTGACGAAAGCAGACTGCGGCAGCGGCGTGACAAGAGACCGCGATTTTCATGATATTGACGGTATGATCACTGACGAGCCGGGCGTCGTACTTGCGACATTCTATGCGGACTGCGTGCCGCTCTACTTTGTCGACCCGGTGCACCGTGCAATTGGACTTTCACATTCCGGCTGGCGTGGAACGGTCCACAAGATGGGACAGGCAACGCTCGATGCGATGCACGAACGGTTTGGAACAGAAGCAAAAGATGTGATCGCAGCCGTCGGCCCGTCGATCTGCCAGGACTGCTACGAGGTGAGCGGTGACGTGATCGAAGAGTTCCGGGCAGCATTCCCGGAAACACTGCATGAGAAACTGTTCTACGGAAAACCAGATGGAAAATACCAGTTAAATCTCTGGGAGGCGAATCATCAGATCCTTCTTGCAGCAGGAGTGCCGGAGAAGCAGATTCATCTGCCGAACCTCTGCACCTGCTGCAACCCGGATTTCCTGTATTCCCACCGTGCATCGAAGGGAAAAAGAGGAAACCTCGCGGCATTCCTTTCCCTGGTCTGAAAACAGGATCGAAAACAGAATAGAAAGCATCAAAAAACGGACCTGGAAAAAACAGATCCGTTTTTTTGCTGTATGCATCCGGCGGACACAAAATCGATTATCTGTGTTTTGCCAGCAGCTTATTGATTTTCTCTGTCGTAGACTGTACTTTTGCAACGGATACGTCGTGGTTAAGCGTATCGATGATGCTTGCCATATATTTGCTCATTTCAGCCGGCTCATACCAAGGGCGGGAAACGAGTTCCGGTGTCCGGTAGGTCAGGTCGGTGGTGATGACCTTGCTGATATAGCCTTTTTCATAGTAAGCGTCGAATTTCTCAAGACCGTCGGTGAAGAGGCCGAATGTGGTGCAGACAAAGACATGTTCCGCGCCGCGTTCTTTGACCTGTTTTGCAACGTCGAGCATACTCTCACCGGAGGAGATCATATCGTCGATGATGACAACATCTTTTCCTGCTACGGAATCACCGAGAAACTCATGTGCCACGATCGGGTTCTTTCCGTTTACGATGGTGGAGTAATCTCTTCTCTTATAGAACATACCCATATCGACGCCGAGCACGTTGGAGAAGTATACGGCACGCGCCATCGCTCCCTCGTCCGGGCTGATGATCATCAGATGATCGTTGTCAATCGTCAGATCCGGAACAGAACGAAGAAGGGCTTTTAAAAACTGGTAGGTTGGCATGAAGTTGTCAAAGCCGCCGAGCGGAATTGCATTCATGACACGAGGATCGTGCGCGTCGAAGGTGATGAAGTTGGAAACGCCCATATTCATCAGCTCCTGCAGAGCAAGTGCGCAGTCGAGAGATTCACGTTTGGTGCGCTTATGCTGTCTTCCTTCATAAATGAAAGGCATGATTACGTTGATCCGATGTGCTTTTCCCGTTGCAGCAGCGATGATACGTTTCAGATCCTGATAATGGTCATCCGGTGACATGTGGTTCTCGTAGCCGCATACCTTGTAGGTGATGCTGTAGTTGCAGACATCGACCAGAATGTAAAGATCGGCACCACGGACAGATTCGTTGATCTTTCCTTTTGCCTCACCAGAGCCGAAACGCGGGCACTCGCAGTCAATCAGGAAAGAATCCTCGGAATATCCGGAAAAGGGAACTCCGTTGCGGCGCTCGGAGAGCTCTTTACGGAACTGAACCAGATACGCATCGACTTTTTTTGCCATTTCCATGCTGCCCGGCAGAGCGGCGAGCTTTAACGGGGCGACCGGAATGGAATTTTCAAGTAAATCTAAATTAGCCATACAAACCTCCAGTAATCGACATATTTTACAAAGCTTTTTCTTCCTATTTATATCATCGAAACAAAGGGCGCGTCAAGCAAAAAACGAAAGAATCCTTGCTTTTTGTGCAGGTTGTTGTTATTATAATGGATGAATGTCCGGAAGGTATGCAAAAAAAGCACGCTTTTTACTGGGCAAAGAGAAGTTATAAAGAAGTAAATGGAAAGGCCAAAACGTAAGATCTGTGAAAAACAAGACGAAACACATTATCAAGACAATAGAACCGGGCAGTATTGCCGAAGAACTGGAACTCGAACCGGGAGATGAACTGCTCCGCGTGAACGGGGAAATCATCGAGGACGTCTTCGATTACCACTTCCAGACCAACGACACGTATCTGGAACTCACGATCCGGAAAAAGGACGGCGAGGAATGGGACCTGGAAATCGAAAAAGAGTATGACGAGGAAATCGGCATCACATTCGAGAACGAGTTTATGGATCAGTACCGTTCCTGCAGCAACAACTGCATTTTCTGCTTCATCGATCAGATGCCGCCGGGAATGCGTCCCACCTTGTATTTTAAGGATGACGATTCGCGTCTGTCCTTCCTGCAGGGAAACTATATTACACTGACCAACATGAGCGACCACGATATCGACCGGATTATCCGCTACCATCTGGCACCGATCAATATTTCGTTCCAGACAACGAACCCGGAGCTCCGCTGCAAAATGCTGCACAACCGTTTTGCGGGCAATATCTTTCCGAAGGTCCAGCGCCTTTACGAGGCGGGAATCGAGATGAATGGACAGATTGTGCTCTGCAAGGGATACAACGACGGCGCAGAGCTGGAGCGCAGTATTTCGGATCTGTCAAAATATCTGCCGCATCTGAAAAGTGTTTCGGTTGTCCCGGTCGGACTTTCGAAGTACCGCGACGGACTGGCGCCTCTGGAACCGTTTACCAGGGAGGATGCAAAAGAAGTTCTTGCCACGATTCACAAATGGCAGAAAAAGCTGTATGAACAGTGGGGACTTCACTTTATCCATGCTGGTGATGAATGGTATCTGCTGGCGGGAGAGCCGATCCCGGAGGAGGAAAATTACGATGGCTATATCCAGCTGGAAAACGGAGTGGGAATGCTCCGGCTTCTGGAGGACGAGGTTGCGGAAGAACTTTCGAAACGAGAAGGGGATGACCGTCACCGCCATGTAACGATTGCGACCGGAAAAGCTGCGGCGCCGTCGTTGGAAAAACACATGCAGAAAATTCGTGAAAAATATCCGAATGTACAGGCGGAGGTTGTCACGATTATCAACTATTTCTTTGGAGAATCCATTACCGTATCCGGTCTGATTACCGGAAAGGATCTGATGGAGCAGTTAGAGGGAAGAGATCTTGGCGACTGCCTGCTGCTTCCGTGCAACATGCTCCGTTCGGGAAAAAACGTCTTTCTCGACGATGTGACGGTGGAAGAGGTGGAAGAGCGCCTGAAAACACCGGTACAGATTATCGATGAGCCGGGCAGCGACCTGGTGAAAGCCGTTGTGGAGGAAAACCAGGAGACGATACACAGAAGGAGAACAATGTATGAGCAAGCCGATTGTAGCAATTGTGGGCCGGCCGAACGTGGGTAAATCCACCCTGTTTAATGTATTAGCCGGAGACAATATTTCGATTGTAAAAGACACACCGGGTGTAACCCGTGACCGTATTTATGCCGACGTGGAGTGGCTGAACCACAAATTTACGCTGGTAGACACCGGCGGTATTGAGCCGGAATCCAAAGATATCATTCTCTCCCAGATGAGAGACCAGGCGCAGATCGCCATTGATACCGCAAATGTCATCATCTTCATCACTGACGTCCGTCAGGGACTTGTAGATGCGGATGCAAAAGTGGCAGACATGCTGAGAAGAAGCCGCAAGCCGGTTGTACTCGTTGTCAACAAGGTAGATAACTTTGACCGTCAGATGATGGATGTTTATGAATTCTATAACCTCGGCATCGGAGAGCCGCACGCCATTTCCGCATCCGGAAAGCTCGGCATCGGCGATATGCTCGATGAGGTGACAGGTTACTTTGATCCGGAGATGGAAAACGAGGAGGAGAGCGAGATTCCGCGCATCGCCATTGTCGGAAAACCGAACGTCGGAAAATCCTCCCTGGTCAACAAACTGCTGGGCTCGAACCGTGTCATCGTATCCGACATCGCCGGAACGACGCGCGATGCGATCGATACCACGATCATGCACAATGGAAATGAATATATTTTCATCGATACCGCAGGCCTTCGAAAGAAAAACAAGATCAAAGAGGAGCTGGAGCGGTACAGCATCATCCGTACCGTATCTGCCGTAGAGCGCGCAGATGTCGTTGTTCTTCTGATCGATGCAACCGAGGGCGTCACCGAGCAGGATGCCAAAATTGCCGGTATCGCCCATGAGCGTGGAAAAGGTATGATCATTGCGGTAAATAAATGGGATGCCTTGGAAAAAGATGACAAGACGATCTACCGCTTTACCGAAAAAGTAAGAAATACATTGGCTTACATGCCGTACGCAGAGCTTTTGTTCATCTCTGCGAAGACAGGACAGCGTCTTCCGAAGCTGTTCGAGACGATCGACATGGTTCTGCAGTACCAGAACCTGCGCGTACAGACCGGTGTCCTGAACGAGATTCTGACCGAGGCAATGGCAATGCAGCAGCCGCCGTCAGACCGTGGAAAACGACTGAAAATCTACTACATGACACAGGTTTCGGTCAAACCGCCGACATTTGTTATTTTCGTCAACGACAAAGAACTGATGCATTTCTCCTATGTTCGATATCTGGAGAATAAAATCAGAGAGTCGTTCGGCTTCCGCGGCACACCGCTGAAATTCATCATCAGAGAACGAAAAGAGAAGGAGCAGTAAAGAGTTATGGTACGGATCATATGCCTTTTGATCGGATACGCATTTGGCCTTTTTCAGACCTCATATATTTATGGAAGGACGAAGGGAATTGATATCCGGGAACACGGCAGCGGAAACGCAGGAACGACCAACGCGCTCCGGACTTTAGGGAAAAAAGCAGGCGCCATCACGCTTGCCGGCGACTGCATCAAATGCATTCTGGCGGTCCTGACGGTACGCCTGATCTTCGGTGCATCGCACCCGGAAATGCTGAAACTGCTGACGGTGTATGCTGCGGCCGGAACGATTCTCGGCCACAACTTCCCGTTTTACTTAGGCTTCCGCGGCGGAAAAGGAATCGCTGCGACCGCGGGTCTGATTATCTCGTTTGACTGGAGAATCACGCTGGTCTGTGCAGCGCTGTTTTTCCTGAATCTTGCAGTAACACACTATGTTTCCCTCGGTTCCATGATGGTTTACGTTGTCTTTTTTGCAATGGCCGTTATCATGGGACAGGCGGGCTGCTTTGCGCTGGAACCGCCGTATCTTTATGAGATGTACGTGGTGATCGCACTTCTTGCCGTGCTTGCCTTCTGGGAGCACCGTGCAAACATCAAGCGTCTCATCGCGGGAACAGAGCGGAAAACGTATTTATCCAAAAAGTCGGAGAAATAAAATATGGCAAAGATTAGCATCATCGGAGCAGGAAGCTGGGGAACCGCCCTCGGCCTCCTGCTCTGCAACAACGGGCATGACGTGACGATCTGCTCGGAAAATGAAAAGGAAATTAAGAGCTTAAAGGAACACAGAGAGCATCTGACGAAGCTTCCGGGCGTCAGACTGCCGGATGAAATGAAATTCACCTGCGATGTGCGCGGCTCCCTTTCAGGACAGGACATCCTTGTAATGGCAAAAGCATCCCCGTACGTGCGAACCACATGTAAAAAGTATGCGGCGGATATTCCGGACGGCCAGCTCATCGTCAATGTGGCAAAAGGCGTGGAAGCCGATACCCTGATGACGATGTCTCAGATCATCGAGGAGGAAGTGCCGGGAGCGAATGTCGTTGTTCTCTCCGGACCGAGCCACGCAGAGGAAGTCGGCCGCGGCCTGCCGACCACGATCGTTGTCGGCGCGCATGACCGCGAGAGCGCACTGTATGTGCAGAATGTGTTCATGAGCCCGGTCTTCCGCGTTTACACAAGCCCGGACATCACGGGAATTGAACTTGGCGGAGCTCTGAAAAATGTCATCGCACTGGCAGCCGGAACGGCGGATGGTCTTGGCTACGGCGACAATACGAAAGCGGCTCTGATTACCCGCGGGATCGCGGAAATTGCACGGCTCGGCACGGCGATGGGCGCCCATGCGGAAACCTTCTACGGTCTTTCCGGTATCGGCGACCTGATTGTAACGTGTGCTTCCGTTCACAGCCGGAACCGGAAAGCCGGATACCTGATCGGCCAGGGCAGAACGATGCAGCAGGCGATGGATGAGGTTCAGATGATCGTCGAGGGCGTCTATTCCGCAAAAGCGGGTCTTACCCTGTCGAAAAAATTCGGAATCGAAACGCCGATCATTCAGGCAGTCAATCAGGTTCTGTTTGAAAACAAAAACCCGAAACAGGCTGTGGATGAACTGATGCAGCGTATGAAAAAAGATGAACTCGCCCCGGATCTCTGGGAGCGGTAAAAATAAGAAACCTGTCACTTCTGTGAAATGATACAGAGGCGGCAGGTTCTTTTTTTGTGCAGACCAAAATTTTTTCGGTAAAAATACGGGAAAAAGATGACAATACTTTCGAAATCAAGTATAGTAATAGAAAGCGGAATAATTTTAACTGAAAAGATGCGGAGGAAAATACGGCAGGAGGAAGAAAGAATGAGAGGAGTAGAAACAAGAATTCAGGAAATCCGCCATGCCATTTTTACGGAAGTTGCAAAAATGGCGTATGACGTGGACTCCCCGGTGGAAAAGACGATCGAGGAAATTCCTTACCGTGTAATTCCCGGTGAGGTCGGAAATTTTAGAAATGATGTGTTTCTGGAGCGGGCGATTGTAGGAGAGCGGCTTCGCCTTGCAATGGGACTTCCGTGCAGAAGCGCGGCAGAGCACGCCCCGATCTCGGACAATATCAAACTGGCGGACCAGGCGGAGACATATTATACACCGCCGCTCATTAATGTCATCAAATTTGCATGCAACGCCTGTCATGAAAAACGGGTTCTGATCACGGAGGGATGTCAGGGGTGTCTTGCACATCCGTGCGTGGAAGTCTGTCCGAAAAAGGCCATTACGCTGGACCGCACCAATGGACGATCCTATATTGATCAGGATAAATGCGTCAAATGTGGTCAGTGTGCCAAGGTATGCGGATACCAGGCTATTATCATTCAGGAGCGTCCGTGTGCGAGAGCCTGCGGAATGGATGCCATCGGTTCAGATGAGAACGGAAAAGCAGATATCGATTACGAGAAATGTGTATCCTGCGGCCAGTGTCTCGTCAACTGCCCGTTCGGCGCTATTTCGGACAAATCCCAGATCTTCCAGGTAATCCGTGCGATCCAGTCGGGAGAGCGCGTCTATGCAGCGCTGGCACCGGCGTTTGTCGGCCAGTTCGGACCGAAAGTAACGCCTGGAAAACTGCGTGCGGCGATGAAAAAGCTCGGTTTTGCGGATGTCTTTGAAGTTGCGATCGGAGCGGATCTCTGTGCGGCACAGGAGGCAGAGGATTTTGTGAACGAAGTTCCGGAGAAACTGCCGTTTATGGCGACATCCTGCTGTCCGGCCTGGTCTGTAATGGCGAAGAAACTGTTCCCGGATTACGCAAACTGTATCTCGATGGCACTGACCCCGATGACGCTGACGGCGCGTCTGATCAAGAAACACAATCCGAATGCGAAGGTTGTCTTTGTCGGACCGTGTGCGGCGAAAAAACTGGAGGCCATGCGCCGGTCTGTCCGCAGTGAGGTGGACTTCGTTCTGACGTTTGAAGAGATGTCGGGCATTTTCGATGCGCGCCAGGTAGATGTGAGTGCACTTGAGGAAGATCCGGACGGCGTCAGCGATGCATCGGTGGACGGAAGAAACTTTGCTGTCTCCGGCGGCGTTGCAAAATCTGTGGAAAATGTAATCCGTGAAAAATACCCGGACCGCGAAATCAAGATGGCAAATGCAGAAGGTCTGAAGGAATGCCGGAAACTGCTGACAATGGCGAAGGCCGGAAAGTACAACGGTTATCTTCTCGAAGGCATGGCCTGTCCGGGCGGATGCGTGGCAGGAGCCGGCACGATGCAGTCGATCAAAAAGTCACAGGCGGCAGTCAACAAATATGCGGCGCAGGCAAAACACAAGATTTCCAGCCAGACAGAATATGTAAAAGAACTGGACAAGCTGGTAGACTAAAAAGAACAGCAAGGTGGAGAAAAAAGTGAAAAAGAAAAGAAAGATGGGCTTTGCGGCAGCGATTCTTGCAATGGTACTTTTGTTTGCAGGATGCGGCCAGACAGAGACAAAGACGGAGAGCAGCGGGACAAAAAGCACAGGATCAGAAAGTACAGTATCAGAAAGTACGCAGACAGAGAGCAGCACAGCGGCATCGGAAACAGAAGATGAGACACTGGTCCATGTGCTTGCATTAAAAGGACCGACCAGCATGGGAATGGTAAAAATGATGAGCGATAACGACAGCAAAGAGTCACCTGCGGACACGTTTGAACTTGCCGCTGCCCCGGATGAGGTCAGCGCAAAACTGGTACAGGGAGAGGTGGATATCGCCGCGGTTCCGGCGAACCTTGCAAGCGTACTCTACAACAAGACAAACGGCGGCGTGCAGGTGCTCGCAGTCAATACGCTCGGTGTCCTTTATATCGTCGAGGACGGCGATACCGTACATTCCATTGCGGATCTGAAAGGCAGAACCATTTATGCGGGCGGCAAAGGTGCAACTCCGGAGTATGCTTTGAATTATATCCTCGAAAAGAACGGCCTCGTACCGGGTGAGGACGTAACGATCGAGTGGAAGAGCGAACACGCCGAGTGCGTGGCAGCACTTGCAGAAGATGCCGATGGAATCGCCATGCTGCCGCAGCCGTTTGTAACGACGGCACAGACGAAAAAAGAAACGCTGCGCACCGCACTTGACCTGACCGAAGAATGGAACAAAATCCAGGAGTCCGAAGGAACGGCGAGCACACTGGTGACAGGTGTTACCGTTGTGCGCACTGCCTTTGCCAAGGAGCATCCGGAAGCAGTTGCAGACTTCATGGAAGCTTACCAGGCATCCGTATCCTACGTAACCGAAAACACGGATGAGGCGGCAAAACTGATCGGGGATTATGACATTGTTCCGGAGGCAGTCGCAAAGAAAGCGCTTCCGGCATGCAACATTGTCTGCATCACCGGTGATGAGATGAAAGAGAAGCTTTCCGGTTATCTCGGTGTACTCAAAGACCAGAACCCGGAGGCAGTCGGAGGAGAACTTCCAGGAGATGACTTCTATTATTCCGAATAAAAACAAAAAAGAGAAACAGAGAAAAACGAAGCTCTGGCCGATCGTGTTCTGGCTTATGATCTGGCAGGCGGTAAGCGTTTTTGTCGGGCAGGAGATCCTTCTGGCATCTCCTGCTGCTGTTTTGAAACGCCTTTTTACGCTTGTAACAGAACAGGTCTTCTGGCAGTCCCTGCTGTTTTCCGGAGCACGCATCGGAGCCGGATTCCTTCTTGGTGCGGCGGCGGGAATTGCAGGAGCTGCACTTGCCGGTCGGTTTTCCATTGCAGAAGAACTCCTGACGCCGCTGGTTGCAGCAGTGAAAGCAGTGCCGGTCGTTTCTTTTGTGATTCTGATCCTGATCTGGGTTTCTTCGAAGAATCTTTCGGTTGTGATTTCGTTTCTGATGGTATTTCCGATCCTGTATACAAACACGCGGAACGGCCTACGGGAACTGGACACAGCGCTTTTGGAGATGACAGACGTTTTTCAGGTTCCGCGGCCGGTGCGGCTGCGCTGGGTGATCCTGCCGCAGCTGTACCCATATATCCGGACGGGATGTTCACTTTCCCTCGGCCTTTGCTGGAAGGCCGGAACGGCAGCAGAAGTAATCGGCATTCCGAACCGATCCATCGGAGAGCATCTGTATCAGGCAAAAATATATCTCGACACACCGGGACTCTTTGCCTGGACGGCAGCGATCGTGTACGTCAGCTTCTGTCTCGAAAAAGCTGTTTTAAAAGGAATGGATCTTGCAGAAAAAAGGATGCTGGTGATGAAATGAGAGAAGATACGATTGAAATCTGCCATCTGAAAAAAGCGTATGGAGAACACGTTATTTTTTCGAATCTTACGATGGAACTGAAAAAAGGAGCAGTGACCTGTCTGATGGCTCCTTCCGGGGCTGGAAAGACAACCCTGCTGCGGATTCTGGCAGGCCTGGAGCAGGCGGACGGCGGAAAAATCGGGGGACTGGAAGCCTTAAGAAAAAGTATGGTTTTTCAGGAACCGCGGCTGGCAGAAGAACTGACAGCTGCAGCCAATATCCAGCTCGCGGTAAGGCGCCGCATGTTTGGAAAAGAAAAAAGAAGCTCCCGTCATCTTGTGGAGGAGATGGAGGAACTCGGCCTTTCGGGCTGTGAAAACCAGGCTGTATCGGAACTGTCGGGCGGCATGCGCCAGCGGGTGGCGGTTCTGCGGGCCATGCGCATGGACGCAGATTTCCTCCTTTTGGATGAGCCGTTCCGGGGACTGGATGCGGGGACGAAAAAGAAAACGATGAACTATATCCGCAGAAAAGGAAAAGAAAAAACGATGCTTCTGGTCACGCATGATTTAGAAGAAGCCGAAGCAATGGGGGACTGGATCTGCACCTGCAGCAGACTGGATGGTATCCTCGAAATAAAGAGAAACAGAAAAAGCAGCACAGAAATCTGAAACGGAAAGAAACAGATTTTCTGTGCTGCTTTTGCTGTGAATCCGCAGTTACAGCAGGTCATCCGGTATGGAAGCAGAGCGGAGCTGTTCGTCCATCGTGTCGATGAGCGCCATGTCGGCTTCAGAAAGTTCGAAGTCGAAGACATCCGCGTTGGCAAAAATGCGGTCCGGCTGTGTCGATTTCGGGATGACACTGATGCCCTGCTGGACGAGGTAGCGGAGGCCGATCTGTGCTTCAGTGCGTACATACTTTTCTGCCAGCTGCTGCATAATCTCACGGTTCAGATAAAGACCTCTTGCGAGCGGCGCATACGCTTGAACGGCGATTCCATGTGAACGGCAGAAAGCGATGAGCGGTTTCCGGTTCCAGAGCGGATGGCATTCGATCTGGTTGACGGCCGGGATGACGCCGGAAAATTCAAAGAGGGCGGTAAGGTGCGGCTCCTCGAAGTTGCTGACGCCGATCGATTTTGCACGCCCGGATTCGCGGATTTTTTCGAGTGCGCGCCACGTCTCCGGGTAGCAGCCCGGCACCGGCCAGTGAATCAGGTAAAGATCAACGTAGTCGAGACGGAGACGGTCGAGGCTGCGGTTGAAGGCACCTTCGATATCACCGACCCGCTGCGCGGTATTCCATACCTTTGTGGTAATAAAAAAGTTTTCCCGCGGAATCCCGCTTGCGCGGATCCCGCGGCCGATGCTGTCCTCATTTTTATAGGAGGAGGCGGTATCGATCAGACGGTAGCCGTATTTTGCCGCGGTGACAATTGCTTTTTCTGCCTCTTTTTCTGTCGATTTGTAAGTGCCAAGCCCCAGAAGCGGCATCGCTCTGCCGTCGTTCAATGTAATGGTTGGAATAGAAAGTGCCATAAAAACCCTCCGTATCTTGAATCAAAAAAAAGATTTTGCCGTATTTCTCTCATAATTATGTTTAGTATAACATGAAAATTTAAAGAAATCAGACCAAATATATTAAAAAAGTTTAACACAATCGGGAAATGAAAAAAAATAACAAGCCATGCAAGAAAAAAGAAGGATGCCAGGACGGCCTGTACGGCGAATTGTACAGAAATTTTGTGGAGGCCGTATTGATTTTGTGCATGAAATAGAGTATAATAAATTTGAATTGATATTTATTTATCATTCCCTGTACAATCTGCAGGACGTTTCAGGAAAACAAAAGCGGACGAAACGGACGGCAGAGCAGAAAAACGGGGACAGAGGAGGCCATATTATGCATTTATTATATGACGAGAATGGAAATCCCATTCCGCACGGAGCTCACGACGAGCACCATCATCACCATGACCATCATCACGAGGGAGAAGACTGCGGACATGCCTGCAATGCATGCGGTTCCGAAGAAAAATGCAAGGACGAGAATCTTGCCCTTTTAACCTATATGCTGCAGCACAATGAACATCACGCAGCAGAACTCGACGAGATGGCCGACAAACTGGAAAAAGCCGGAATGGCGGACGCCGCAAAACAGATCAGGGAGGGAGTATCCGATTTCCAGAAAGGCAATATGCGCCTGTCCCTTGCACTGACACTTGTAAAAGAGCATTTGAAAGAAGTTAAGTAGAGGAGGCGTAAGCTATGTGCCTTGCAACGGTATACAAAAATCCGGAAAACACAGTTGTCTGTAAAAATGTGAGCCGCATCGATGTCGATGGAGAATACGTTCTGATCCGTGACATCATGGGTGAGGAGATCAGACTGCAGGGTAAGATCAAAATGGTAGATCTTGCAAACAGCATCGTAGAGCTGGACTGTGAATGATAATTGGTTGACGGAACCAGTTATTCTATAAAAGCGGTTTTAGGCCCCCGGGCTCTGCAAATCGGAACAAACAGAACAAGCGAACCGGGACTTAGAATAGGAATATATTATATTAAAGCGGAGGTAAATTGAATTATGAAACTTTCAGAAGAGATGAAAAACAAGACCCTTCTGTCTTTTGAGCTGTTCCCGCCAAAGACAGAGAAGGGACTGCAGAATCTGCCGGGTACCATCGACCACCTGATGAAATATAACCCGTCTTACATTTCCTGTACATACGGAGCAGGCGGCGGCAACGTCGGAGCAAACCGTGAAGTATGTCAGATGATCAAAAATGCCGGAACTACACCGGTTACTCATTTCACCGTTATCAAAAACACAAAAGAAGGAATTAAAGAACAGCTGGATCAGTATCTGGCTGACGGCGTAGACCACATGCTGGCACTGCGCGGTGATATTCCGCTTGGCGAGACCACAACCTGCGGTGACTTTGACTACGCTACGGATCTTGTAAAATTCGTACGTGATACCTACGGCGACAAATTTGAAATCGCTGTTGCAGGTTCACCGGAAGGCCACATCTCCTGCAGAAGTCTGGAGTCTGATATCGCAGTTCTGAAACAGAAACAGGACAACGGAGCTGACTACATCATGACACAGCTCTGCTGGGATATGGAGCAGTTCAAATACTGGCTCGATGCAATCCGTAAAGCAGGAATCACCATGCCGGTAGACGTTGGAGTTATGCCGATCCTGGATCAGGCAGCTACCATCAACATGGCACTTTCCAGAAACGGCTGTGTTATGGACAGAGAGCTTTCCAGAATGATCTCCAGACACTGGCTGTTCCCGAACCCATTTGCAGCAAAAGATGCAGAGGGCAAACCGTTCGACGTATTCTACGACAAGAAAGTTGCAGAGTTCAAAGAAGAGGGTATCGAATATACCGTAAAACAGATTGATGCATACCGTGCACTTGGTGTCAATGGAATTCATCTGTATGCACTGAATAAATGGAAAGACGTATCTGAAATCATCGACAGATCCGGCCTTTGCACACTGGTTTAATGAATTAATTACTTGAATTTGGGAGGCATCCGATTTTTATGGCACACGTAATAGCTGTCGCCGGAAAAGGCGGCGTTGGAAAAACAACATTATGCGGCTTGCTGATCCAGTATCTCTGCGAGTCAGGAAAAGGTCCTGTTCTTGCAGTTGATGCGGACGCAAACTCAAACCTGAATGAGGTACTCGGTGTAGAAGTAGAAGCTACCCTTGGAGATATCCGGGAGGAGATTGCCCGTGCAGAGATGGCATCCAAAAACCCGATTCCGGCAGGTATGAGCAAGGCAGATTATGCGGAATTTAAATTTGCAGGCGCTCTGACTGAAGAAGATGATTTTGACCTGCTTGTGATGGGAAGAACACAGGGAAAAGGCTGCTACTGCTTCGTCAATGGACTTCTGCAGAATCAGCTTGCAAAGCTGTATCCGAATTACCCCTTCATGGTTGTGGATAACGAGGCAGGCATGGAGCATATCAGCCGTGGTATACTTCCGGGAATGGATACAGCTATTTTGGTCAGTGACTGCTCAAGAAGAGGAGTACAGGCCGCTGCGAGAATCGCGGAGCTGATCAAAGAATGCGATATGAAGCCGAAGCAGGTAGGACTGATCGTAAACCGTGCGCCGAATGGCGTGTTAAATGAGGGAACCCGTGAGGAGATTGAAAAACAGGGATTAACTCTCCTTGGCGTTGTTCCGCACGATGATCAGGTTTATGAATATGACTGTGACGGAAAACCAACCGTACGTCTGCCGGAAGACTCTCCGGTACGCGCGGCATTAAAGAAAATCGTAGAAAACCTTGATTTATAAAAACAGAGAATCTGCCCTCCGCTTTGTACACGCTGCAGACGGAGGGATATTTCAAAAGTAAAATATCCCCCATGGGAGGATGTTTTTACCATAAAAATATTAAAATACAATCTTGAGGAGGACAAGATGAGCGAATTCAAATTAACAAGCGTAGAAGAATTCGAACAGGCCACGAATGAGCTCCTGGAAAATGGTGCAAAGGTTGGCGCTGACGCATGGCAGTTTCGTGTAAAAAACCAGACCCCGCACTGTAAATTCGGTGAGCAGGGAACCTGCTGCCGTATCTGTACGATGGGACCTTGCCGTATTACACCAAAGGCACCGAGAGGAATCTGCGGATGCGATGTACACGGTATTGTAGGACGTAACTTCCTGCGCTTTACAGCAGGCGGTTCCGCAACACATTCCGATCATGGCCGTGAGATCTGCCACACACTGCATGAGGCTGATCCAAACGGAAACTACAAAGTAAAAGATCCGGAGAAACTGATCCGTATCGCAAAAGAGTGGGGCGTAGAGACAGAAGGAAAAGATATTTACGATCTGGCACATGAGATGTCCGAGCTGGCTCTTTTAGAGTATGGTAAACCGTTTGGAACACAGAGATTCCTGAAACGTGCTCCGCAGCACACACAGGAAATCTGGGAGAGAGAAGAAATCGCACCGCGTGCGATTGACCGTGAGGTTGCATGTTCTCTTCATATGACTCATATGGGATGTTCTTCCCTTCCGGAAGCACTCGTTCGCCAGTCCCTTCGTTCCGGACTTTCCGATGGATGGGGCGGCTCCATGATGGGTACCGAGTTCTCTGACGTACTGTTCGGAACTCCAAAGCCGATCGAAACCGAGGCAAACCTTGGTGTTATGAAAGAAGATGAAGTAAATATCATCGTTCATGGCCATGATCCGTCACTTTCCGAGATGATCTGCGAATACGCAGACGATCCGGAGATGATCGCATATGCAAAAGAAATGGGAGCAAAGGGAATCAACGTGGCAGGTGTCTGCTGTACTTCCAATGAAGTAGCAATGCGCCGCGGCGTGCCGATGGCAGGTAACTTCCTGCAGCAGGAAAACGTGGTACTGACCGGTGCCTGCGAGGCCATCGTTGTTGACGTACAGTGTATTTTCCCGGCCCTTGGACCTTTAAGCAAATGTTTCCATACTAAATTCGTTACCACCAGCCCGATTGCGCAGATGCCGGATGCAGAATACATTCGTTTCAACGCAAAAACAGCAGGTGAGAATGCAAAAGCCATCGTAAAAATGGCAATTGAAAACTTTAAAAACCGGAAACCGGAGCTGGTACATATCCCGCATATGAAGCAGAAAGCAACCGTTGGATACTCTTTTGAGTCCATCATCAAGACTCTGGATAAAGTAACCAATTCCCAGGTTGACCAGACCGGAACTCTGATGCCGCTGTGGCAGTGTGTGGCATCCGGCGTTATCCGCGGTGCAGTTGCCATGGTAGGATGCAACAACCCGAAAGTCCGTCCGGACACCGCTCACATCGAGCTGATGAAGAAGCTGATCGCGCACGACGTTATCATCGTTGCTTCCGGATGCTCTGCACAGGCAGCAGCAAGAGCAGGTCTGATGGACAAACGTGCTAAAGATCTCTGCGGTGCAGGTCTGAAACGTGTCTGCGAGCTGGCTGATATCCCGCCGGTACTCCACATGGGATCCTGCGTTGATATCTCCCGTATGATGGTTCTTGTAGCAGAACTTGCTAAAATCGGTAATGTCAATATTTCCCAGCTTCCGGTTGTCGGATGTGCTCCGGAGTGGATGTCTGAGAAAGCAGTCTCCATCGGAAACTATGTTGTAGCAACCGGTATCGATACTTACCTTGGCGTAGAGCCGTATGTATCCGGATCCACTGAGGTAACAGGACTTCTGACCAACGGTGTCCGCGACTGGGTTGAGGCAGCTTACACAGTAGAAAAAGACATCGACAAGCTGGGCGATGCAATGCTCGCACGAATCGAAGAGAAACGTGCCGCACTCGGCGTATAAAAAGGACAGGGCGGTCCCTGACGTAAAAAGAGACCGCCCTTTTTGAAGTGAAAAGGTGTAAAATGAAAATAGCAGTAACTGGAAAGGGTGGCGTAGGAAAAACAACCATCGCAGCGACCCTTGCAAGACTTTATGCAGAAGAAGGCCATCCGGTTCTGGCTGCAGATGTCGATCCGGATGCCAATCTGGGCCTTGCGCTTGGATTTCCGGAAGAAATCCTCGATTCGATCATTCCGATTACCAAAATGAGAAAACTGATCGAAGAGCGCACCGAGGCAAGTGCAGACAACCGGTTTTACAAGATAAATCCGAGAGTAAGTGATATCCCCGATAAATACAGCAAAGAGTACAATGGAGTCAAACTCCTGACGCTTGGCACCGTGGAGACGGCCGGAAGCGGCTGTGTCTGCCCGGAGCATGTGATGCTGCGGAGAATCATCAACAGCCTGGTCCTTCACAGAGGGGATGTTGTCATCCTCGACATGGAAGCAGGCCTTGAGCATCTGGGAAGAGGAACGACGGAGGGCATGGATATGTTCATCGTAGTCATCGAGCCGGGTGCAAGAAGTATTCAGACCTATAAGAATGTCAAACGTCTGGCCGAAGAGCTTGGCGTTCATCAGGTTCATGTCGTGGCAAACAAAGTACGCGACGAAAAAGATGAGGCATTCATACAGGACCGTATCCCCCCGGAGGATCTTCTGGGCATGGTCCACTACAACCCGGAAATTATGGAAGCGGACAGGGAAGGTTCGTCTCCATATGATTACAGCGCGGCTGCAGTAGAAGAGATACGGAAAATAAAAACAAAAATCGATAAGTCAAACATGCCTGGCATGGAAAAAGTGTGATAGGAGGAAAAACACATGACATTATTCGAGAGAGTATTTGGCGGAAATGATGCAGTATACGGTCTTACCGAAGCTGCCATTGATGCCGCAATCGCAGCAAACGGAGAGGAAAAAGCAGTCAGCTTCCCGGACACTGCTTACGCACTTCCGTGTTACTATGCTGTAACAGGAGTAAAGGTTACCAACTTAAAAGAGATGAAAGAGGCTCTTGGCGTGGTAAAATCTCTGATGACAAGAGAAAATCAGCTGAATGATGTATTTATGTCCGGTGTTGCAACTGCACTCTGCGCAGAGTTCATCGAGGCAATTAAATACATCGACGGTGCAAAACCATATGATGAGCCGTGCTACGGCCATTTAAGCGATGCCATCATCCGTGAGCTTGGTGTGCCGCTTGTAACAGGCGATATCCCGGGCGTAGCTGTTATCCTTGGAAGCGCTCCGACCGCACAGGAAGGCGTGGATCTGGTTAAGAGCTATCAGGCACAGGGTATTCTTGTAACACTGGTTGGCGGAATCATTGATCAGTGTCAGGAATTAGGATACAAGACCGGCGCAAACGTACGTGTCATCCCGCTTGGAAAAGACGTAACATCTGTAATCCACGTTGTATCCGTAGCAATCCGTGCAGCCCTGATCTTCGGTAACGTAACTGCAGGCGATGCAGGCGCACTGATGACCTACACCAAAGACCGTGTACCGGCATTCGTAAATGCTTTTGCTCCTCTGGATGATGTGATCGTTGCATGCGGCGCTGGTGCGATTGCACTTGGTTTCCCGGTTATCACAAACGATGACAAAGACGTTCCGGCTATTCCAAAGAGTCTCATTATCCAGAAGGACGTTTCCAAATTCAACGCAACTTCTCTGGAAGCCCGCGACATCAAGATTAAAATTACAAACATCGATATCCCGGTTGCATTCGCATCTGCATTTGAGGGCGAAATCATCCGCCGCGGTGATATGCAGGTTGAGTTTGACGGTTCCCGTGTAGACTGCTGCGAGCTGGTTCAGACAAAAGATGCTTCCGAAGTAGAAGATCACAAGATCGAGCTGATCGGACCGGACATCGACGAGTTCGAGGTAGGTTCCAAGCACAGCATTGCATACGTTGTTGAGGTTGCCGGAAAGAGCATGCAGCCGGATTTCGAGCCTGTATTTGAGCGTAAATTCCACAGCTACCTGAACTGCATCGAAGGTGTGATGCATACCGGACAGCGTGATATGATCCGTATCCGTGTCAGCAAAGAAGCTTTCAACGCAGGCTTCCGTGCAAAACACTTCGGAGAAGTTCTGTACGCACAGGTGAAGAACGAGTTCGAGGCTGTTGTTGACAAATGTCAGGTTAAGATCTACACCAATCCGGAAGACTGTACCAAGATCCGTCACGAAATTGCAATTCCGGTATTCGACAAACGTGATGAGCGTCTGTCTACCATGACAGATGAATCCGTACCGGTATACTACAGCTGTATCATGTGCCAGGCATTCTCCCCGAGCCATGTATGTGTTGTTACACCAGAGCGTCTCGGACTTTGCGGTGCTGTTTCATGGCTGGATGCAAAAGCTACCAACGAGCTGGATCCGAACGGACCTTGCCAGGTTATCACAAAAGAAAAAGTAATCGATGAGAGAATCGGTGAGTACGAGGATGTTAACGAGGCTGTTCGTAAACTTTCCCAGGGCGCTCTTGATGATGTATCTTTGTACTCTATCATGGAAAAACCAATGACATCCTGCGGATGCTTCGAGTGTATCTGTGGTATCGAGCCGTTCTCCAACGGTGTCTGCATCGCAAACCGTGAGTACGCAGGCATGACTCCTCTGGGAATGACCTTCTCCGAGCTGGCTTCCATGACAGGCGGCGGTGTTCAGACTCCTGGATTCATGGGACACGGCAAACACTTTATCGCTTCCAAGAAATTTATGAAAGCAGAAGGCGGCGTTGCCCGTATCGTATGGATGCCGAAAGAGCTGAAAGAGCAGGTTGCAGAGAAACTGAATGAAACAGCAAAAGAGCTGTACGGTATCGACAACTTTACCGATATGATCGGTGACGAGACCATCGCAGAAGATCCGGAGACACTGGTTGCATTCCTGACCGAGAAAGGTCATCCGGCACTTGGCATGGATCCAATGATGTAATTCGTATTTTACAGGCTTATCCTGTGAAAGAATAAGCAGACCGGCATGGCTTGGGAGGGGATTCCAAAGCGGAGGAGGAAGCCCTTTCCGGCACATGCCGGCAGCTGTAAAGTGATTTTCTGGAAAAAAACGGCTGACGAAGAGAAAACGGATACTTTTTGTCAGAAAATCTTGGAAAATATCCTGGTAAATCTTGCATTCTCCGGGAAAAAACGTTAAAATAATAACAGGTGTGTCCATGAAGCGGAATCATGGAGATATGCCTGTATGGAATTTATTTTTAAGGAGGCTTTTTTTATGCCGTTTAATCGCAAACCACAAAAGTTTAATGCAGCAATTAAATCCGTTGTAATCGGCAGCGGAGACAAAACCGTAACTCTTGGCGGAGAAAACGTATTACCATTCTATGCTTTCGACGGTGAAATCAAAAACGGACCGAAGGTCGGCGTTGAAATCACAGACCTTGGTATGGAAGGAGAACCGGAAAGCGTAAAAGCATACTATGAAGGTGCAGCTACCATGGGCGAGATTGCAAAAAAAGCAGCAGCTATGGAAGGTGCAGATTTCCTCTGCCTTCGTCTGGCAGGCGGAGACCCGAACGGTCTGAACAAATCGGTAGAAGAACTCATTGAGACAGTCAAAGAGGTTGCTGATGCCGTTGACGTGCCGCTTGTTGTAGAAGGATGTAAAAACGTTGAGAAGGATTCCGAACTGCTCACAAAAGTAGCAGAGGTCCTTCAGGGAAGAAACGTTCTTGTTATGTCCGCAAGAGAAGAAGATTACAAGGCAGTTGGTGCAGCCGCAGGTCTGGCATACAGCCAGAAAGTCGGCGCTGAGTCCGCTGTAGATATCAACCTTGCAAAACAGCTGAATGTTGTTATGACCCAGCTTGGTGTCAGCGCGGACAGCATTGTTATGAACGTAGGTTCTGCAGCAGTCGGATACGGATATGAGTACGTAGTATCTACACTGGACCGTATCAAAGCAGCAGCATTATCCCAGGACGATAAAATGCTGCAGATGCCAATTATTACTCCAATCGCTTCTGAGACATGGAATGTAAAAGAGGCAATGGCAACAGAAGAGGAATCTCCGGAATGGGGAAATCAGGAAGTACGAGGAATCTCTATGGAGATTCAGACAGCAGCCGCATCTCTGGCTTCTGGTTCTGATGCAGTTATCCTCAAACATCCACAGTCTGTTGCAACCATTTCCAAAATGATTCAGGAACTGATGTAATCAGTACGTAAGGAAGAGATTAGGAGGATAAAGAATTATGGCATTATCAGGTATTCAGATTTTTAAAATGACCCCAAAGAAAAACTGTAAAGAGTGCGGATGTCCGACCTGTATGGCATTCTCCATGAAGGTTGCACAGGGCGCTATGGATATTTCAGCGTGCCCATATATGTCTGACGACGCTATGGCACAGCTTTCCGAAGCTACCGCACCGCCAATGAAGACCATCAAAGTCGGAACCGGCGACAGTGAGTACACCCTTGGCGGAGAGACGGTTCTCTATCGTCATGAGAAAACATTTGTAAGCAAAACCCGTTATGCAGTATCTCTCTGCAGCTGCATGTCTGACGAAGAGATCGACGCAAAACTGGAAGAAGACAAAAAAGTTGATTACGACCGTATCGGTGAGCGTATGTGCGCAGAGATGCTGTATGTAAACTATGCCGGAAATGGCGTAGACAAATACGTATCTCTTGTAACGAAAGCAGCAGCAACCGGAAAAGTTCTGGTACTTGGCTGTGAGGACGCAGAAGCTGCAAAAGCTGCTCTGGAAGTATGCAAAGCAGGCAAACCGATCCTGAATGGTGCAAATGCATCCAATTATGAAGAGATGAGCAAACTTGCCACAGAGGCAGGCGTTGTTCTCGGCGTAAGTGGCGCAAACATTGATGAGCTTCACGACACCGTAGAAGCAATCGAGAAACTCGGCAACAAGAACCTTGTTCTTGATACCACAGAAGCGACCATCAAAGAGACCTTTGCTACTACCGTACAGGTAAGACGTGCATCCTTAAAGGATACAGACCGTACCTTTGGTTATCCGTCTATTGTAAATCTGGCAAAAATTGCACAGGGCGACAGATATATGCAGCAGGCACTGCTTTCCCTGTTCACCATGAAATACGGTTCCATTATTGTTCTTGAGGAAATGGGATACGCAGAGGCACTTCCGGTATTCGGACTTCGCCAGAACGTATTTACCGATCCGCAGAAACCGATGAAAGTAGAGCCGGGCATCTACCCGCTGAACGGCGCAGATGAAAATTCGATCTGCCTGACCACAGTAGACTTTGCTCTGACCTATTTCCTGGTATCCGGAGAGCTCGAGAGATCCGGAGTTCCGGTAAACCTTGTAATCAACGACGCCGGCGGACTTTCTGTACTGACATCCTGGGCAGCAGGTAAATTCTCCGGTAACTCTATCTCCAAATTCTTCAAAGAGAATGTAGAAGATAAAGTAAAATCCAGAAAAGTTATCATTCCTGGTAAAGTAGCCGTATTAAAGGGCGACATTGAGTCCAAACTTCCTGGATGGGAAGTAATCGTTGCTCCGCTTGAGGCAGTTCAGCTTGTGAAATTCATGAAAGATCTGCAGGCAAACGGAGAACTGTAATACATAAAAATTCCGGGAGGAACTCCAGACAAGCGGAGTTCCTTCCGTGAAAAAAATAATTATGGGGGATTCCCAAAAGAAAAGGAGAAGAGATATGGCAAAATTTGTAACCATCGGCGAAAGACTTTCCGTTACAGCTCCTACTGTAAACAAAGCATTCGCAGCAAGAGATGAAGAGCCAATTTTAAAGAGAGCAAAACAGCAGCTGGATGCTGGTGCCGTTTACCTTGATGTAAACATCGGACCGGCTGAGAATGATGGAGAAGACATCATGAAATGGGCTGTTGAGCTGCTGCAGAGCAATTTTGACAATGTTCCGCTGGCTCTGGATACATCCAACAAAAAAGCAATTGAGGCTGGTATCTCTGTATACAACCGTTCCAAAGGAAAACCGATCGTAAACTCTGCAGATGCTGCAGGAAGAATCGAGTACGTTGACCTTGCGGCTGCAAACGATGCAATCGTTATTGCACTTTGCAACGGCGAAGGAATTGCAAAAGACAACGACGAGCGTATGATGTACTGCCAGACCCTTCTGGAAAGAGGTATGGAGCATGGTATGGAGCCGACCGATCTGTGGTTTGACCCGCTGTTTCTGGTTGTAAAAGGAATGCAGGACAAACAGATGGAAGTTCTTGAGTGCATCAAGATGTTCAGTGATATGGGACTGAATTCTACCGGCGGACTTTCCAACAACTCCAACGGTATGCCGAAAAACATCCGTCCGATCATGGATTCCGCACTTGTAGCTATGGCTATGATGCAGGGTCTGACCAGCGCCATCGTTAACCCGAATGACCTGAGACTGATGGAGACCATTAAATCCTGTGACGTATTCAAAGGCAACACTCTGTACGCAGATTCTTATCTGGAGCTTTAATCTTTAAATCTCGCAGGTTTTCCCCTGATGGTGCCGTAGCGTTTGCGAAAACCTGAGGCACCATCAGGGGTTTTTCTATCTAAAAGCGGAAAAATAAAAAAACAGCGGAGAATATATACGACTGGGGGATTTACAGATTATGGCAAAAGTAACCTTTCGATTTGAAGAGGGAGAACCGGTAGTCACCTACGCAACCGAGGGTGAGCGCCTTCTTGAAGTAGCGCAGAAGAGCAATGTGCCGATCGATGCACCGTGTTCCGGAAACGCATCGTGCGGTAAATGCCGCGTTCGTCTTGTGAGCGGTGAGCTGGATTCCAAAATAACCCGCCATATTTCTGAGGAAGAATATCAGAATGGCTGGAGACTGGCGTGCGTCAGCACCGTCAAAGGCGATGTTGAAGTGGAAGTGCCGGACATTGCATCCGCTTACCGGAGCCGCATGAAAGTGGCAGACCTTAGTTCACCGAGTGAAATTGCAATTTTTGAAGATACGAAAAAGAAAATTACAGACGCCGGTCTGGAGCTGAAAAACAGCATGCAGGTGATTACAATCTCAATGGAAGAGCCTACTCTGGATGATACGATGCCGGATAACGAGAGAGTAACCTGGGCTGTACAGGCAGCGACGGGGCTTGACCGGGTACGGATTCCGTACTCTGTACTGAAAAAAATGCCGGATGTCCTTCGGGAATCCCATTTTCAGGCACAGTGTGTCGTCCGGGTTACGCCAAATGACGTCTTTTTATACGATATGCTTCCAATGGAAGCAAAAGCAGTTGTCGGCGGTCTCGTTGTCGACATTGGAACAACGACAGTTTCTGCACTGATCGTGGATATGCTGAGCGGAGAAATCCTGGCAAAAGCCTCTTCCGGAAACGGACAGATCCGGTATGGTGCGGATGTTATCAACCGTATCATTGAATCCCAGAAACCGGGAGGCCATGAAAGACTGCAGAATGCAATCATCAAAGAAACCTTAAACCCGATGATCTCCAACATGTGCCGTGCAGCGAAAATCAGCAGTCAGCAGATTTACCGTGCGGCGATTGCCGGAAACACTACCATGGAGCATCTGATGATGGGCATCAATGCAGATCCGCTTCGGATGGAGCCGTATATTCCGGCCTTCTTTAAGACAAACTCACTGTTTGCATCGGATGTCAATCTTGCGATTCATCCGGACGCCCATATCATTCTGGCACCGAACATCGGAAGCTATGTGGGCGGAGATATTACTGCCGGCGCGTTGGTCAGCATGATCTGGAACCGGCCGGAGATGAGTCTTTTTATTGACCTTGGTACCAATGGCGAGCTTGCATTTGGAAACTCTGACTTTATGGTAAGCTGTGCCTGCTCGGCCGGACCGGCCTTTGAGGGCGGCGATATCAGCTGTGGCATGCGTGCGACCGACGGTGCGATTGAAAAATGTACGATTGATCCGGAGACGATGGAACCTTCGTACCATGTTATCGGAGATGAGGGTACGAAACCGATCGGCCTTTGCGGTTCCGGTATCATCGATGTGATTGCGGCGCTGTTCCGCGCGAAGATGGTCAATCCGAAGGGTAAATTTATCCGTGAGGGAAAACGGATCCGCCACGACAAATATGGCATGGGAAGCTATGTCATTGCGTTCGAGGAGGAGGCTGGAAGTGTCCGCGATGTTGAGATTACCGAGGTCGATATCGACAACTTTATCCGCGCCAAGGGCGCGATTTTCTCAGCGATCCGTACGATGCTGAACTATCTGGATATGGATGTTTCCATGATCGAGGAGGTTTACGTAGCGGGCGGTATCGGAAGCGGCATCAACATGAAAAATGCCGTTACCATCGGTATGTTCCCGGATATTCCGCTGGAAAAATTCCATTACATTGGTAACTCTTCCCTGACCGGTGCGTATTCAATGCTTTTATCGACAGCAGCAGAGAAGAAAACGTATGAGGTTGCCCGGAACATGACATATCTGGAACTCTCTACGGTACCAACCTATATGGATGAATTTGTAGCGGCGTGCTTCCTGCCGCACACAGACACGACGATGTTCCCGTCTGTGGAAGCATAAAACGGAAGCAGAACTTTCTGTTACGATTCAAGGTGAAACACATGTGGTTTTGCTTTGAATTGTGGCGAACCTTTTTGAGAGGAATTGGATTTACATGGCAGTAGACTTAAATTACGAAAAAGACAGCAAAGAGCGTATTCCGTATGAGCATTATCTGGAAGTGTATCAGAATGCAGATCCAAGAGAGATTTCCAGCCGGTGCGACGTTCCGTATGATGCGGAAAAACAGGAGTTTACCGTTTCCCTGATGGGTGTTTCCTACCGGATTTCGTGGCCGGAGTACAACGTATTTCATATTGGAGATGATGGAAGCGTTTCGCCGATAATTGGCTGGTATCCACTCGAGAAAAAACCGAATGCAAAAATTTTGGTATTGCGTTATCTGACAGAGGGCGGAGCTGCTCCGTCTACCGGAAAATTTTTGACGTACCGGGAGATTCCGTGGGGAGAAGTTTATTTTAAACAGTTCCAGGGAAGATGCCTGTTCCGTCTTGCGTTTGGCTTTGGCGGAAAGCTGGATGCATTCCGTGAGATCATGGAACGTGTCGGCGCTCAGGCGATTTCATCCGGTGATGTCGGATATGAGCTGGAGTTTATGAAAGGGCTTTTTGTACGACTGATTTTATGGGCAGGAGATGATGAGTTTCCGCCGTCCGCGCAGATCCTCTTTTCGGACAATTTCCCGGCTGCATTTACGCAGGGAGAGGATATGGCGGTTGTGGGAGATGTCACAATTGATATGCTGAAGGCTCTGGCTGCAAAATAGTTATGGTTTGAGGCCATCAGGATGGCTTCTGGATCGAAAAAAATAAGCGGAGGAAAATAACATGGGATTTTCAACAGTACCTTGCAATGAGTTTGTAGACGTGCTCGGTTCCAAAGCACCGGTTCCGGGCGGCGGCGGAGCTTCTGCACTGGTTGGCGCTGTCGGCACAGCGCTTGGCAACATGGTTGGTGCGCTGACAGTAGGTAAAAAGAAATATGCGGATGTCGAAGAGGAAATGAAAGAGCTGATGGCGAAAGCAACCACGCTTCAGGACGAACTGCTTCACCTGATCGAGCGCGATGCAGAAGTGTTCGAACCGCTCTCCAAAGCATACGGCATGCCGCGCGAGACAGAGGAGGAGAAGGCAGAAAAAGCAAGAGTCATGGAGATTGTGCTGAAGGATGCCTGCTCTGTTCCAATGGAAATTATGGAAAAATGCTGCGAAGCAATCGACCTGATCGTAGAATTTGCAGCAAAAGGTTCTGCACTTGCGATCAGTGACGCAGGTGTTGGCGCAGCATTCTGCAAAGCAGCCTTAGAGGGTGCTTCCCTGAATGTATATATCAACACGAAATCTATGAAAAACCGGGAATATGCAGAAGAACTAAATCGAAAATGTGATGAAATGCTTGCGGTCTATACCGTAAAAGCAGACGAGATTTTCCGGAACGTACTGGGAAGACTGAAAGCCTGAAAACAAACGGCCAGAGAAACTTCCCGGCAGCAAGCGGGTTGCAAAAGGAGTTCTCTTTGACCGAAAAGAAAAGCGGAGGATAAAAAAATGGCAAAACAGTTATTAGGAAAAGAAGTAACAGCAGCATTAAATGAGAAGATCAAAGCAAATGTAGCAGAGCTGGAAGCAAAAGGAGTAAAACCGACTCTCGGAATCATCCGTGTCGGAGAGAGAGAGGATGACCTTTCCTACGAAAGAGGAGCAACCAAACGCTGTGAGACCTTAGGCGTTGCATACGAGAAATTCCTTCTCCCGGCAGACGTTACCCAGGAAGAGCTGATGGCTACCATCGATAAAGTAAACAAAGACGATTCCATCCACGGCGTTCTGATTTTCCGTCCGCTTCCGAAACATCTCGATGAGGCAGCAGTCATCAAAGCACTCTCCCCGGAGAAGGACGTAGACGGTATCACAGACGGTTCCATGGTAGGCGTATTCGCCGGAACAAAACAGGGCTTCCCGCCATGTACTCCGCAGGCCTGCATGGAGATCCTCGACCACTACGGCATCGACTGCACCGGTAAAAAAGCCGTTGTCGTAGGCCGCAGCCTCGTTGTAGGAAAACCGGCAGCCATGATGCTGTTAAAGAAAAACGCAACCGTAACCATCTGCCATACCAGAACGAAAGACATGCCGTCTGTAGTTAAAGAGGCAGATATCGTGATCGTAGCAGCAGGCCGTGCAGGTGTTGTAGATGATACTTACCTGTGTGCAGGCCAGACCGTTATTGATGTCGGAATCAACGTAAACGAAGAAGGAAAACTCTGCGGAGACGTTGCATACGCAAAAGCTGAGCCGATCGTTGAGGCAATCACACCGGTTCCAGGCGGCGTAGGATCCGTTACCACATCTGTTCTGGTCGGCCATGTGGTAGAGGCTGCCATGAGAAAAAACAGCTGATCATAGGCTGAAGATAAGAAAGTGACAGAAAAAAGGCACTGTGCGTCCGAAAAAAGGGCGGCGGTGCCTTTTTTGCGTGCGCGGCAGTGCAGTTTTGGTGATAGGAGAGGGGGCCGGCTCATAGAATATAACAGTACATAGCAACAAAGATCAAAAGGGGGACAATAGCGCATGGATGCATATTCAGTATACCGCGATATTCAGAAACGAACGAAGGGCCAGTTCCTGATCGGAGTGGTGGGGCCTGTACGGACGGGAAAGTCCACCCTGATCCGCCGTTTCCTGGAGGTGCTGGCACTGCCGTATCTTTCGGAAAAGGAACAGGCGGAGGTACGGGATGCCCTGCCTTTAAGCGGGGAGGGAAAGACGATCACAACGGTGGAGCCGAAATTTGTGCCGAAAGACGCCGTGGAGCTGCAGCTTGGGGAGGGCGATCCGATCCGGCTGCGACTGATCGACTGCGTCGGCTTTCTGGTGCCGGACGCGGCGGGAAATCTGGAAAATGAGAAGGAGCGGATGGTGAAAACACCGTGGTCCGAGCAGGCGATTCCGTTCCGGGAGGCGGCGGAGATCGGTACGAAGAAGGTGATCGCAGAACATTCCACGATCGGTCTTATGGTGACGTGCGACGGATCGTTCGGCGAGCTGCCGCGGGAGAATTTTCTGCAGGCGGAGGAACGGACCGTTGCGGAGCTCAAAAAGCAGGGAAAGCCCTTCCTGATTCTTGTGAATGCGAAAAAACCGTACCGGGAGGAGACACAGCGGCAGGTAAAGGAGCTTGAAACAAAATTCGGCGTGGCAGCGATGGCGGTGAACTGCGACCAGCTCCGCAAAGAAGATATTCTGCATATGCTCGAAAAGGTGCTGTATGAGTTCCCGCTTCAGCAGATGGAATTTTATATTCCAAAATGGGTGGAGCTTCTTGCCGATGACCATCCGCTGAAGGCAGAGCTGCTGCAGAAGATCCGTGAGATGTGCAGGGAAAAGACGCGCCTGAAGGATGCAGTGGGCGGAAAAACAGCGATTGCCAGTCAGTATGTCAGCCAGACACTGCTGCAGTCGATGGATCTTGCGAGCGGTACGGTGAAGGTGCGGATTGAGGTGAAAGAGCAGTATTATTATGAAATGCTGAGTGTACTTGCCGGCGTGGAGATCAAAGGCGAGTATGATCTGGTGCAGACGATCCGCGAGCTGTCGGCACAGCGGGAAGAGTACCGCAAGGTAGAGGACGCGATTCATGCGGTGCGCGGATGCGGCTACGGCGTCGTGATTCCGGGGAGGGAGGAGATTCAGCTGGAGGAGCCAGCCGTGATCCATCAGGGAAACAAATACGGCGTGAAAATTAAATCGGTGAGCCCGTCGATTCATATGATCAAGGCCAACATCGAGACGGAGATTGCGCCGATCGTCGGAAGTGAGCAGCAGGCGGAGGATCTGATCGCCTATATCAAAGAGAGCGCAAAGAGCCCGGAGGGAATCTGGAATACCAACATTTTCGGCAAATCCGTCGAGCAGCTCGTTGACGACGGCATCCGCAGCAAAATCGCCCAGATCACCGAGGATGGCCAGGCAAAACTCCAGGATTCCATGCAGAAAATTGTCAACGACAGCCGGGGCGGAATGGTGTGTATTATCATTTAATACAAAAGCTGTTCGAATATTTTTGAGTAATTGTGCAATAATACTTGAAAAGCGAACCAAAATAGCGTATAATCCGAATTGTGAAAAGAAAAGAAGAAAAATGTAACTTCCTGGAATGTTCGATGATCTCATTATTTTGAACCTACATTTACTTTAAACGGGAGGCTTATTATTGTCATGTGGATGTCAGGCCACCCTGGAAACAGACGTCAGTGGAAGGCAGAAATGGTGACTGCGGCTACCCACCTAGCTTGCGTTGCTAGGAGTCAAAGTATGGGAAACGGCATTCCGGGGTTACAAAAGAGAAAAAAGAGAATCATGAAAATGGTTCTCTTTTATACGTTACATACAACCAAAAGGAGAAGGAACATGAAAAAACAGGGTTTTGGAACAACAAAAGACGGAAAAGAAGCATTGCTCTACACGCTCTCCAATAAAAACGGAATGGAAATCAGTGTAACCGATTACGGCGCACATCTGGTATCGGTTCTCGTTCCGGATAAGGATGGAAAGAAGAGAGACGTTGTCCTTGGATTTGACTCCGTAACCGGCTATGAGACCGACGGAAGCCATTTTGGAGCCACCATCGGAAGAAACGGAAACCGTATCGCGGGAGCAGCATTTGAACTGCACGGAAAAACATACCAGCTGGCAAAAAATGAGAACAACAACAACCTGCACAGCGGCCCGGACGGATACGATTACCGCCTCTGGAACGTAGAAGAGGCGGATGACAGCGCCGTTACCTTCGTTCTGATGAGCCCGGACGGAGACCAGGGATTCCCGGGAAACTTTGAAGTGTCCGTTACGTATACCCTGACCGATGAGAACGCCGTAGAAATCCACTATGAGGGAAGCTGCGATCAGGATACCGTTGTCAACATGACAAACCACAGCTACTTCAACCTGGCAGGCCACGATGCCGGATCTATTGAGAACCAGACACTTGTCTTAAAAGCGGAGCAGTTCAGCCCGGTGATCGATTCTGCATCCATCCCGACCGGCGAGCATGCACCGGTACAGGGAACCCCGATGGATTTCACCAGCGAGAAAGCAATCGGAGCAGAGATCGAAGCAGATTTCGAACAGCTCAAACTGACCGGCGGCTACGACCACAACTTTATCCTGGACAAGGCTGTCGAGGGAAGCATTGAGCTGATGGCAGTCGCATCCTGCAAAGAGAGCGGCATCACCATGGAAGCCTTCACGGATCTGCCATGCGTTCAGTTCTACGCCGGAAATTTCATTGCTCCGGTTACCGGAAAGAATGGGGTATTCTATGACAAACGCAACGGCTTCTGCCTGGAATCTCAGTATGTGCCGAATGCCATCAACCAGGAGGGTGAGGAGAAACCGATCCTCGAGGCAGGCGATACTTACGACACCACAACCGTATACAAATTCATTTTCTAAGATCCTATTTTATAGCAATCCTCGAAAATAATGCAAAAAATTCAGCACCGCAGAGCGTGAATTACTGCGTCACAGATTTTCGTCGTACCCCGGTACGCCTTCAAATCTGTTCCTTGCAATTCGCGCTCTGCAGCACTGCCTTTTTTGCATTATTTTCGGGTCTTGCTATAGAAACAGCATAAAAAAGCTCCCTTCCTGCAGCGTCCTGTGAAAACAGGAGCGCAGGCGGGGAGCCTTTTTATGGGAAAATATGCAGAAAACGAATTCTGAAAAAACAGAAAAAGAAAAGACCCTGTTTTCGAATCCAACAGAATCTTACCAGTTATGTCATATTCTTTTCAGAGGTGGGTAACCGCTTCGCCATCTGAATCAACCTGCAAGCGGAATAGCAGACACCTTTAAGCGGAGGATGGCGCCTGACTAAGAACAGGCGAAACCAGAATCTGAAACGGTTTACCCGGCCGTTTAATGCAATGCATAAATCTCGCTCGAAGGTTTCTAAAAATCTAATCGAAAATTTTCAGACATTCCATATCCCATAATAGTCTTTGAATGGAAGCTTTCATCGGAAGCATCAACCCTATGCATACAGAGCAGGTTTCCTGACTTACAGATCATCGTTCCACATTCCTTCTCATATGTTGCGGACATACAATGGATTTGTTATGCTTCACTCCCTGATTACAGTGACCGGATCGCCCAGGAATCTCACCTGAATTCCCTCTCTCACCAAAAGACGGATCTTCTTTTGATGCACTCTGGATGTTGATATGAAATTTATACACAACCGTACTATATACCATAGGGCGGTATTTGTCAAGGAAAAATCGCAAAAAGAAAAGGAATCAGACAAAAAGCCGTGTGCATAGAATGAGATATGAAGAGAAAAAATGATAAATTGGAATTGATACTGTTAGGAGTGGGGATTCTCCTGCTGCTGTTATTGTTTGTTGTGAAGCGCCGTCTGGATGCGCCGGAAGAGACAGCGACAGCAGAAAGCAGGACGGAGACGATGGAAGGCAAAAAGCAGGAGGAGACGATACAGAACATGGAACAGGAAAACGCGGCTTTTCTGAACAGTAAAAAGGAAGAACAAAAAGAAACAACGGCAGCCGGACCGGTGCAGATCCGTGTCCTTCTGACAGACTGCGGAAAGCTGGGATACGCACAGAAACAGGTGTCCCTGCGTGGAAACGCAAGCCTTTCCATGAACGACGGCGCATACATAGCTTCCCCGCAGGAGACGATCTGTGTGACGGAACAGGAATGCGGGGAAGTTGTGCATGTGGTGCCGGCCGATGAGACGGCGGGAACGGCGGTTTCCCTTACGGGAAAGCCGGAGGACGAGACGGTTTATCCGGGAAGTTTTGTCATCTATAAAAGCGAAGAGGGACTTCTCGTTGTAAATGAACTTGATCTGGAAATGTATCTTCGGTATGTCGTGCCGAGTGAGATGCCGTCCTCCTATGAAAAGGAGGCATTAAAAGCACAGGCGGTCTGTGCGAGAACGTATGCGTGTGCCAGGATTCGTGAAAAAACGTGGGAGAACTACCACGCGGATGTAGACGACAGCGTGGAAAGCCAGGTCTACCACAATATGGAAGCGCAGCCGGAGACAGACGCTGCGGTGGCGGAGACAGAAGGAAAAATCATTACCTGCGGCGGGGAACCAATTCAGGCGTATTTTTTCTCAACCTCCTGCGGGAAGACGAGTACGGATGAAGTGTGGAATACGGCGGAGACGGCAGAATATCTGAAGAGCGTGACGGTAGGCGGGGAGAAGCAGGAACCGGAGACGGAGGAGGCGTTTGCATCGTTTATCACCAAAAGGGACAGCACAAGTCTGGAAGTGGAGGACGGCTGGTACCGCTGGCAGGTGACGATTCCGGCGGATGTGCTGTCAGAACGGGCAGCGGATCAGAAAATCGGGGAGATCACGGGGATTGAGGTGCGGCGGCGGTCAGAGGGAGGTGCGGCAGAAACCGTCCGTATCGAGGGAGAAAAAGGATCCATGGAAATCGAGGGAGAGTATCAGATCCGAAAGTTCCTCTCGGCGAAAGGCTGGCCGATTCAGAAAAATGACGGAACTGTAAGCTGTGAGATGGAGCTGCTTCCGAGTGCCTGCTTTATCGTGGTTCCGGAAAAAGAAGGGGAAACGGCTGTCTCCTTTACATTTTACGGCGGCGGCTACGGCCACGGCGTCGGCATGTCACAGAACGGTGCGAAACATCTGGCAGAGCAGGGAAAATCGTATGAGGAGATTCTCCGCTATTTTTACCAGAACATCGAAATCGGCGACTGCCGTTCCCTTTTTTAAAAAAATCACCGAAAACAGATTTTTTGTGCTATAATGGGCGAAAGTGAAAAACAGTTAGAAAATGACGAGGAGAGAAACATGGCGACAATCAAGGACATAGCGGCACGCGCCGGCGTTACGGCGACGACGGTTTCCCGCGTGATCAACAACCGCGGATACATCAGTGAAGAGACAAGAAAAAAAGTAACGCAGGCGATGCAGGAGATGAATTACCAGCCGAATGAGCTGGCGCGTTCCCTGGCAAAAGCGCATTCCAATACGATCGGGGTTATCGTTCCGCACATCTCGCACCCGTTTTTCAGTAAAATGATCAGTGCACTCGAGAGCGCGGCGGCAAAGCGGGGCTACAAGATTCTGCTCTGCAACTCGAAAGATCAGCCGGAGAAAGAAACCGAATATCTCGATATGTTCATCTCCAACCGTGTAACCGGCGTTGTGATGGCAAGCCGCGATGTGCAGATTGAAAAGTTTCATGATCTGAAAATTCCGATCGTCAATTTCGAGCGAGAGGAAAATACGGAGGCCATTACAATCCAGTGTGACAACGAGCAGGGAGGAGCGCTTGCAGCATCGCATCTTGCGGACTGCGGCTGCTGCCATCTGCTTCATTTCGGCGGAATCGTCGGAAGAGATATGCCGGCGGACCGGCGTGCGGATGGATTCCTGCGCGTCTGCCGGGAGCGGGGGATTGAAGGGGAAGTTCTTTTGAGTGACCGCTTAAGCTACGGCTCCATGCACTATGAATCCTATATTGAAAAGGGCCTTCTGGAGCACCCGGAGACGGACGGCATTTTTGCAAGCAGTGACCTGATTGCCGCACAGGTACTCCAGCGCCTTTACGCCATGGGAAAACGGGTGCCGGAGGATATTAAAGTTGTCGGGTTTGATGACACTGTGATCGCCGGGATTACCACGCCTTCCATCACGACGATCCATCAGCCGATTGAGGAAATGTCGGAGCTTTCCATTGCGTATATCGACCGGAGAAGAAAGGGAGAGATGGTGCCGAATGTGACGACCATGCCGGTGAGCCTTGTGGTGCGCGATTCGGCGTGAAACAAAAACGAAAAGAAAACTCTGCGGAAAAAAGAAACCGCGGAGTTTTTTCTGCCCTGCGGTAAACGATAGACAGAAAAATAGCAAAAAAGACAAAGAAGAAGCCGGAAATTTGTTGAAAAATATGGTATGTAAACGGTTGACATATAATTCACACAACGGTATACTGCAAGAGAAGAAACGTAACACAGAATTACCGTTACCGGAATGATGTGACAAAATAAAGAATAAGATAAAGGAGAATAAACAACATGACAGTGGAATATCAGAGAAGACTCGAAAAACACTACGACGAGCTGAAATGGCTCTACTGTGAGCTGTATCCAAACGGCCAGGGACGCTTTGAGGAACTCTGTGCAGCCATGGAGCAGTGGTACAAAGAGCGGAATAAAAAATGGAAAGCGCTGGATCGGAAAAGAGAAAAACAGAAAGACTGGTACAAGAGCCAGAAAATGCTCGGTATGATGCTGTACATCGACGCATTCGCAGATAACATCAGCGGCCTTGAGAAAAAACTGGATTATTTAAAAGAGTGCAACGTCAACTACCTGCATCTGATGCCGTTCCTTGCAACGCCGAAGGGAAAAAGCGACGGCGGCTATGCGGTTGCCGATTACCGCACGGTACAGCCGTCCCTTGGAACGATGGAAGATCTGGCTGCCCTCTCTGAAAAATGCCATGACCAGGGCATGAGCCTTTGTATGGATTTCGTTATGAACCACACTTCCGAGGATCATGAATGGGCAAAACGTGCACTTGCCGGTGAAAAAGAGTACCAGGACCGTTACTTTTTCTTCGACAACTACGATATTCCGTCCGAATATGAAAAGACCTGTCCGCAGGTATTCCCGACAACGGCACCGGGCAACTTTACCTGGAGAGAGGACTGCCATAAATTTGTCATGACGACGTTCTATCCATACCAGTGGGATCTGAACTATGCGAACCCGGTTGTCTTTAACGAGATGGTAAACAATATGCTCTATCTCGTCAACCAGGGAATCGATATCGTCCGCATTGATGCCGTTCCATACATCTGGAAACAGCTCGGCACCACCTGCCGTAACCTGCCGCAGGTACATACCATTGTCCGCATGATGCGTATGATCACCGAGATCGTCTGCCCGGGCGTTCTGCTGCTCGGCGAGGTTGTCATGGAGCCGGAAAAGGTTGTTCCGTACTTCGGAACACTCGAGAAACCGGAATGCCATATGCTGTACAACGTAACGACGATGGCATCCACCTGGCACACGGTTGCAACGGCGGATACCCGCCTGCTGAAACATCAGATGGATATTGTGACGAGACTGCCGAAGGACTATGTCTTCCTGAACTATCTGAGATGCCACGATGATATCGGCTGGGGCCTCGATTACGAATGGCTGAAACAGTTCGGCATCGCCGAGGCACCGCATAAGAAATATCTGAATGACTATTTCCGCGGTTATGTGGAGGGAAGCGACGCAAGAGGAGAGCTCTATAACGACGATCCGGTGCTGCAGGATGCGCGTCTCTGCGGAACAACCGCTTCCCTGTGTGGACTTGAGGCGGCAGGCTTTGAGCAGAATGAGGCGAAGACCGAACAGGCGATCCAGAGAATTGAGATGCTGAACGCATACCTTTTCATCCAGTCTGGTATTCCGGTTATCTACAGCGGCGATGAGATCGGCCAGGTTAACGATTATTCCTACAAAGAGAGTGAAGATTCTGACCGCGCAGCCGACAGCCGTTATCTGCACCGCGGCCACTTCCGCTGGGATCTGGAGCCCCAGAAGGAGAAAAAAGGAACGGTTCAGAATCAGATTTTTGCTTCGATGAAAAAGATGGAGGAGCTGAAATTCAAATACCGTCCGTTTGAGGGTGAGGCGGATGTCTGGACCGAGGAAACGTATGATACGGCGCTTCTCTGTGTCTGCAGAAAATCCGGCAATGAGATGGTAACGGGTCTCTTTAACTTCAGCAATGAAGACCGCACGGCCTGGATCGATATGGGTGAGTTCACCTGGAAGGATCTGTTTACCGGCGAGAAACGTGTTCTGCGCGGCGTTCCGGTTCCGGCACGCGGTTACGCATGGTATTACCGGAAATGGAATTAAATCCCTTGCGAAGGAAAGAAAAGTATGATATGCTTTGTAGGCTATCCTGAAGTACGATATATGTGCAAGAATGGGATAGATTCACGAAAACAAAGAAAAGGCGGTTTTGCCAGATGATAAAAACAATCCGCGGTTTTATGAAGCGCCTGAATGAGGACCATGTCGGTGCTTATGCAGCGCAGAGTGCGTATTTCATTCTTCTTTCCTTTATTCCGTTTGTTCTTCTGGTTGTTACGCTTGTAAAATATACGCCGCTGACGCGCGACGATGTTTACAGCGTTCTGATCAATATGCTGCCCACGGAGTTTCAGAGCTACGTGGGCGGTATTGTAAATGAGATCTTTTATCAGTCCGTTGCTTATATGCCGATTACGATCATCACAACGCTGTGGTCGGCGGGAAAGGGCATTGCGGCGCTGACAAATGGGCTGAACAGCATTTATCACGTAACAGAGACACGTAATTACATCATCAACCGGCTGCGGGGCATGGCATATACCTTGATATTTGTCGTTGCATTCCTCACCAGTCTGGTGCTTCTGGTCTTCGGAACCCGCATTCAGAATAAGCTGACGGAACATCTGCCGATGGTGGCGCGTGTGACATCCTCTATCATGGGAATGCGTACCCTGATCACGACAGGCGTGCTGGCTCTTCTGTTTCTTGTACTGTATAAATGTATTCCAAACCGGAAGGCGAGCTTTAAGAGCCAGTGCCCGGGCGCACTGATCTCATCCCTTGCCTGGTCTATTTTTTCCCTTGCATTTTCCATGTACCTCGACATCGCGCTTGCGGCGTCCAATATGTACGGCAGTCTGACGATGATCGTGTTTATCATGATCTGGATGTATTTCTGCATGTGGATCCTTCTGATCGGCGCGGAGATCAACGCGTATTTTGAGGATAAACTGCGGAAACTGCAGAACGCGGCGATCGAGCATTTTATGGAAAATAAAGAGACGAATAAAGAAGCGGGAAAATAATGGCTTGACATCCGGGGGTCAAGACGGTACAATAAATATTGTTTATGAAAGTTTTATAAATAATCTAACAGGAAAAATGCTGTGAAGATGTTCAGAGAAATATTTTTTCCGCCAGAGAGAGGGAGTCATCGGCTGCAAGCTCCTTCAGGTTCAGGAATATTTCAAATTTCGCATTGGAGCAGATGTCCGGAACGTATAGCAGGATACTGGAAATGCAAGTAGGGACAGACGTTTGGTGTACGTTACAGCACCGGTTATGAGTGTCTGCAGGAAGTATCTGCAGAAATCAGGGTGGTACCGCGAAATTTCAGATCTCGTCCCTTTGTGGGGCGGGGTCTTTTTTTGTGAGCAACGAGCCAGACAGCCATGCTTGCATGGATATTTGGCGACTGCCACGAAAATCAGATGCTCCGCTGTTTGCAGCGGGGTATCTGACTGTTTTTCACATTTACCATCAAACAAGCAAGAAAAAGAAAGTAGGAGAGTCAAATGCAGGAAAAAAGTGTATTAACCGGCCATCTGTCTGAATTAAAACAGAAGATTGAAAATGGACTGGAAGAGCTGAAAAGCTCCAAAGAACTGTATGAATTTAAGAGCGAGTATCTGGAAGGAAAGAAAAGTAAGATCAGCGGGCTGATGAAAGAAATGAAAAACATTGCCCCGGAAGAGCGCGCAAACTACGGTAAATCCGTCAATGAGTTAAAAGAGTGGGCGCTTGGCCGCTTCCAGAAAGTGGAAGAGGAGATGAAAGAGCGCGAGCTGCAGAAGAAATATGAGTCCGAGAAAATCGACCTGACCCTTCCGGCAGAAGAGACAGCGATCGGAAACCTTCATCCGGTTACCCTGATCCGCAAACAGCTCATCGACATCTTTGCAGGCATGGGCTTTGAGGTATACGAGGGAAGAGAAATCGAGACCGATTACTACAACTTTACTGCACTGAATACACCACAGGATCACCCGGCAAGAGATATGCAGGATACCTTCTATCTCTCCCCGGAATTCCTGCTTCGTACCCAGACATCGGCAGGCCAGATTCATGTCATGGAAAACAAAAAGCCGCCGATCAAGATCCTTTCCCCGGGACGTGTTTTTCGGTCTGATGACGACGCAACCCATTCTCCGATGTTCCATCAGATGGAGGGACTCGTTGTCGACAAAAACATCACCCTCTGCGACCTGAAAGGAATGCTCGACGTACTCGTACAGAAGATCTACGGCGAGGGAACGACAACACGTCTTCGTCCATCTTACTTCCCGTTCACGGAGCCGTCCGTTGAGGTAGACTGCAGCTGCTTCGCCTGCGGCGGAAAAGGATGCAGCCTCTGCAAGGGAACCGGCTGGATCGAGGTCCTTGGAGCAGGTATCGTAAACAAACGCGTGCTGGAGAACTGCGGCATTGATTCAGAAGAGTACAGCGGCTTCGCTTTTGGCATCGGCCTGGAGCGTATCGCCATGCTGAAATACGGAATCAACAACATCAAACTGTTATTCGGTTCCGATCTGCGGGTTTTAAATCAGATTAACGAGAAATAAAGACGAAACAGTTTGAATTTGGAGGTTTAATATGTTAGTACCGTTAAGTTGGCTGAAAGAATATGTAGATATCGATGTTACCCCGGAAGAACTGGAGAAAAAACTGTTCGACGGCGGTTTTGAAGTAGAAGAGCGTTATCAGGTGGGAAAAGACATCAGCAACGTTGTTGTCGGTCTGGTGGAGGGCTGCGAGCCGATCCCGGAGACCCATCTTCATGTGTGCCAGGTAAATGCAGGAGAACACGGCACCATGCAGATCTGCTGCGGCGCAGACAACGTGCACACCGGCGGAAAATTCCCGGTTGCCCTTCCTGGCGCTTCTGTTTATGCAACAGCAAAAGATCATAAGACCATCGAGGGTGTTATGACCATCAAAAAAGGAAAATTAAGAGGATATGAGTCCTGCGGAATGCTCTGCTCCGGCGTGGAGCTCGGCCTTACCGAGGATCTGTACCCGGGCGCAGGCTACAACGGACTGCTTGTTCTGCCGGAAGATGCCGAGCTTGGCGCAGATGTCAAAGAGCTGACAGGTCTTGACGACTGGATCTTTGATATCTCCCTGACTGCAAACAGACCGGACTGCCAGAGTATCCTCGGTATCGCAAGAGAAGTATCGGCGATGCTGGAAAAACCTTTAAAAATGCCGGCAACCGATTACACCGAGACGGATGTGGAAAAAGAAGGCTTCTCTGTCCGCGTGGAAGCTCCGGAACTCTGCCCGCGTTACAGCGCTCATTACGTATATGACGTAAAAATCGGAGAGTCCCCGGCATGGATGAAACGCCGTCTGGCACTCGTCGGCATGTCCGCGATCTCCAACGTGGTTGATATCACAAACTACGTCTTAAAAGAGATCGGCCAGCCGATGCATGCTTTTGACTGCTCTTATCTGGAAGGCAATGAAATCTGTGTCAGAAGAGCAAAAGAAAATGAAAAGATTGTGACCCTCGATGAGCAGGAATACACAATGAATGAGAACAACCTCGTGATCTGCGACGGCGTAAAACCGGTTGCACTTGCCGGTGTCATGGGAGGCTTAAACTCCGAGATCCGCGACACGACAGAGGCTGTTATGTTTGAGTCCGCAAAATTCGCACGCGACAACGTCAGAAAGACAGCCCGTGCGCTTGGAAAAGCGACGGATGCCAGTGCAAGATATGAGAAAGGCGTGGACGAGTATTCAACCGTACTTGGTATGAAACGTGCGCTGCATCTGATGGAAGAGCTTGGCTGCGGTAAAGTTTCCCGTACCCATTTCGATGTGAACACCGGAAACTCCATCGATCCGACTCCGATGACCGTCAGTGTCAGCAAAGTAAACGGCGTACTCGGTATCGAAGTTCCGGAAGCAGAGATTCTCCGCATTATGAAAAACCTGAACTTTGCACCGGAAATCAACGGCGATGAGCTGACCATTCAGGTACCGGCTTACCGTGAGGATATGCTGCCGGAGGGCGAAAACGATGTAGAGCGTTACCCGGATGTGGCAGAGGAAGTCATCCGTATGTACGGCTACGACCACGTAACAGATACCTTCCTTTCCGCTGCACAGGTAACGATGGGCGGCTACAATGAAGAGCAGAAAGGCGAGCTGGCACTGAAGAATACCTTATGCACCATGGGTATCTACGAGTGCATGCATTACTCCTTCTTCTCCCCTGCAGATCTGGATCTCTTGAAACTGCCGGCAGATGCAAAAGAGAGAAATGCCATCGAGATCATCAACCCGATCAACCAGGATCTGTCCCTGATGCGTACCACACTGGCAGCTTCCATGCTGAATGCCATTTCCAGAAATGAGAAACAGGGCACCCTTGAAGGAAGACTGTTCGAGGTAGCAAGCATCTACATTCCGGAGTCCCTGCCGCTGACATCCTACCCGGATGAGAGAAAAGTTCTCTGCGTCGGAACCTTCGGAAACAACGAGAGCTTCTTCACTATGAAGGGCATCGCCAACACCATCGCCGAGAGCATGGACATTGAGTTCACCTACGAGCCGGTTCAGAAATCCTTCCTGCATCCGTATCAGGCAGTGAAAGTACTCTGCGAGGGTACAGAAATCGGATACTTCGGAAAAGCAGCATATGATATCCAGAACGAGCTGAGCATGCGTGCTTCCGCTTACATCATGGAGCTTGACTTAAAAGAGCTCTCCAGATGGTACGGCAAAAAACGCACCTTCCAGCCGATCTCCAAATTCCAGGAGGAGAAACGTGACCTGGCATTTGTCATGGACAAAAACATCAGCTGCGGCGATGTAGAGAACTGTATCCGCGAGGCAAACAAATACGTAAAAGAGATCCGTCTGTTCGATGTTTACGAGGGCGGCCAGATTCCGGAAGGCAAGAAGAGCATGGCGTTCACCGTCACCTTTGCACCGAAGGAAGAAGCATTTGACTTCGAAAAAGTACAGAAATTTGTCGAGAAGATCTGCAAGAAACTGCAGAATGAGTTCAACATCGAACTGAGAGGCTGATTTTTATGAAACTTTATATCATGCGCCACGGTGAAACCGCGTGGAACGTAGAAGGCAGACTGCAGGGCCAGACGGACACCGAGCTGAATGAGAACGGTGTCCGTCTGGCGAAAGTGACGGCGGAAGGACTGAAAAATATCCCGTTTGACCTTGGAATTTCCAGTCCACTGCGCCGCGCAAAGCACACGGCAGAGCTCGTCCTTGCGGGCAGAAATGTGCCGCTTACGACCGACGACCGCCTGATGGAGCTTTCCTTTGGCTCCTGGGAAGGGCTTGGATGCCGGGCAAACAATTTTGAGATTCCGTCTGAACACTTCGACGATTTTTACAGAGATCCGTTCCACTTCCGCCCGGCGGGAGACGGAGAGACGATCCAGGAGGTCTGCGACCGGGCAGAAGCGTTCTATCATGAGCTGACTGCGAAACCGGAGTTCCAGGACAAGACGATCCTGATCGCCACCCACGGCTGCTGCATGCGTGCGCTGCTACGCAATGTCTATGAAGACAAGAACGACTTCTGGCACGGCGGCGTGCCGTACAACTGTGCGGTCAGCATCATCGAAGTACAGAACGGTGTTTCCACGCTGCTTGCGGATAATAAAATCTATTATGATCCGTCGGACTGCGTAAACTTTTATAAAGAAGTAAAATAAAAAATGATATTCAGAGGCAGACATAAAAGGAAAGTATTTCCCTTTGTGCCTGCCTCTTTAAATCGCGTTTGCCGTCTGACAGAAAGTGTGATACTATAGAAATAACGGATTTTAACACCAGTAGACAAGAAGTCCCCCGTTTCTGAAGCGGTGGGATGAATTGCTAAAAGAAACATAACGGCAGTGGCGGGCGGAGAGAAATCGGTATTCTCCACTGACATGAGGCAAGTCACAGTCGAACTATTTTCGACATGTCAGACTCCGTGAAATACCGACTATGAGTTGAAACAATGAAAGCGAAAAAGGAGGAACACAAGTATGTCCATGGTAACACTGGGAAGTACAGGAATCTGTGTAAACAAGAACGGCTTCGGCGCGCTGCCGGTACAGCGTGTCACGAAAGAAGACGCTGTTTATCTGCTGCGCAAAGCGTATGACGGAGGCATCCGCTTTTTTGATACCGCGCGTGCCTACAGCGACAGCGAGGAAAAATTAGGCGCAGCGTTTGAGGGAATGCGTGAGAAGGTCTTTATCTCTACGAAGACGATGGCAAAGGATGTGGAGGGCTTCTGGAAGGATCTGGAGACAAGCCTTTCCCTTTTGAAGACGGATTACATCGATATCTATCAGTTCCACAATCCGTCCTTCTGTCCTAAGCCGGGAGATGGAACCGGCCTGTATGAGGCGATGCTGGAAGCAAAAGCACAGGGAAAAATCCGCCACATCGGTATCACGAACCACCGCATGAGCGTGGCAGAGGAGATCATCGAGTCCGGTCTTTACGAGACGCTGCAGTTCCCGTTCTGCTATCTGGCAACGGACCGTGAGAAAGCACTGGTACAGGGATGCAAAGAGAAAAATATCGGCTTTATCGCAATGAAAGCGCTTTCGGGCGGGCTGATCACAAACTCCGCGGCTGCATATGCTTTTGAAGACCAGTACGACAACGTGCTTCCGATCTGGGGCGTCCAGAGAGAAAAAGAGCTGGACGAGTTCTTAAGCTACATTGCCTGTCCGCCTGCCATGACGGATGAAATCAAGACGATGATCGAGAAAGACCAGAAAGAGCTCTCCGGCAACTTCTGCCGCGGCTGCGGTTACTGTATGCCATGTCCGGCAGGCATTGAGATTAACACCTGCGCGCGCATGAGCCTGCTTCTGCGCCGTTCCCCGTCCGCCAACCAGCTCACCGAGCGCGGCCAGGCGATGATGAAGAAAATCGAAGGTTGTCTCCACTGCGGCGCCTGCATGAAGAAATGTCCCTACGGTCTGAATACGCCGAAGCTTCTCGAAGAGAACTACGAAGATTATAAAAATGTACTGGCAGGAAAAACACTGGTATGAGTAATCTGATCTTCAGCCTGAACGCGACGATGCCGATCTTCCTGACAATGATTTTGGGACTTTTCTTTCGAAAGGTTGGTATTCTGGACGAATCGTTCACAAGCAAAATGAACAAATTTGTGTTTAAAATCGCACTCCCGGTGCTGCTGTTCCAGGACCTGTCGGATTCTGATTTCTCCGCTGTGTGGGATATCAAATTCGTTCTGTTCTGCTTCTTTGCAACACTGCTCTCAATTCTTGCGGTATGGGGACTTTCCCATCTCTTAAAAGAGAGAAGTGCAAGAGGCGAATTTATCCAGGCGGCGTACCGGAGCAGTGCGGCGATCCTTGGTATTGCCTTTATCCAGAATATCTACGGAAATTCCGGCATGGCGCCGCTGATGATCATCAGCAGTGTGCCGCTGTATAATATCATGGCGGTTGTCGTTCTTGCGGTATTCGGTCCGGAACGGGAGGAGATCACGGCAGATTTTGTGAAAAAGACGGCGAAAAATATCGTGACAAACCCGATTATCCTCGGGATCGTTGCAGGACTTCTCTGGTCGGTGCTTCGCATTCCAAAGCCGGTGATTCTGCAGAAAACGGTGCAGAATATTGCGGTACTTGCAACGCCGCTCGGCCTGATTGCGATGGGTGCGTCGTTTGAGGCAAAGAGCGCGGCAAAGAATATCCGGCCGTCGATTGCTGCAGCTGCGATTAAGCTGGTCGGTCTTGCAGCTGTCTTTCTGCCGATCGCCGTGATACTTGGCTTCCGTCAGGAAAAATTGGTGGCAATCCTTGTGATGCTGGGTTCCGCAACGACGGTGAGCAGTTTTATCATGGCGAAAAATATGGGTCATGAGGGAAGTCTGACGGCAAACACCGTTATGCTCACAACGTGCGGCAGTGCCTTTACGCTGACGTTCTGGCTGTATCTGATGAAAACGCTGGCGTTTATCTAACCGGATTGCGAATATCCGCTTTGATTTTCAGTACACCAAAAGCGTGTCCGGGATTTTGTCCGGGCACGCTTTTATCAATCATAAAAATCAGAAAAAGAGGGAAAAGAATGGACTTCAAAAATGCGGTCAAAGCATTACAGATTGGAAAAAAGGAAGGAAAAAAATTCCGCCTTTCTACGGAATTTGGGAAAAATCCGGAAGAAGAGCTCCCGTTTCCGGAATATCCGCGTCCGCAGATGCGCCGGGAAAACTGGACAAATCTGAACGGATGGTGGGAGTATGCGTTCACGGAAACGCAGAAAATGCCAAAACAGCGGGACGGAAAAATTCTCGTTCCGTTTTCCCCGGAGTGCGATGCGTCCGGCGTGAAGCGGCAGCTGCTTCCAAAAGAATATCTGTGGTACTTCCGCACGATTCAGCTTCCCAAAATTCCTGCCGGAAAACGGCTGCTGCTGCAGTTCGGCGCCGTGGATCAGGATGCGGTAATTTACTGCAACGGAAAGCGTGCCGGAGGCCATCTCGGCGGGTATCTTTCTTTTTCAGTGGATCTTACGCCGTATCTCAAAACGGGAGAGAACGAGCTTGCCGTCAAGGTGCGCGATGAGACGGACACGGACTGGAAGGGCCGCGGAAAGCAGAGCCTTACCCCGGGCGGCATGTTTTACACCGCGCAGAGCGGCATCTGGCAGAGCGTCTGGATGGAATGGGTGCCGGAGACGTATCTGGAACGCATCGTGATCACGCCGGAATATGATACGGCGAGCGTAAAAGTACGGGTTTTCCTCAACGGACCGGATGCGGGACTGACGAAAAAAATTACGGTGCGGGAGAGCGAAGCGCCGGATGCGAAGGTGATCTGCGTCCGGGAGACGAGAGAAAACGAGGCGGAGCTGATTCTCGGTAATTTTGCAGGCTGGAGCCCGGAACATCCGCATCTCTATGGGGTTTCCATTGAAGCGGGAGAAGACCGCATCGAGAGTTATTTCGGCATGCGCAAATTCGGCATTGGAAAAGATGAGAAAGGAATCACGCGTCTTCTCTTAAACGGAAAGCCGTATTTCCAGAACGGTGTCCTCGACCAGGGTTATTGGCCGGAAAGCTTCTACACGCCGCCGTCCGATGAGGCGATGGTTTATGACATTAAGACGGCCAAACGCCTCGGTTTCAATATGATCCGGAAACACCTGAAAGTTGAGTGCGCAAGATGGTATTCCCACTGCGACCATATCGGTATGCTGGTGTGGCAGGATATGATCAACGGCGGCGGCCGGTCGATTCAGACGTTCCTTTTGTACCTTCCGACCGTACTGCCGTTTGTGACAACGGAATTCAGGGATAACTGTTATCCGCTCTTTTCGCGGACCTCAAAAACGGGAAGAGAGTGGTGGAAGCGGGAGTGCCGCGAGACGGTTCATCAGCTTTACAATGCACCGTGCGTGTCGCTCTGGGTTCTGTTCAACGAGGGATGGGGACAGTTTGATGCCAGGGAGATGACAGAAATGGTGCGCGCTCTCGATCCGACGCGGCAGATCGACCACGCGAGCGGCTGGTACGATCAGGGAGCGGGGGACATCAAGAGCCTTCACAATTACTTTCGTCCGTTAAAAGTAAAACCGGAGGAGCGCGCGTTTGCTTTTTCTGAATACGGCGGCTATACGTATCCGGTACAGGAGCATCTCTACTCCGAAAAATCGTTCGGCTACCGCACGTACCAGAACCAGACACAGTACCAGAAAGCGATGAATGCACTGGCAGAAAAGATAAGAGAACTCACAGAACAGGGACTTGCCGCAGCAGTCTACACACAGCTTACCGATGTCGAGGAGGAGTCGAACGGCATCCTTACGTATGACCGGAAGGTATGCAAATGGGAACCACAGGAGGCAAAAGATTTTTGCTCAAAAGAATAATTTGGTAAAATTTTTGTTGACAAAGTGAGGATAAGTTGCTAATATATTGGATAAGGCGTTGGAAGTTGTAAGAAATTGCTGAAAATCCGCGGCGCCTGCGGATGGAGGAAAGTTGGTGTTTATGGAACAGAAAAGAACATTATCCCTGCTGGTGGATAATACGCCGGGACTTTTAAGCAGAGTAGCTGGTCTTTTCAGCCGACGCGGATACAATATCGAGACGATCACCGCCGGTGTGACAGCAGACCCGCGATACACAAGAATGACTGTTGTTCTGTACTGCAGTGATGAAATGATTCTGGAGCAGATCAAAAAACAGCTGGCAAAACTTGTCGATGTGCGGGATATCAAAGAGCTGAAGCCGGACGAGAGTGTCAGACGAGAGCTGATGCTGGTCAAAATCCGTGTGAATGAAAATGAACGCCGCAATGTCATCGCCATCTCCGATGTCTTCCGTGGAAGAATCGTGGATGTGGGACAGGAAAGCCTGATTGTAGAGCTGACCGGAAACCAGTCAAAGCTCGAAGGGTTCCTGAATCTGGTACAGGGATACGAAATCCTGGAACTGGCCAGAACAGGAGTGACAGGACTCTCCAGAGGAGCCCACGATGTGCGTTACCTCGATTAACGCAGATCACATTACATACGTTTGCTAGAGGAATGAAATTTTTGTATAGAAAAGTTCATTTCCCTGACAAACAGCAAAAGGCAGAAATGCTTTTCGCTGTATAAATTGACCGACCTGCCGCCGGTCAAGACATTCTATATATTATGGAGGAAAATAAAATGGCAGCAAGACTTTTTTATCAGGAAGATTGTAATCTCTCTTTACTGGAAGGCAAAAAAATCGCAATTATCGGCTACGGAAGCCAGGGACATGCTCATGCACTGAACCTGAAAGATTCCGGCTGTGATGTTATTATTGGACTTTATGAAGGCAGCAAATCCTGGGCAAAAGCAGAGGCACAGGGATTCAAAGTATACACCGCTGCTGAGGCTGCAAAACAGGCTGATATCATCATGATCCTGATCAACGATGAGAAACAGGCTGCAATGTACAAAAAAGATATCGAGCCAAACCTGGAAGAGGGCAACATGCTGATGTTCGCTCATGGTTTCGCTATCCACTTCGGACAGATCGTACCTCCGAAGAACGTAGATGTAGCTATGATCGCTCCGAAAGCACCTGGCCACACAGTAAGAAGCGAGTATCAGGCTGGCAAAGGAACTCCTTGCCTGGTTGCTGTTGAGCAGGATTACACCGGAAAAGCTCTGGACAGAGCACTGGCTTACGGCCTTGGAATCGGCGGAGCAAGAGCTGGTCTTCTGGAGACAACCTTCAGAACTGAGACCGAAACAGACCTGTTCGGTGAGCAGGCAGTTCTCTGCGGCGGTGTATGCGCCCTGATGCAGGCTGGATTTGAGACTCTGTGCGAGGCTGGATACGACCCAAGAAACGCATACTTCGAGTGCATCCATGAGATGAAACTGATCGTAGACCTGATCTATCAGTCGGGATTCTCCGGAATGAGATACTCCATCTCCAACACAGCCGAGTACGGCGATTACATCACCGGACCGAAGATCATCACAGAAGAAACCAAGAAGACCATGAAGAAGATCCTTTCCGATATCCAGGATGGTACTTTCGCAAAAGACTTCCTTCTGGATATGTCCCCAGCAGGCGGACAGGCTCACTTCCGTGCAATGAGAAGAAAAGCTGCAGAGCATCCGTCAGAGAAAGTCGGAGAAGAAGTCAGAAAACTGTACAGCTGGAGCAACGAGGACAAACTGATCAACAACTAATCGGTTTGCTGTCAAATGATCCATATCGGGAGGCTGCCTTTGCGGGCAGTCTCCTTTTTTCGTTCTATCGTTTTATCATAGAAAAAACACTTCCGCGCCATGCATATCCCCCAATATGATAGGGCGCGGAAGTGTTATCTTTTCTGTATTCGTTTTTTTTATGCCTCCTGACGACAGGCAGGAAAAGCACGGTAGTATTTGATATAAGAACTTAAAATATCAAAAAATTCGGAATTGGTCGGTTTTGTCAGAACCGGATGCACAGAAAGCGAAAAGAGCAGATCACGGTTTCCGCGGGTCCAGCAGACGGAAATAGCGGTGCGGATGTCTCGTTCGACGCAGGAGGACGATACCTGAAACGTTTGCGCGATCTTTGGGTACAGCGTTTTGCTGACCCGAAGGAGATAATCTTCGTCTTCCATGCATAAAGCGATACCATAGGCGAGATAGCGAAATCCGCGGTATTTTGCACCAATTCCTAAAGAGTGTAGTAGAAAGTAAATTTCAGTTTCCATTACGATGTCTCCTTTTATTCAGTTTTTACATAGTCTTTGCAGACGGGCATGCCAGAGGTGAAAGTTTGTATGGCATACGATTTTCCCCTTTCACTTATGATACGTGGAAAACGTCGAAAAATTACATATTCAGAAAGAAAAAGTGACAATATAGTAAAATAAAAGAGAATATGACACGAAATAAAGAAATGAATGTAATGAAACGGGAGAGGGAAAAATAACATTGATTTTTCAGAAGTTCGCTGGTATAATGAAAACATGATTACGGGGTATGGCGTAGCTTGGTAGCGCGCACGGCTGGGGGCCGTGAGGTCGCAGGTTCAAATCCTGTTGCCCCGATCGGTAAGAGTGTCGTTTTACGGCACTTTTTTTCTTACGGACAAAGACGTGTGCGGAAGAAAAATGAATTGCGCAGAAAAAACAGGGAGGAAGTTATGGGGAAAGTAACGATACAGAGCATGGCAAAGGAGCTGGGACTGTCCCGGAATACGGTCGCCATGGCATTGAAAGGTGATCCGAAAGTTGCTCCGGTGACGCGGGAGAGAGTTCTTCGGATGGCGAAAAGAAATGGCTATCTGGGCGAAAATGTATATGTGGAAGAAGTTCGGGCACCGCAGGAGAAGCATTACAATATTATGGTTCTGCGTACGCGGGATGCCGCTGTTTATTGGGACCGTGTCGTGAGCGGCATCTCCGAGGAGGCGAGCCTCAATAACTGTCAGACGCGCGTTGCGGTCGTGACGGAGCGGGAGGAGGCGAACGGCATTCTGCCGCTCGGCCTGAATGAAAATATCGATGCGATCTTCTGCATTAAAATGCTGCCGCCGGAATATATGCAGAAACTGGTAAATCTGGGGTACCGCATTTTTCAGCTCGACCATTACTGCGGTATCGAACAGCGGCCGATGGGCGATATCGTGCGTGTGGACGGTGTGCAGCCGGTGAGTGTTCTGACGTCCCATCTGATCGGACAGGGCATGACGCGTATCGGCTTTCTGAGCGAACACAGCAGTACGTATGAATCGATGCATGACCGGTATATCGGTTTCCTTGCGGCGATGGAGCAGGCGGGCATTCCGATCGAGGCAGATCTTGTTCGTCCGGATATGGAGAGCGATCATTTTTATTACCCGGAAAATTTTGACAAGATTGTGGCGAGCTACGATACACTGCCGGAAGCGATTGTCTGCGGCAACGATATGATCGCCAAAAGACTGACAGAATCCTTCCGGAAAATCGGCGTGCGCGTGCCGGAGGATGTGGCACTGACCGGATTTGATGATGATGAGGACCGGATGCTGTATCCGTTCTTCTCAACCGTTCATGTCGATACGAAGTGGCTTGGCCGCCGTATGGTGCATGAATTTTTATGGCGGGAGGAGCACCCGGAAGCGCCGAAAGAGCGGATTCTCGTTTCGGGGGAGGTTGTGGTGCGCCGTTCCTCGTGCAAGCGCCAGGGATAGAAAGAAATAGAAAAAACAGGAAAAAGTGAACAAAGAAAGAAAGCCAGGGACGCCCCGGCGGACGAGAAGAAAAACCGTCTGCCGGGGCGTTTCCGGCTCCCTTTTTGCGATGATTCAAATTCGTGCATAAATGCCATGTAGAAAAACACTACCACGGAAAACAGGTAGAGGATTACCAGAAATACCTAGAAGAGTACAACAAATAAAACAACGAAATCATGCGTTAGAGCACCCGCCGGAGCCTCCTTTCCGGCGGGTGTATTTTTACGGAATCCTGCGTTTTGCGCTTGACAGAGATGGAGAAAAATGGTAACATAAGAGCCAAGTTAGGAAAAAGGCAAAGAAGAGGAATACTACATGGAGCTTCCGAATCCAGAAAGCTGTTGGGTGATGCGAAACAGCAGACGAATTCCGTGGAACTGACCTCAGAGCCGCTGCTCCCAAATTTAGAATAAAAAGAGTAGGTGCAGACGGAAACCCACCGTTAGAGGGGCAGGATATGCAGATGTTTCATCCGTATCCGCAGAGTGTACAGAGAAAATCTCTGTAAAACAGGAGTGGTACCGCGTAAGATAGCAAGTCTTTCGTCTCTTGTGTCAGAAGCCGACACAGAAGATGAGAGATTTTTTTATGCTTTCATCCCGAATTTATGTCGGCAGAATAAATTATATTTCACTTTCTGAGAGGAGAAAATCATGATGAATGTAAAGAAGTATCAGAAACAGTACTATATGCCGCCGGTTCCGTGCATGGACTGGGCAAAAAAAGACAGCATCGAGAAAGCACCGGTATGGTGCAGCGTTGACTTGCGTGACGGAAACCAGGCGCTTGTCATTCCGATGAGCCTGGAACAGAAGGTAGAGTTCTTCAAACTTCTTGTGGAAGTTGGTTTCAAAGAGATCGAGGTTGGCTTCCCGGCAGCATCCGAGACCGAATATGAGTTTCTCCGCACCCTGATCGAGCAGGATCTGATCCCGGATGACGTAACCGTTCAGGTTCTGACCCAGGCGAGAGAGCATATCATCCGCAAGACCTTCGAGGCATTAAAGGGCTGCAAGAATGCCATCGTTCACGTTTACAATTCCACTTCCTATGCACAGCGTCAGCAGGTCTTCAAAAAATCGAAAGAAGACATCCTGAAAATCGCCGTTGAGGGAGCAAAGCTCTTAAAAGAGCTGACAGAAGAGGCCGGCGAGAAATACCGCTTCGAGTACAGCCCGGAGAGCTTTACCGGAACCGAGCCGGAATATGCGCTTGAGGTGTGCAACGCCGTTCTCGACGTATGGCAGCCGACTGCAGACCGCAAAGCCATCATCAACCTGCCGAGCACCGTGGAGCTTTCCATGCCGCACGTTTATGCAAGCCAGGTGGAATACATGAGCAAAAACCTGAAATACCGCGATAATGTCGTTCTTTCCCTTCATCCGCACAATGACCGCGGCTGCGGCGTTTCCGATGCAGAGATGGGTATCCTTGCCGGAGCAGACCGTATCGAGGGAACGCTGTTCGGAAACGGCGAGAGAACCGGAAACGTGGATATTATCACGGTCGGCATGAACATGTACATGCAGGGCGTCGATCCGGAGCTTGACTTCTCCGATATGCCGAAACTCTGCCATGCATTTGAATCCTTCACCGGTATGAGCATCAACCCGAGAAGCCCGTACTGCGGATCTCTCGTATTTGCAGCCTTCTCCGGTTCCCATCAGGATGCGATCGCAAAAGGCATGCACTGGATCGAGGAGAAAGCACCGGATACCTGGACCGTTCCGTATCTGCCGATCGATCCGACCGATATCGGAAGAAACTACGATGCAGACGTCATCCGCATCAACAGCCAGTCTGGAAAGGGCGGTGTCGGCTATATTCTGGAGACGAAATACGGCCTGAATCTGCCGGCGAAGATGCGCGAGGCTATGAGCTATACCGCAAAATCCGTTTCCGATCATCTGCATAAAGAGCTGCGTCCGGATGAGATCTTTGAACTCTTTAAAGATACCTTCGAGAACGTAACGACACCGTACAACATCAACGGCGTTCACTTTAAACAGCTCGATGAGGGCAGAATTGAAGCACAGGTTACCTCCAATTACGAGGGCGGTGAGTATGCAACTGTATATGCAGAAGGAAACGGCCGTCTGAATGCTGTCAGCAACGCGCTGAAACAGCAGTACAATCTGCAGTATGATCTGGTCAGCTATACGGAGCACGCGCTGGAGCAGAGCTCAAGTGCACAGGCAATTGCCTACGTCGGCATCAAAAAGCCGGACGGAATCCTTTCCTGGGGCGCAGGCGTAGATCCGGATATCATCCGCGCTTCCATCGACGCGCTGGTAACTGCAATCAACAACCGATAAGAAAAGAGAGAGCATATGCTGTTTAAAAACAAAATTGAATACACCAAAGGAATGTTTGTGGAGATTTACGGCACCGAGATAAAAAAAGTACGTCTGGTACTGCGGATCATTACAGGGATTGCTGTTGTGGCTGCGATCGCTTTTATGATCTACGGTGCAGCAGCGCGGGGATTTATCATGCCGGGAGACTTCTTCAATCTTGGAATCTCCATTCTGATGGCACTTCTGTGTACGTTTCTGCCGAATCTGATGGCACGTTCACAGATGAAAAAATGCAAAAAGAGAGGACTCCTTGGAGAACGTACCCTTCGTTTTACTGAGCAGGTGCTCACAATGACATACGAAAAAGAGGGCAGAAGCACTGATATTCCGCTCGAAGAGCTGACAAAGGTGACGGAGTTTGACAACTTTATCCGCATCACCATCGGAGGCAGAAGCACCTTTCTCGATAAGAAACGCTTTGAAATCGGAGACGCGGCAGCGTTTGTGACCTGGGCGGAAGATAGAATCGCAGAGAATGCGGAAAAAGAGGAAGAGGCACTCGCACTCGAGGAGACAGAAAGGGAAGCTCCGGCTTTAGAAGACGGCGAAGCAAAAACGGAGGAGTCCGACGAAAATTAAATCATACATTCTGACAAAAAATATTTTGGCAGAATGGTGGAAAATGGCTGTGCATTTTTGTGCACAGTCATTTTTTGTATATTTTTGTTGTTTTTTCATACTTCATCCATTATAATAAAAGGAAGCGTACAGGTAAAACTAATCTGAAACGTATCCGGCCAGGAGTCAGAGAGGCTCTGCCGGGAGTCAAAGTGAAGGAGAGAAAGAGCATGGAAGTATTATACAAAAGTACCAGAGGCAATGGAGAAACCGTAACTGCATCCCGGGCAATCTTAAAGGGTCTGTCCGACGACGGCGGATTATTTGTACCGACCTCCATTCCAGCACTGGATGTTCCCATGGAAAAACTTGCGGCTATGAGCTATCAGGAAGTAGCATACGAGGTAATGAGCCGTTTTCTTACCGACTTTACAGAAGATGAACTGAAAAACTGTATTGCAAACGCATACGATGCGAAATTTGACACAGAGGAAATTGCACCGCTGACAAAAGCAGACGGTGTTTACTATCTGGAGCTGTTCCACGGCGCAACGATCGCGTTCAAGGACATGGCACTTTCCATTCTGCCGCATCTGATGACGACCGCCGCAAAGAAAAACGGCGTGAAAAATGAGATCGTCATCTTAACTGCTACATCGGGAGATACCGGAAAAGCAGCAATGGCAGGCTTTGCAGATGTGCCGGGTACCAGAATTATTGTATTTTACCCGAAGAACGGCGTAAGCCCGATTCAGGAAAAACAGATGGTAACACAGAAGGGCAAGAACACCCACGTTGTAGCCATCCACGGAAACTTCGACGACGCACAGACCGGCGTGAAGAAAATGTTTAACGACAAAGAGCTTGGAAAAGAGCTGGCAGATAAAGGCTTCCAGTTCAGCTCTGCAAACTCGATCAACATCGGAAGACTCGTTCCGCAGGTCGTCTACTACGTATATGCTTACGCAAACCTGGTGAAAAACGGAGAGATTGCAGACGGAGAAAAGATCAATGTAACCGTTCCGACCGGAAACTTCGGAAATATTCTCGCTGCATTCTATGCAAAACAGATGGGACTGCCGATCGCAAAACTGATCTGCGCTTCCAATGAGAACAAAGTTCTGTTTGACTTCTTCCGCACCGGCGTTTACGACAGAAACAGAGACTTTATTCTGACAACATCACCGTCCATGGATATCCTGATCTCGAGCAATCTGGAGCGTCTGATCTACCGCATCGCCGGAAACAGCGAAGCAGCAGACCGCGAGCTGATGCAGGATCTTGCAAAGGACGGAAAATATGAGATCACCGATGCGATGAAAAAAGAGCTGGCAGACTTCTACGGCAATTATGCATCCGAACAGGAGACAGCAGACGCGATTGCAAAACTGTACAGCGATACCGGATATGTGATTGATACCCATACCGCGGTTGCAGCGGCTGTATACGGAAAATACCGCGAGGAAACCTATGACGAAACCAAGACCGTCATCGCATCTACCGCAAGCCCGTATAAATTTACAAGCAGCGTTCTTGCAGCGATTGCACCGGAGTATGACACCCTTCCGGTACTGGAGCAGGTAGACAAGCTGTCTGCACTTGCCAATACCGAGATTCCGCGTGCGATCGAAGAAATCCGTACTGCACCGGTGCTTCATACGACAGAGTGTGATGTAGATCAGATGCCGGAGACTGTTCGGGCGTTTTTGAAATAAGATAAAGCAGGAACAGAATTTAAAAACAGGCAGAGCACACAGCAGGCTTTGCCTGTTTTTGCAGGGAGAGAAGAATAAATAATGAAAAATAAAGTAATCAGGGGAGTACTGGCGGCAGCTTGCGTGACAACCGCTGTCAGTGCTGCGAACGTATTTGGAGCAGGCACAGAGCAGAGTCTGGTAAATGAGGCTTCTGCTGTTACAAAGGAAGAAACAGAAGAAACATCGGAGGCGGAAACCACAGACGAAAATACGCCGGAGATGACAGAAACGGAGACGCCGGATTCGACAGCGGAAAATGCCGCCTCGGATCTTCCGGCGGCAGAAGTACAGAGCGGAAAGCCCGAAGAGACGGCGGTATCCGTGCAGGCTGGAAGCTATTACCCATGGGTGAATGAGAACGGGATCTGGTATTTTAAGGATCCGGATGGTACCATTGTCAAAGGAGCCTGGAGAGAGTACGACAAGAACCGTTACTACCTGAATAATGACGGAAAAATGGCGGTCGGCTGGAAAAAACTTGATGGATCCTGGTATTATTTCCAAAGCTGGGGCGGTGTTTACCGGGATGCCTTTTACACCGTGAAAAATGTACCGTATTATTCTGATGCGGACGGAAAAATGGCGACCGGATGGAAACTGATCGATGATGTGTATTATTATTTTGATGATCAGGGCGCGATGTACCGGAATCATTTTTTTGAGTATGACAAGAATACGTATTATGTTGATGCGGATGGAAAAATGGCATCCGGGTTCGAACAGATTGACGGGATCTGGTATTACTTCCGAAGCTGGGGCGGCATGGCACGAAATACCTTTCTGACGCATAAAAATAATATTTATCATGTTGATACGGATGGAAAGATGACGACCGGCTGGCTGCTGCAGGATGGAACCTGGTATTATTTCCGAAGCTGGGGCGGCATGTACCGCAGCACCTTTTTCAAAGCACCGACAGGAAGTGCACTTTACTATGCCGATGAGAACGGAAAGATGGCTGTCGGAAAAAAACAGATCGACGGTGACTGGTACTATTTCAAGGACTGGGGCGGCATGTATCAGAATGCATTCATCAAAAACGGAACGAGTGTCTGCCATGCGGCTGCAGATGGAAAACTGACCGTCGGCTGGCTGCAGCAGGGCAGTACATATTACTATTTTGATGAAACCGGAGAGCAGTATTTTGACCGCTTTTTTGAATATGACAACAATACATATCGTGTGAATGCAGATGGAAAGATGGTAACCGGCTGGCAGAAAATCAATGGTACGTATTATTATTTCCGGGGCTGGGGCGGCATGTACCGTAGTACCTTTTTCCAGCTTGGCGGTGAAACGTATTATGCCGATGCGGATGGAAAGATGGTGACGGGCTGGCTTTCGAAAGAGAACCAGTGGTATTACTTCCGGGAAAATGGTGCGATGTACCGCAATACCTTCTTTACGCATTTAAACAACAGTTACTATGCCGATGCCAACGGCGTGATGGTGACGGGAGAGCGGACTATTAACGGCGCTTCCTATTACTTTAAAGACTGGGGAGGCATGGCAAAGAACCAGTGGCTCAATGCACAGAAACGGATGGTAAGCGGTGATCCGCAGACGGGCTGGTATTACTTTGGAAGCGACGGAAAGATGGTAAAATCGTATTACGCTCTGCTGAAAAAGAACAGCAGCAACTGGTACTACAGCTTTGACGAAAACGGAGTGTGCATTCTCGGCTCGAGCCAGTATGTGCGTGCAAAGGACAGCGTAAGCGGAAAATATTATACGATGGAGCATCAGTATTACACGGATCCGTCTGTGAGTGACCGTGATTTCTTTGCGGCTATCTGCAGTGCGGAGGCGGGTGTCCAGAGAAAAACCGGTATGACGGCAGTTGCGATGGTCATCCGGAACCGGATGGCGGCACAGAATATTTCGCTCCGCACAGCGATTTATAAACAGCAGCAGTTTGAACCGGCGCGGAACGGAAGTCTGACAAACTATCTGACGGGAATTGCGGAGCAGAGCAGTTCGATCATCAATCAGCTGAAAAATAATGGAGCCTACGGTGCAGTGGATGAATCCCGGTCGATCATGGATGCATATCTGAAGAACGGCACAAAACGTGTGATCCCGGGCTTTGGCGATACGAGAGATGATTTTGATTATCTATATTTCATGACTCCGAAAGCATTTGAAAATCTGAATATGGATAAAGAAAAATGTGTGACATATACATACACCTATAAATGGACAACTTCCAGCGGAACAGCGCGGGAAGATTCCCATATTTTCTTTGTGAACTGGGTGAAAAAACAGAGCTGATCGGACGTCATATCGAAAGAAGGGGCGAACAAAAGATGACATTACAGGAAACAATCGGACAGATCCATCCGCTTTCGAAAGAGGCGATGGATCGTGCCAAGGCTCACTGGGACGGCATTGCAAAGCCGCTCCACAGCCTCGGAAAGCTGGAGGACGTGCTCATCCAGATTGCCGGAATCACCGGAAAAGAGAAGATTTCGATTGAAAAAAGAGCACTTCTGACGTTCTGTGCGGACAATGGCGTTGTGGAAGAAAACGTGACGCAGAGCGGTCAGGAAGTGACAGCGACAGTTGCGGAAAATTTTCTGCAGGAGAAGGCGACAGCAGCCATTCTCTGCCGCGGTGCGCATGCGGATCTGTTTCCGATTGATATCGGAATGGCGCGCGATACGAAGGTTCCGCGGTATAAAGTTGCGTATGGAACAAAAAATATGGCAAAAGGTCCGGCGATGACAAGGGAAGAGGCCGTTCGTGCGCTTGAAACAGGAATCGCCGTGGCGGAAGAAAAAATTGCGGCGGGCTATCAGCTGATGGCAACCGGTGAGATGGGCATTGGAAATACGACGACGAGCAGTGCAATGGCAGCCGTTTTCCTGAATCAGCCGGTTCCGGAACTGACGGGACGGGGCGCCGGGCTTTCGAGTGAAGGTCTTGCGCGGAAAATTGCAGCGATTGAAAAAGCAATTGCCATCAATCAGCCGGATCCGTCCGATCCCATCGATGTGCTGGCAAAGGTCGGCGGTTTTGACATTGCCGGCATGGCGGGTGTCTTTCTTGCAGGGGCTGCACATGGCGTTCCGGTTGTGATGGACGGCTTTATTTCCTGTGTGGCAGCGCTTCTTGCTGCACGGATTGCACCGTTCGCAAAGGACTATATGATCGCTTCGCACGTATCGAAGGAGCCGGCGGCGCATCTGCTGCTTGCAGAGCTTGGAAAAGAAGCCTTCCTGCACTGCGATATGTGTCTGGGCGAGGGAACGGGCGCCATCATGCTTTTCCCGATTCTGGATCAGGCAAATGCCGTATACCGCGGCATGGCGACATTTGACGAGGCACAGATCGAAACGTATGTGCCGCTGACTTAAAAAAGGCAGGTGAAACGATGATACATCTGGTTACAGGCGGCAGCGGCAGCGGAAAATCGGCGTATGCGGAGCAGTGTATTCTGGATTTTGGCGGAACACGGAGGGTTTATATCGCAACGATGCAGCCGTTCGGTGCGGAAGGGCAGGCGCGTATTGCACGCCACCGGAAGATGCGCGCGGCAAAGAAGTTTTCGACGATTGAGTGTTATACGAATTTAAAAGAAGTGGAGCTGGAACCGGGAAGCGATGTGCTGCTCGAATGTATGTCGAATCTCACGGCAAATGAAATATTTGATCCATCCGGGGCGGGAAAAGCGCGGACGGAGGAGGAAATTCTTGCGGGCGTTTCCCGTCTGGCCAATCAGGCGCGGAATCTGGTTCTGGTGACGAATGAAATTTTTTCGGACGGATACCGATATGAGGAGGAGACGATGGAATACCAGCGGATCCTGGGAAACATTAATGTACGTCTGGCAGAGATGGCGGACTGTGTGACCGAGGTTGTGTATGGGATTCCCGTCAGAATAAAAAAAGAATAAGATGAAAACGATATGGAATAATTTTAAAGTGGCGTTTGCCATGTACTCGAAAATCCCGATGCCGCCGGCAGACTGGGAAAAAGAGAACATGAAATATGCGTTGTGTTTCTTTCCGTGGGTCGGACTGGCTGTCGGTGCAGTTTCGGCGGTGCTTTTCTGGCTGCTGCAGCAGATTGGCGCGGGAAGCATGCTGCGGGCTGCAGTGCTGACGGCAGTTCCGGTTCTGGTGACGGGCGGCATTCACCTCGACGGCTATCTGGATACGATGGATGCGTTAAGTTCCTGGAGAGAAAAACAGCGCCGACTGGAAATCTTAAAAGACCCGCACGCCGGAGCATTTGCGATTATTATGGGATGTCTGTATTTTGTACTGTACGCGGGCGCAGCCGGAGAACTTGTCTGGAAGATTTTTCCGGCGTATGCATTTGGCTTCGCAGTTTCGAGATCGTTCAGCGGTCTTTCGATCGCGTTTTTTCCAAATGCCAATCCGAAAGGAACAGCGGCAGCGTTTGGCATGAGCGCAGAGAAAAAAAGAACGGCGGCGGTGCTTGTTGTGACGATTTTTGCCGTGACGGCGCTCTCAGCTTCGTTCTGCGTCTGGGCGGCACTGGATGTACTGGTTGTATCGGCACTGGTATTCTGTTATTATAAATGGAAAAGCAGTAAGTATTTTGGAGGAATTACAGGAGATCTCGCAGGCTATTTCCTTTCGCTCTGTGAGCTGGCACAGCTCCTGTCTCTTGTGGTACTTTCTCTTGGAATGGAGAACTGGAAATGAAATTAGTAATTGGAGGGGCTTTTCAGGGAAAGCTTGACTTTGCAAAGAAGATGACCGGAAAAGAAACAGGATGGGCCGATGGGGCAGCAGTTTCGAAAGAGGAGCTGTCGGCATGTTCCGGCGTATATGATTTTCAGGAACTGGTCCGCAGATGGCTCCTTCTGGAAGAGGAGACCGGGACTGCACCGGAAGCAGAACTGGAAGAACTGCTGCAGAAAAATCCGGAAATCTGCATTGTTACGAATGAACTCGGTTACGGAGTGGTTCCGATCGAACCCTTCGACCGGAAATGGCGGGAAAAGACGGGGCGCATCTGTACGGAGCTGGCAGCAAAGGCTGATTCGGTAACCCGTGTGGTGTGCGGAATCGGAATCCTGCTGAAAGGTGAGGAAAAACATGATTAAAATTGCAATGATCCGCCATGGAAAAACCTATGGCAATACATTAGGACGGTATATCGGCGTGACGGATGAACCACTGTGTGAGGAAGGGAAAAAAGAGCTGGAACAGCGGACGATGGATACCGTTGAGCTTCTGTTCGTCAGCCCGCTGAAACGGTGTCTGGAAACGGCAGACATTCTGTATCCGTATGCCAAACAGGTCAAAATCCCGGAATTTGCAGAGTGCAATTTTGGTGAGTTTGAGAACAAAAATTATCAGGAATTAAAAGATAATCCGAAATACCAGGAGTGGATTGATTCCATGGCGACGCTTGCCTTTCCGGGCGGTGAGAGCCCGCAGCAGTTCAAGGACCGCTGCATCGCCGGCTTTGACAAGATGGTGGATACGTGTATCCGCCGCCATTACCGCAACGTGGCGATGGTGGTGCACGGAGGCACGATCATGAGTATCCTTGAGCAGTACGGCGTGCCACAGAAGAGTTACTATGACTGGCGAGTAGAAAACGGCTGTGGATATCATCTGTATCTCTCGGAGCAGAACTGGAAAATGGGCCGCAGAGAAGCTGTGGTGGAATCGGAGATAAGGCGGTAAACAAAAATGGTGACAGCAGAATGCCATGCCCATATTTTTATGGACGGTGTGGATTACAAAAAGGCGGCGGCAGCGCATGAAAACGGCCCGCGGGAGGATCTGATCCGGGAACATCTGGCGGCGTATCAGAAGGCAGGGATTTCCTATGTGCGTGACGGCGGAGATCCGTACGGGGCGGGTGTTCTTGCACGGAGCCTTGCGCCGGAGTACGGGATCACATACCGCACACCGGTTTTTGCGATTCACAGGGCGGGCCGTTATGGAAAAATTGTCGGACGCGCATTTTCAGACGGGAAAGAGTATTGCGCGCTTGTGCGTGAAGTACGCCGTGCGGGCGGAGATTTTATCAAGATCATGACGACGGGAATCCTGGATTTCGCGACAAAGGGGCATGTGACCAGTGAGCCGCTTTCCAGGGAAGAGGTTTTTGCAATGACAGCTGCGGCGCATGATGCGGGGCTTTCTGTGATGGCGCATGTGAACGGCGCACAGGCTGTGATGGATGCGGCAGAGGCAGGCGTGGACTCGGTTGAGCACGGGAACTTTCAGAATGAAGAGAGCATCTGCTGTATGGCAGAGCATGCAACAATCTGGGTGCCGACAATTGTGACGGTTTCGAATCTTCTGGAGAACGGCAGATATCCGGCTGAAACGCTGGCGTGGATTTTTGAGACGCAGAAAAAAGGTCTGCAGCTCGCATTTGAAAAGGACGTTGTGCTTGCGGCGGGAAGTGATGCCGGCGCATACGGCGTACTTCACGGAAAAGGAATCCGGGAAGAAGAGAGTGTAATGCGAAAAATCCTTGGGGCAGAAAATGGGCAGGAGCTGGAAAAGCGGCTTGCGTTTGGAGAAAAAAAGATCCGGGAAAAGTTCTGAAAATTTTCTGCGTTTCAGGCTTTAGAAAAAATTTAGAATTAAACGGGCAGACAATGCTTGCGCTTTCGCCCGGACTATGGTAAGTTTAAATCACTTTTACAAGAACTTTAGAGAAAATGAAACAGGGATATTCTGAGACAGAGGGTAAATGCTATCCTCTGTTTTTTGCGTGCAAAAATGACAGTCTGGATGTCCGCATCGACGGAAGGGAGCAAATGAAAGCAAAAGGAAAACTGGGGCTGCAGGGCTTTCTTTCCTTCCTTTTTCTGGCGGCGGGATGGTATCTGATGCAGTATTTCTGCGCCTATGTCGTACTGTCCGGGTCCATGGAACCGGAGATCCCGACGGGATCTGTTGTGGTTGTGGATGGACGGAAGAAGGAATGGAATCCGGGGGATGTGATTACCTACCGGAGAGGAAATATGGTGGTGACACACCGGATCGTGGAAAAGAGCGAGGAAGGATACTGTACTAAGGGGGATGCCAACGCGGAGGAAGATGCAGGCATCGTTTTGGAAAAACAGGTGATCGGGAATGTGATCGTAGCTCTTCCCTGGCTTGGCTTTGGTATCGTCTGGCTCCGGCAGAGAGGAACACTCTTTTTTCTGGCCGTGGGAGCGGTGATGCTTTTTACAATCCGGCAGCTTTGGCACGGTAGAAAAATCATGCAGGAAAACAAGTTATAAAAAGAATTAGCAAAATTATTTAGGAAAACAGGAGGAATTGATCTATGAAAAAACAGCGGAAAATCGTATTCTGGGCAGCATCACTGCTTCTGACAGGAGCCCTGGCAGCGGGCGGAACACTGGCGTATCTGACGGATAAGGATTCTGTGACGAACCAGTTTGTTGTGGGAAAAGTAGATATCGAAGGAAATGAACCATCGTACGCACCAGATCCGGACGGAAAGACCAATCATATCGTGCCGACCCAGGTGATTCCGAAGGACCCGCGTATCAAAAATAAAGGTAAAAATGATTCTTACGTTTATATGGATGTTTCCATACCAATCGCAAAAGTGATCGTTGCAGATACATCCGGAAACCGTTTAAACGGCGGGGCAGCCGTCGATACGGAACTGTTTTCGATGAATCAGCTTTCGAAAAAATGGGTGCTGATGTACAAGAAAAAACAGAACAATTCGATGGTATATACATATCTCTACAATGAAGTGCTCGCAGCTGGCAAAGCGACGGATCCTTTATTTACGAGCGTGACAGCAGCTAATATCGTGGAAGGGCAGCTGGATGAAAAAGAGGTCGATATTCCGATCAATTATTATGCAATCCAGGCGCTGAATACCGGTGAGGGAAGTACGGCTGCCGAGCGGGCAGCAAAGGCCTGGGAGAAGTATGTAAATCAGAATAATGGGCAGAAGGGGCAGGTAACGGCACCGCAGTCGGAGCCGGAACAGACAGAAGCACCTGGAATTTAAGCAGTTTTCTGGGGGACAAAAGATGAAGAAAAAGACGAAACGGCTGTTTTTCCTTGCGGGTGCGGCCGGGTGTACGATGGCGGCAGCCATTTGGCTGCTGCCGGGAACTTCGGCGTATTTTACAGATCACGAGAGTGTCTGGAATCGTATGGTGTTCGGACATAATACAAGTACTATCGATGAAGAATTTCCGACACCGACGCCCGTACCGCCAGGGAAAAGTGTGGTAAAGAGAGTAAAAATCAGAAATGAAGGTTCCGTTGCCTGCTATATTCGAGCGGCACTTATATTCAGTGAACCAATTGAAGCGATTGAGGGACTTGATACGGAAAACTGGGTAAAAGGAGAAGATGACTACTATTATTACAAAAAACCGGTTTCAGAAGGCGAAAGCACGACGGAATTGTTTACCGGAATCCGCGTTGCAAAAGAAATGGAACAGAAAGAACTTGAGGTTTCGGTCTATGAGGAATCGGTGCAGATCCAGAAGGGGAATATGGTATTTCACGGCTATCGGGAGGCATGGGATGCTTATGAGAGAGGTGGTCAGACATGAAAGGAAAACGCGTCAGGATCGGATGTGCGGCGGCAAGTCTTCTGATGGGAATCAGCGGAACGTATGCATATTACCGGAGCAGTGTTGAGACCATTAACAAAATAGCTGTCGGAGATGTAAATATTGGAATCTGGGAATATGAGGAAGACGGGGATGGAGAAAAGAAGTATGAGGGACCGGAAAACGGCATTGTACTGCCTTCCCAGGTGATTTCAAAAATTCCGCGGATCACCAATTATGCTGAACCATGCTATGTCCGGGTAAAGCCTGTGTTTGATGAGGAAGAAACGCAGGATTACCGTCTGGGGGAAGAGGACCTTGGGGGAATCGAGGACGTCTGGCTGAAAGCAGGAGAGTATTATTATTATCCAAAAGTGCTGGGAAAGCAGGAATCTGTCGATTTTTTCCGTACAATCACCATTCCATCTGCGTGGACCAGTGAGGCGGAGGGACAGGTGCTGTCCGTTGAAATCCAGGCGGAGGCCGTACAGGCAGCGAATGTGACGCCGGATTTTACGGCAGAAGCTCCGTGGGGAGAAGAACTGGAAATAGAACAGTGTGTCCACGAGGCGGATAATACCGTTTCGGAGGTTTCGCAGCAGAGCTTCCTCACCGTTTCGTACGAAGGAGCAGCGCGGAATCTGATCTTGGCACCCGACAATTTCTTTCGGAACTTTCCAGTGCTGATGCCGGGAGATGAATGGGAAGATACGTTCACACTGGTGAACACGACAGCAAGCCGTGCAGAATTTTTTCTGCGGACGGAACTTCCGGAAGAACTCAGTGAAGCAGAAAAAGAACTGCTTTCCAAGGTGAAACTGGAAATACGAGAGGGAGACAGCGTGATTTATGAAGGTGATTTAGAGAGTGAGGGACTATGGGCAGCAAAAAGTCTTGGAATATGCAGTCCAGATGAACGGAAAGAAATCTGTTTTTCAATCCGTGTGCCGTCAGAACTTGGAAATGAATGGGCACTTCGGAAAAGCGGGGTAAAATGGATTTTTTCTGTCGAAGGAGAAGATCTGCCGCAGGAAGAAGGCCCCTCTATCTGGCACAGCGCGCCAAAAACAGGTCTGCGCGATCCGTCAGCAGCGGTCCCCATTGGAATTGCCGTGACAGGAGCCTTCCTGTTTCTTGCCGCGGGCCGGTCTGAAAGGAGGAAAGAATGAAAAGAGCAAAGAAAAGCTTCTGGTTTCTCGCAGGAATTCTGCTGTTGTTGGGATTTTGTTTTCGGGAAGATGTTCTGGCTTCGAGTCTTACGAGTCTTCCTTCTCTTTCGAAAGCCGGAATCGGAGAAGTTGTATCATCGGACTCTGTTATTGACGGCCGATATGATTTTACCCCGCTGATCGGAAGTGAGACAAAAATCCGTTTTGGAAGTACAGATGGAAGTACCTGGGACAATCTGTTCTGCAAAAACGGAGAGAGCCATTCGAAATGCTGTTCCACATGGTGGCCGGCGGCCGATGTGAAGGGATGGAGTAATCTCCGTTCCTTCACGCCGCTGGAGTCGAAAAAAGGAAAAATGTATGCGGAATATACGAATGTTGGAGAGTGCCACGGGGAAAATGTAACGATGCGGATCTGGCTGGAAGACTGGCAGAACACGGTTGTACCATCAGGGTATGAGGACGTGGATGCGGTAGTCGTGGCGATTGACCACAATAAGCCGGTCATTGATATTAAAGGTCTGCTCTGGATCAAGGTACGGTTTGCTTATTACGACAGTAAAGGAAATCCGCTGAATGTGAAAGGATATTTTACACTTTCAGATCTGGACTTTAAGCAGGGCTTTTATCTGGCTGATGAGACAGAACATATCTATCTGACGAAGGAGGCAGATGCCAGAATCGTCTACGATGCCAGAACAGAAGCGATCTGGTCGGCAAGACGCGGCTCTGAGCCGGACGGTGGAACAACTCCGGAAAATTCGGAAGGCTGGGTTACAGTTACCTTTGAAGGAAATTCCCAGACGATGATTTTCTATGATGGAGGCACTAACGACGCGGTAACTGGTCCCGGCGGCGGAGTGAAAGCACCGAAAAAATGGCCGGATAATTTTGTAAACGATACTTCCAGTACGTACAACAACTGGCATGGAGCATCCCGGGAAACGGGAATAACTGTTGTGCCGTGGAATACTTCGGAATTTGGTTACACAGCGAACGTTCCCTGTCATCTGTCGAAAGTAGGAGATCTTGTAGTGAAAAAAATGGATGCAGAGACAAAAGAAGCTATTTCGGGTGCAGAATTTACCGTGTACCGCTGGAAAAACAACACCTGGAGTGAATTCAAAAAGATGAACTGGGTGAAAAAAACGGGTTCTTATCTGCTGGAGGGAATTCTGGATACAGACAGTGAAAATGGAAAATTCCGTGTTGTGGAGACAAAGAATCCAGCTGGTTATGCAGGAAGCTGGGAGCAGGAATTTTCCATTGACAAGGAAGGCATGCAGACGATCCATCTGGAGGCAGAAAACACAAGAAAAACAGGCTCACTGAAGATAAAAAAGACGGAAGAAAACTCAGGGAAAGTACTTTCTGGTGCAACATATCAGGTGATTGCGAGCGGAGCAATTACAACGGTAAACGGAACAGTGCTGTTTCCGGATCAGGCGGTAGCAGCTGTGCTGAAAACGGATGAAAATGGAGAGGCGTTCAAAAACGGGCTGGAGTACGGAACGTATCTTGTGCGGGAAACGGCGGCTCCAAATGGATATGTGCTGGATCCGACGGAAAAGAAAATAACGATCGGGGAACAAAACGCACAGATCACACTGACGTTTACAAACTGGAAGAACCGTTTTGTTCTGCAGAAAGTAAGTCAGGGAGACGGAAAAGTGCTTCAGGGAGCAGCCTTTCATATCTGGACGAAAGATGGAAGTTTTGATGAGACAAAAAAGACGGATGCAAATGGAAAAATTGAGCTGACGGGACTTTTGGACGGTGTCTGGTACTATCAGGAGACAGCATCTCCGGAGGGCTTTCTGCTGGACAGCACATGCCGGGAATTTGTGGTAGAAAACGGAAAAATTGACGGTAAATCGGAACTGTCGGTGACGGTCGAAAATGATGGAACACATCTGACAATTGAAAAAATAGATGCAGAGAGCGGAAAACGAATTTCCGGCGCAAAGCTGGTATTAAAAGATATGGATGGAAACCGTGTGGACAGCTGGATTTCAGGAGGAAGCGGCCCGCATGAACTGGAAAAATTAAAGCCGGGTTCTTATGTCCTTGTGGAGGAGGCCGCGCCGGATGGATACCTTGCGGCAGAACCGGTTTCGTTTGTGCTGGAGGCAAAACAGGAAGTGCAGACCGTGACGATGAAGGATCTTGCATGTGAAACCTTGACGATTACAAAGAAGATTAAGGCGGATGAGATTACATGGGCGCATGGAAATCCAACGTTTCTGTTTTCCGTGAAGGGAAAGGATCTGTATGGAAAAGAACATACATACCAATGCTATCTTACGTTTACAAAAACACAGGTGGAGAAAACGACAGATCAGGACGGCTACACGGAACAGTCGGTACAGATCCGGGGAATTCCGGCAGGAAACGATTACCGGGTACAGGAGAAGAAGGTGCTGCGGTATTCGCTTATGCAGGTGACAGGTACGAAGAATGTTACCGTGAAAAAACTAGAAGAGCCGGCATATGGAAAAGATCCTGCGCGCGTCTTTTCGGTATCGGTAAATCTTTGCGGACATCCCAAAGAAAGTGAGGTTGTATTTGAAAATCAGAAATACCGCTGGGATGATTATGGACACAACAGTATTGTAAAAAACCGGATTCCGGTTGAATAACAAAACGGAAAAACATTCCACCATCGGTTCGGGTGGTGGAATGAAAACAAAATGGAGAGAGAAAAAATCAGCAGAAAAAGAAGAGGGATTGCAGTTCTGACATTGGCGGCGCTTTTTTTCTGGTATCTGCCGCAGATTCAGGTAAGCCGGCAGATTCGAAAAGAACAGGAAGAAGCGGTGGAGATGTATGTCAGAGAAGAAAAAGAAGAGAACAAAGAGGAAAACGAAAAAAGCGAAGAAGTGCAGGAGCAGGAACCGGGCAGTACAGATCAAAATCTGTTTCGGACAATTGATTTTACAGGACTTCGATCAAAAAATAGAGAAATCTGCGCGTGGCTCTGGATTCCGGGCTGCGCCTTAGATGTTCCGGTTGCGCACGGGCAGGATAACGCATATTATCTGACACACGATGCGTTTTGCAGGGAGCGGATTTACGGCAGTATTTTTGCACCGTGTGATACACCAGAGGATTTTTCTGAACGTCACACGATTTTATATGGGCATAATATGCGGGATGGAACGATGTTCGGAGGATTGAAAAAGTATCGTGAGGCGTCGTGGGAACAGGAATTTCCGTATCTGTACCTGTATTTGCCGGGTGAAGCATGGCAGTGCCGTATTTGGAGTGTGGAGGAGACGGATGCCAAAAGTGATGTTTACCGGCTGGGAGCATGGAGCGATGCGGACTGGAATGCATGGGTACAGGAAAGAAAAGAAAACAGCATTATCTTTGGCAGCGGTGAGGAAAAGAAAGTTCAAAAGATACTTACCCTTTCCACCTGCATTGGTGACGGCAGCAGTTCACAGAGACTGGCTGTACATGCGGCGGTGGAGATGATTTTTGCAACAAAATCTGGAAGGGAAGAGGGTTCTGTGCTAGAATAAGACAGAATCAAAAGACTTATGATACAGAGCAGGAAAAAGGATGGCGATAAGACATGAAAGAACTGTACACGGCAGCAGGAATTTTTGTTGTTCTGATACTGCTGGGAGTTTGGATGGTACAGAATAACAGAAATGAACAGGAAAAGAAGCTGGTACAACTGCGGAAGAAATGGGGAAAAAAGCAGGAGAAACGGACGGCACGGGAAAAGAAAGAAAAACTGGAAGCGTGTCTGAGACGAAAAGCAGGGGAAAACTTCTGCGTGGACGCGATTACCTGGAATGACCTGGATCTCGATGCGGTTTTTGACACAGTCGACCACACAGTGTCGGTGTGCGGGGAAGAATATCTGTACACGGCGCTTCGGATGCCGGTCACAACAACAGAAATCAGGGAAGAGCGGGAACGGCTGATGAAGCTTTTTGCAGAGAACCAAAAAGCCAGAGAAGCAGTGCAGAAAGCACTTCTTTTGATGGGAAAAGAAAAGATGAATCCGCCGACAGAAGAAATAGCCGTACTGATGGAGGCGGAGCCTGGAGAGAAGGGGAAATATCTTCTGATGGCCGGTATTGCTGTGCTTGGAATTGGACTGCTGTTTGTACTGCCTCCGCTGGGTGTGGCTGTTCTGTTTGCTTCTATGGTCGGCAACGGACTGATGCATGGAAGGGAGAGCAAAAAGCTGGAGAGTGCATTAAAAGCGTTTGGCTGTATCCTGCGGCTGCAGCGGACAGCCAGGGAACTTGGAAAAGAAAAAATTTCCGGACTGGAAATGTATCAGAAGCGTCTGGAAGAACAGGAAAAACAACTCCGTCCGATTACAAGAAAATGCAGAACACTTGTGAATACGAAAGAATCGCAGGGCGGTGCAGCAAACATGATTTTTGCATACTTTCATACGTTCTTTCTGCTGGATCTGATCGAGTATTCTTCGGTTGTTTCCGGAGTGAAATCGTATGAAAAAGCGATTCTGCAGATGGCAGAGGATCTTGGACTCCTGGACTTTGCACTGTCTGCAGCATCGTACCGGGAGAGCCTTTCGTATTACTGCCGGCCGGAATTCCTGGATGAGAAAAAGGCGGGCTGTCGGATCGATGTGGAGGAGCTTTATCATCCGCTTCTGACACATCCGGTGGCAAACAGTTTGTATGCGGAGGGCGGAATTCTGCTGACCGGCTCGAATGCGTCGGGAAAATCCACATTTATGAAAAACATGGCAGTGAATGCGATTCTGGCGCAGGCACTGAACACGAGTCTTTCGAAGCGGTACCGCGGTGTTGTGTGCCGGATCATGACATCCATGGCACTCCGCGATAATCTGGCACAGGGAGAGAGTTACTTTGTTGTGGAAGCAAAATCTTTAAAACGGATTCTGGAGGCAAGCCGGGAAAAAACACCGCTTCTGTGCGTCATTGATGAGGTGCTGCGGGGAACAAACACGACGGAGCGGATTGCAGCGTCAGAGAGTGTGCTTGCTGCCCTGCGCCGTGCAAATGTGCTCTGTCTTGCAGCAACACATGATACTGAACTGACGTATCTGCTGGAAGATCTCTATACCAATTATCATTTTGAAGAGCAGATTACCGCGCAGAGTATTTCCTTCCCGTATCGCCTGGAACAGGGGCCGGCAAGAGGAAAGAATGCGATTGCGCTGCTTGGAAATATGGGAATTGATGAAAAAATTGTAAAACAGGCAGAAAGAAGAGCTGCGGAGTTTGAAACAACAGGAAGCTGGGAAAAGAATAAGTTTCTGAGATAGAAAAACAGCCGGGAAAAATTGATCTTTTTTGAAAAAATATGCGAAAATGGTTCAGCATTTTTTCATTGTGTGTTATGATAAAACAGATCGCGTGATCTGGCAGAAAAACCGCCGGATCTGTTAAGGAGAAAAACATGAGCAGGACAGGCTTGGAAGATGCATATATTATGCGCGGCAGCAAGAAACTCCGCATGGGATATACGACGGGTTCCTGCGCTGCAGCGGCAGCGCGGGGAGCGGCGTTTATGCTGCTTTCCGGGAAAGAAATACAGGAAGTGAAAATCCATACGCCAAAGGGCATTGTTCTGAATCTGGAATTGCTGGATATCCGGAGAAGTGCCGAAAAAGTAAGCTGTGCCGTCCGAAAAGACGGCGGGGATGATCCGGATGTGACAGATAAAGCATTGATTTACGCGGAAGTGACGTTTGGAACAGAAGAGGGAATTGTAATCGATGGAGGATTCGGCGTCGGGCGTGTGACAAAGCCGGGGCTGGATCAGCCGGTCGGAAACGCGGCGATCAACCATGTACCGCGCCAGATGATCCGCGAGAATGTGGAGGAGATTCAGAAAAAACTCGATGATTTCCGCGCACTGCAGGTTATCATCTCCGTACCGGAAGGGGAAGAACTGGCAAAGCATACATTCAATCCGAGACTTGGCATCACCGGCGGCATTTCAATCCTTGGAACGAGCGGGATTGTAGTGCCGATGAGCGAGGAGGCGCTGATTTCCACGATCCGCGTCGAGATGGAAATGCGGAAAGCACAGGGTGACCGCGTCCTTCTGGTGACACCGGGAAATTACGGACAGGACTTCTTAAAAACGTATCCGTGGGTCCGTGCAGACCATTCCGTTAAGTGCAGTAATTACGTCGGAAAAACACTGGAATTTGCAGCTGAGCTCGGCTTTGACGCCATCCTTTTTGTGGCACATCTTGGAAAATTTGTCAAGGTGTCCGGCGGAATTATGAATACCCATTCCCACGAGGCAGACTGCCGTGCGGAGCTTCTTACGGCGCAGGCGGTGCGTGCAGGGGCGGATCTTGCACTGGCAAAAAAACTGCTGGAGACCGGAACGACGGAAGAAGCGGTGCAGATTTTAAAGGAAGCAGGATGCCTGAAAGAGACCATGGAAAAAGTGACAGAAAAAATTGCTTTTTACATGAATTACCATATTGAGGGCAGAGTGCAGACGGAGGCGATTGTTTTTTCAAGCAATGAGGGCCTGCTTGGGGAAACCCCGGGAGCGGGAGAACTTCTGGAGCGCCTGCGGGAGCAGGAAGAAAAAGAAAACAGAAAAGAGTAAAAACAAAATGACAGGAATTTTATTTGGAACAGGAATCGGACCGGGAGACCCGGAGCTTATGACGTTAAAGGCCGTCCGTCTGATCTGGGAAAATGATACGATTGCAGTACCAGGAGAGAAACCGGAAGAGAGCATTGCCTACCAGATTGCTGTTCAGGCAGTGCCGGAACTGGCAGAAAAAGAGCTCGTTGCTATTCCAATGCCGATGACAAAGAATGCCAAAGAACTGGAGGAAAATCACCGGCGCGGTGCAGAAAAAATAGAGGAGCTGCTGGATGCAGGAAAAAACGTAGTATTTCTGACACTCGGAGATCCAACCGTGTATTCTACCTACCTTTATGTACACAGACGGGTACTGGAAGACGGTTACGATGCGAGAATTGTAAGCGGTGTTACATCGTTCTGCGCGGCAGCAGCATCTCTTTCCGAGGGACTGGTGGAAAATTCCGAAGAACTGCATGTGATTCCGGCGTCTTATCAGATTGAAGATGCACTGGAACTTTCAGGAACAAAGGTTCTGATGAAAGCGGGTAAAAAGATGCCGGCTGTGAAACAGTTCCTGAAGGAAAAGAACTGCCGGGCGGTGATGGTAGAAAACTGCGGCATGGATACGGAACAGAAGTATTTCAGCGCGGAAGAAATCCCGGACCAGGCAAGTTACTATTCACTGATTATTGTAAAAGAAAAGAGGAAAAAATAGATGGTACATTTTATTGGAGCGGGCCCCGGAGCCCCGGATCTGATTACGGTAAGAGGACAGAAGCTGCTTGGTGAGGCGGACATTATCATTTATGCAGGTTCTCTTGTCAATCCGGCACTGCTGGATCTGAAAAAAGAGGGCTGTGTGGTATATAACAGTGCAACCATGACGCTGGAGCAGGTGATTGATGTTATGAAAGAGGCCGAAAGCAAAGGTCAGACTGTGGCAAGACTCCACACGGGAGATCCGTGCCTGTACGGTGCAATCCGCGAACAGATTGATGCGCTCGATGCCCTTGGAATCGCTCACGATGACTGTCCGGGTGTCAGCTCTTTCTGCGGAGCGGCTGCTGCCCTTGAAATGGAATATACGCTGCCGGATATCTCCCAGAGTGTTGTCATCACCAGAATGGCCGGAAGAACACCGGTTCCGGAGCGGGAGAGCATTGCGTCTTTTGCGGCACATCAGGCAACGATGGTTGTATTCTTAAGCACGGGACTCTTAGAGGAACTTTCCCGTGAGCTGATTGCAGGCGGCTATACGGCAGATACTCCGGCAGCGATTGTTTACAAAGCAACCTGGCCGGAGGAGAAGACGTTCGTCTGCACCGTTGGAACACTTGCCGAGACGGCGAAAAAGAACCAGATCACCAAGACAGCGCTGATGATCATCGGAAATGCCGTTTCCCAGGGAAATTACCGCAGAAGTGATCTGTACAATCCGGCGTTTACCACCGAATTCCGAGAGGCAGAACAATAAGATGAAAATAGCCATAGCAAGTTTTACAAGAAACGGGTGCGTCTGGAATCAAAAACTCTGTGCGGCACTGAAAAAACACAGCTGTGAAGGATATGCACTGGAAAAGTACGGGAAAGAAGCGGGAATTCCTGCGATTGCACCGTCGCTTCCTGCATGGACAGAGCGCATGTTTCAGAAAATGGATGCGATTTTGTTTGTCGGGGCGTGCGGGATTGCGGTGCGCAGTATTGCACCGTACGTGAAAAGTAAAAAGACAGATCCGGCGGTTCTGTGTATGGATGAACAGGGAAAGTTCGTGATTTCATTACTTTCCGGCCATATCGGCGGAGCAAACGAGCTGACGGAAGAAGTTGCAGCTGTAACGGGTGCGGTTCCGGTCATTACAACGGCAACGGATGTCAATCACAAGTTTGCGGTCGATGTCTTTGCTGTAAAAAATCATTGTGAAATTTGTGAGATGGAGCTGGCAAAAGAGACAGCGGCGCTTCTGGTGGACGGAAAAACGGTTGGATTCTGCAGCCGTTTTCTGGTGGAGGGAACAAAACCGGAGGAACTGATCCCGGAAGAGGCGGCAAAACCGTCGATGGGAATCTGCATTACCACATCGGAAGAGGATTCGCCATATGAGAGAACACTTCACCTGATCCCGAAGGTGATCACCGTCGGCATCGGCTGTAAGAAGAATACACCGGCCGGCCGGATTGAAGAAAAGGTTCTTGCGGCACTTGCGGCGGCCGGGATTTCTCCAAAAGCAGTTCGACAGGCGGCAAGTATTGATCTGAAAGCGCAGGAGCCGGGAATTCTGCAGCTGGTGGAAAAGTATGGCTGGCAGTACCGGACCTTTTCTGCAGAAGAACTGGAAACGGCGGAGGGGGAATTTACGCCGTCTCCGTTTGTGAAGAAGATTACAGGAATTGACAATGTCTGTGAGCGCAGCGCAGTTCTCGCCGGCGGCAGACTGATAAAGAAAAAAAAGGCAGCGGACGGTGTAACAGTTGCACTGGCTGCGGCGGACTGGAGGGCAGTATTTTGAGTACAATTTTTGTCGTGGGCATCGGCCCCGGAGCATATGAAAAAATGACGATCGAGGCGGCGGATGCGCTGCGGAACTGCGATGTGATCATCGGCTATACCGTCTATGTGGATCTGGTAAAAGAACATTTTGCAGGAAAAGAATTTCTGACGACGCCGATGCGGAAAGAGGTGGAGCGCTGCCGTCTGGCATTTGAAACTGCGGCAGAGGGAAAACAGGTTGCTATGATCTGCAGCGGAGATGCCGGCGTTTACGGTATGGCAGGTCTGATGTATGAGCTTTCGGAAGAATGGCCTGATATTGAAATTAAGGTAATTCCAGGCGTGACCGCCGCAACGGGAGGCGCTGCCGTTCTTGGTGCACCGTTGATCCACGATTTCGCCCTGATCAGCCTGAGCGATCTTCTGACACCGTGGGAGAAAATTGAAAAACGTCTTCTGCTGGCATCGGAAGCGGATTTTGTCATCTGTCTTTATAACCCGGGAAGCCATAAGAGAGCGGATTATCTGGAAAAAGCGTGTGATCTGATGCTTCGTTACAAAGCGCCGGAAACCGTCTGCGGAATCGTAAGCCAGATCGGAAGAGACGGGGAGACGAGCCGGACCATGACGCTTGCAGAACTTCGCAATACAAAAGTGGATATGTTTACGACGGTATTTATCGGAAACAGTCAGACAAAGGAAATCCGGGATCACATGGTAACGCCGAGGGGATATCGCTATGAATAAAGTAATCGTCTTTGCCGGAACGACGGAAGGCCGGGAAATCTGCAGTTTTCTGAAGAAATATGAGATTGCATCCCTTGCCTGTACGGCGACAGAATACGGCAAGTGCCGGATCGAGGAGGGCGGTGCCCTGACGGTTCGAAGCGGAAGACTGACAGAAGAAGAGATGGAACAGCTTTTTGGCGAAGAACAGCCGGAAATGGTTATCGATGCAACCCATCCGTATGCCGATCTTGTGTCGGAAAATATCCGGTCTGCATGTGAAAAAGCAGGAAAAACGTATCTTCGGCTGCTGCGGCCGTCGCTTGCGGCAGATCCATCCTGCGTCATGGTCGATACGACAGAAGAAGCGGTATCGTATCTGGCGGGCACAGAGGGAAAGATTCTGGTGACAACAGGAAGCAAGGAACTCGCAAAATTTGCAGAGCTTCCGGATTATAAAAACCGTGTGTATGCCCGGGTGCTGCCGTTGCCAGGCGTAATTGCATCCTGCGCGGAACTTGGATTTGATGCCGCACATACCATAGGCATGCAGGGACCGTTTTCTATGGACATGAACGTTGCAATGCTGCAGTCGTTCCATGCCGAATGGATGGTAACGAAGGAATCCGGAAGAAATGGCGGCTTTGAAGAAAAAATTGAGGCAGCCAAAAAGGCCGGTGTCCGTGTCGTTCTGATCGGCCGTCCGAAAGAGGAAGAAGGACTCTCGGAGGACGAGGTCAAGCGGTATCTCGTTGAAAAATTTGATCTGTCCGTGAAACGGGACGTCGTGATCGCCGGAATCGGACCTGGTGCAGAAGCACAGATGACGCTGGCGCTCGTAGACGCGTGTGAGCAGGCGGATGTGCTGATCGGTGCGGGACGCATGACAAAAGCAGTAGAAAAATATCAGAAGCCAATGCTTGCAGAATACAGCCCGGAAAAGATTTACGAGTATCTGAAGGCGCACCCGGAATATGAAAAGATTGTTCTTCTGCAGTCGGGTGATGTCGGCTTTTACAGCGGAGCAAAGAAACTTCAGGCCGTCCTTGCGGAAGATGCGGATTTTTCTGTCCGTGTAGAGCCGGGAATTTCTTCGCTGGTTTATTTCTGTGCCAAAATCGGAGTGTCCTGGGAGGATGCAGCATTTGTGAGCCTGCACGGGCAGCACTGCAACTTTCTGGAGACGGTCCGCCGAAACCGGAAAACTCTGGCGATCGCCGGCGGAAAGGGCAGTGTCAGGGAAATCTGCCAGACGTTAAGTTCGTACGGCTGGGAGCAGATTGTGCTGCATGTGGGAACGGATCTGTCGTATCCGGAAGAACAGATTGTGACAGGAACCCCATTCGAACTTGCTAAAATGGAGTTTGCTCCGCTTGCGGTTCTTCTGTTTGAAAACCCGAATCCGGAACCGGAGTTTACAGCCGGCATGGCAGATGAAGTATTTCTGCGTGACAAAGTACCGATGACCAAGCGGGAAGTGCGCAATGCATCTCTTTCTCATCTGCAGCTTTCTTCGAATTCTGTTGTCTATGATATTGGATCGGGCACAGGTTCTGTTTCGATTGAGATGGCGCTTCGTGCAGCACAGGGAAAGGTATATGCGATAGAAAAAAATCCGGCAGCCGTTGCACTTCTGCAGGAAAATAAAAAGAAATTTGCAGTGGATCATCTGGAAATTATTGAGGGAACTGCACCGGAAGCACTCGAAGCACTCCCGGTTCCGACGCATGCATTTATCGGCGGGTCTGCCGGAAACTTAAAAGAGATTCTGGAACTGCTCCTGCGGAAGAATCCGAACATCCGCGTGGTATTAAATACAGTAACCGTGGAAACATTAGCGGAGGCAGCATCGTGTTTCAAAAAACTTGCGTTTGAAGAGCCGGAAATCGTCTGCCTGCAGGCTTCCAATGCGAAAAAGGCCGGAAGAAGCCATCTGATGATTGCCCAGAATCCGGTTTATATCTTTACAGCCCAGGGAGGTGCCAAAGAATGAAAGCACCAAGAATCATGCTGGCAGCAGGAAGGAGCGGAAGCGGGAAAACGATGATCACCTGCGGACTGCTCCGTGCACTGCAGCAGATGGGAAAGCAGCCCGCAGCGTTTAAATGCGGCCCGGATTATATCGATCCGATGTTTCACGAACAGGTAATCGGCGCCCCGTCGTGTAATCTGGATCCGTTTTTCACAGAGGAAGAAACAACACAGTATCTGTTCTGCAAACATGCAGCGGGTCATGACATTTCCGTATTGGAAGGCGTTATGGGGTATTACGACGGTCTTGGAGGAATTTCTACCAAAGGCAGCGCCTACGATCTCGCCGGTATGACAAAAACGCCGGTTCTTCTGGTTGTCGATGCCAAAGGCATGAGCGTTTCAGCGCTTGCCTTTATCAAGGGATACCTGCAGTACAAAGAGGACAGCCGGATCGCCGGTGTAATCTTTAACCGGATGTCAGAGATGCTGTACCGGGAGATCGCGCCGATGGCGGAAAAAGAACTTGGCATTTCCTGTGTCGGCTTTGTGCCGGAACTGAAGGAATGCCACTTAGAAAGCCGCCACCTCGGCCTTGTGATGCCGGATGAGGTGGAAAATCTGCAGGAGCAGGTCAATCTGCTTGCAGAAACACTGCAGAAGACACTGGATTTTGAAAAAATTCTTGCGATTGCAGAAGGGGCAGAAGAGCTCTCGGGAAAAATGCCGGAAGCCCTGTGTAAGGTGACAGAAAGCGAAGCAGCCGCCAAGGTGCGTGCTGCGAAGCCGATTCTTGCCGTTGCAAAGGATGAAGCATTCTGTTTCTTTTATCGGGATAATCTGGAGCTTCTCGCGTCACTCGGAGCCAAAATCGAATATTTTTCGCCGCTTTCCGATGCGGAGCCGCCAAAGAATACAGACGGACTTCTGTTCTGCGGCGGCTACCCGGAGCTGCACGCAGAAGAGCTTTCGGAAAACCAGACCATGAGAACGAAGATCCGCGATAACATCCGTCAGGGAATGCCGGTTCTTGCAGAATGCGGCGGTTATATGTACCTGTCAGAATCCATGGAGGATATGGATGGAAATGTGTATCCTATGGTACAGGCTGTTCCGGGAAATGTTTACCGGACAAAAAAGCTGGGAAGATTCGGCTATATCACCCTCACGCCAAACACGAAGGATACCTTTCGGAACGGCGGAAATCCGGTGCGCGGCCATGAGTTCCATTACTTTGACAGCACAGACTGCGGAAGTGCATGGCATGCGGCAAAACCGCTGCGGAAGCGGAACTGGGAATGCATTCATGCGACAAAACGGATGATGGCGGGATTCCCGCATCTTTACTATATGGCAAGTCCGCACCTCGCACTGGAATTTCTGGAGCAGTGTGTCTCTTACCGGAAAGAACAGGAGAAAACAAGATGAAAACAGCATTAGCAGCCCTGATTGTGGGCTATGGATTGGACCTGCTGCTTGGAGATCCCTCCTTTTTGTATCATCCGATCCGTGTGATCGGAAATCTCATTGCCCTGCTGGAAAAATGGCTGCGGAAGGTATTTCCGAAAACGCCAAAGGGAGAGCTTGCCGGAGGAGTTTTTCTCGTGATCCTCGTCTGTCTGGCGGGATACGGTGTTCCGGCACTGCTGCTCTTTGCGGCATTTAAAATTCATCCGGTCATCGGCTTCCTTCTGGAGGTTCTCTGGTGCTGGCAGATTCCGGCAACGAAATGCCTGAAGGATGAGAGCATGAAGGTCTATCAGAAATTAAAAGAAAACGATCTTCCGGGGGCGCGCTATGCGATTTCCATGATCGTAGGACGTGATACGGAAAATCTTTCGGAAACAGGAGTGACGAAAGCTGCCGTGGAAACGATCGCGGAGAATACGTCGGACGGTGTCATTGCACCGCTCCTCTTTCTTGCCATCGGCGGACCGGCATTGGGCTTTCTGTATAAGTCCATCAATACCATGGATTCCATGGTGGGATACAAAAATGACAAATATCTGTATTTTGGACGGTGTGCGGCAAAGCTGGACGATGTCGTCAATTACATACCGGCGAGAATCAGCGCATGGCTGATGATTCTTGCGTCTGCATGCGAGCGCATGAACTGGAAAAATGCAGAAAAAATTTACAAACGCGACCGTTACTGCCACGCCAGCCCAAATTCTGCGCAGACAGAAGCAGTTATGGCAGGGGCGCTGGAAGTACAGCTTGCCGGAGATGCCGTGTATTTCGGCAAAGTCGTAAAGAAACCAACGATCGGCGATGACATCCGCCCGGTCGAGGCGGAAGATATCAAAAGAGCAAATCATCTGATGTATCTGACCTCGTTCCTCGGACTGGTGTTCTTTGCGGGAATCCGCGCGCTCTTTTTATTTCTGTAAAAAGAGAAGATAGAAACACAACGGAAAAGAGAAAGGAAGGCATATGGTATGAGACAAAATCCACATGGAGGAGACATTTACACGAAAAAATGCAGAGTCGATTTTTCTGTGAATGTCAATCCTCTTGGAGCTCCGGAAAGTGTGAAAGAGGCGGTGAGAAAGAGCGCGGAATCGGTGGAACAGTATCCTGACGCACTGTGCCGGGACCTGACCCGGGCACTGTCGGAAAAGGAGCAGCTTCCAGAAGAAAATATCCTGTTTGCAAACGGCGCCGCGGAGCTTATTTTTGCCCTGACACAGGCTCTCCGCCCGAAAAAAGCGCTGATTGCAGCGCCGGGATTTGCAGAGTATGAAGCAGCACTTTCAGCGGCAGGGTGTTTTATCCGTATGTATCCGCTGCAAAAGGAAAAAGGCTTTCTTTTACAGGACGATTTCTGCGATGATCTGACCGACGATCTGGATCTTGTTTTTTTATGTAATCCAAATAATCCAACCGGCCTTACGATTCCGCAGGAGCTTCTTTTAAAGATCCTGGATAACTGCCGGGAGCGTAACATCTATCTGGTGCTGGATGAGTGTTTCATAGAATTTCTGCCGGAGCCGGAAAAAGTGACGATGCAGGGAAAACTGGACGAATATCCGAATCTGCTGATTCTGCGTGCGTTCACAAAGATTTACGCAATGCCGGGTCTGCGTCTTGGCTATCTGCTCTGCAGCGACGAGGATCTGCTGGATCGGATCAGCCGCAGCATGCAGTCGTGGAATGTTTCGACTCCGGCGCAGATGGCAGGCCTTGCCGCCCTGAACGAGGATGCTTACGTCAAAGAAGCACGGGAACTGATCGGAAAAGAACGCGCCTGGATGAAAGCAGAACTGGAAAAAGCAGGTCTTACCGTATGGGATTCCTGTGCAAATTATCTGTTCTTTGAGGGACCGAAAGGACTTGCCGCACGGCTGGAAAAAGGCGGCATTCTGATCCGCGACTGTTCCAACTACCCGGGCCTTGCCGATGGATATTACCGTGCAGCCGTACGCACACATGAAGAAAACCAGATTCTGACAGAAGCCGTTTCACAGATTCTGCAGTGGTTTTAGGAGGAAAAACGATGGCGAAAGTAATTATGATACAGGGAACGATGTCAAATGCGGGAAAGAGTCTGCTTGCGGCGGGCTTATGCCGGATTTTCCATCAGGACGGATACCGTGTAGCGCCGTTCAAATCACAGAATATGGCGCTGAATTCGTTTATTACGAGAGAAGGCCTTGAGATGGGACGTGCACAGGTCATGCAGGCGGAAGCGGCCGGGATCGAACCGTCCGTTTTGATGAACCCGATTCTGTTAAAGCCGACGAATGACACCGGTTCGCAGGTGATTGTAAACGGTGAGGTACTGGGAAACATGAGTGCGCGGGAATATTTTTCCCACAAAAAAGAGCTGATCCCGGACATCATGAAAGCGTACCATGCACTGGAAGAACAGTATGATATCATTGTGATCGAGGGAGCCGGAAGTCCGGCGGAGATCAACCTGAAAGCCGATGATATCGTCAATATGGGAATGGCAAAGCTTGTGGATGCACCGGTGCTCCTCGTCGGAGATATTGACCGCGGCGGCGTTTTTGCTCAGCTTTACGGTACCGTAGAGCTTTTAGAGCCGGATGAGCGCGACCGCATCAAGGGTCTGATTATCAACAAATTCCGCGGGGACAAAACCATCCTGGACCCGGGCGTTGTGATGCTGGAAGAAAAAACACACATCCCGGTGGTCGGCGTGGCGCCGTATCTCCACATCGAAGTGGAAGACGAGGACAGTCTGACCGAGCGATTCACCAGAAAAGAGGAGATCGGTCTCATTGACCTTGCGGTCATCCGTCTCCCGCGTATTTCAAACTTCACCGATTTCAACCCGTTCGAGCGGATCGAAGGCGTATCACTCCGCTACGTAAGCTCTGTCTCCGAACTGAAAAATCCGGATATGATTCTGCTTCCTGGAACGAAAAACACGATGGAGGATCTGCTCTGGATGCGTCAGAATGGTCTGGAAGCGGCCGTACTGAAGGCGGCTGCGGCCGGAAAAGTAATTTTCGGTGTCTGCGGCGGCTTCCAGATGCTCGGAGATACGCTGAGCGATCCGCTGCATGTCGAAGCCGGCGGAACGATCAAAGGAATGGGACTCCTGCCGATGGATACCGTATTTGCCGGTGAGAAGACGAGAACCCGCGCGGAGGGCGCTTTTGGAAAAACAGAAGGCGTTCTTGCCGGGATCGAGGGAACCCGGATCGAGGGCTATGAAATCCATATGGGAGAAACGGTGCGGAAAGAAGAAACAGAAGCATTCACGTTCATCGATGATCAGAACCGTGCTGATTCGGATAAGCTGGACGGTGCACAGAAAGGAAATGTGTACGGTACGTATGTGCACGGCATTTTCGACAAAGAAGAAGTTGCCGAGCGGATCGTGGAAGCACTTGCAAAGAATAAGGGAATTGCCATGGAGCAGATTCACGGTGTCGATTACCAGACATTCAAAGAGACACAGTACGATATTCTCGCAGATGCGCTGCGCGAGCATCTCGACATGAAGAAGATTTATCAAATTCTGGAAGAAGGGGCATAAAGATGAAGATAGAACTGGAGCAGGTAAGCCCGCACGAGATTGAAAAGAGAAGCTTTGAAATTATCACGGAAGAATTAAACGGAAGAACGTTTCCAGAGGATCAGGAACTGGTTGTAAAGCGGTGTATCCACACAAGTGCGGATTTTGATTATGCGGATAATCTCTGCTTTTCGGAGCATGCGGTGGCAAAAGGCATCGAGGCGATCCGGGAGGGAGCCTGCATTGTGACGGATACGCAGATGGCAAGATCCGGCATCAACAAAAAGGTGCTTGCGCGCCACGGCGGTGAAGCGCTCTGCTTTATGTCAGACGAAGATGTTGCGGCAAGAGCAAAAGAAACCGGAAGCACCCGCGCGGCAGCCTGCATGGAAAAAGCGGCGGAGCTGGATAAAAAGCTGATTATTGCGGTTGGAAATGCGCCGACGGCACTGGTCCGCCTCTATGAACTGATCGGGGAAGGAAAAATAAAACCGGCGCTGATCATCGGAGTTCCGGTCGGCTTTGTCAATGTGGTACAGTCCAAAGAACTGATTATGCAGACCAATATCCCGTATATCGTGGCACGCGGACGAAAAGGCGGCAGCAATATCGCGGCGTGCATCTGCAACGCACTCCTGTATATGATGGATCAGGACCGCGGATATTAAAAATAGATGAAAAAACGGAAAGCAGAAGTCTTGACAGATTTCGAATCACCGTTTATACTATGGAACATGGAAAAAGGCTTGGAAGGGAACAAGTAGACGTACAAAAACGCGGACAGAAAGCAGCCGGCAGATGAGAGGCGCATGCAGGTTCTGTACGATTCGAATACATCCCGGAGTTGCGCACCGAATAAAACGGGCGGCAGAAGAACTATGATGCACGTTTTTAGTAGGCTGCGACGTAAGAGACGAACGTTACAGCGTCAGGGTATTCAGAGGTTTTGGATACCGACAAAGGCAGCTGCCGTGAGACAGCTGTGAAGTAAGGTGGTAACACGGGAGATACGGGCTCTCGTCCTTTGAATCGGAAAGGACGGGAGTCTTTTTGTATAAAAAACTTTGGTCCCAGACGGTAACACATACCCGAAAGTCAACCGAAAAAAGGAGAAAAACAAAATGCAGATTTATGACGAACTGATCGCCAGAGGCCTTCTGGCACAGGTAACCGACGAAGATGAAATCAGAGACCTGGTAAACAATGGAAAAGCAACGTTCTATATCGGATTCGACTGCACCGCAGACAGTCTGACCGCAGGTCACTTCATGGCACTGACCCTGATGAAACGGATGCAGATGGCAGGAAACAAACCGATCGCCCTGATCGGCGGCGGCACCACCATGATCGGTGACCCGTCCGGAAGAACCGATATGAGAAAAATGCTGACCCGCGAGGAGATCGACCACAACGCAGAGTGCTTCAAACGTCAGATGGAGCGTTTCATCGAGTTCGGCGAGGGAAAAGCTATGATGCTCAACAACGCAGACTGGCTGCTGAACCTGAACTATGTAGAACTGCTCCGTGAGGTAGGTGCATGCTTCAGTGTCAACAACATGCTCCGTGCAGAGTGCTACAAACAGCGTATGGAAAAAGGTCTTTCCTTCCTGGAGTTCAACTACATGATTATGCAGAGCTACGACTTCTATCACATGTTCCAGAAATACGGCTGCAATATGCAGTTCGGCGGCGATGACCAGTGGTCCAACATGCTGGGAGGAACCGAACTGATCCGCCGTAAACTTGGAAAAGATGCCTATGCAATGACCATCACCCTTCTGACCGACTCTCAGGGCAAGAAGATGGGTAAAACCGCAGGAAACGCTGTATGGCTTGACCCGAACAAGACCAGCCCGTTCGATTTCTACCAGTACTGGAGAAACGTGGACGATGCCGACGTCTTAAAATGTATCCGTATGCTGACCTTCCTGCCGCTGGAGCAGATCGACGAGATGGATTCCTGGGAAGGAAGCAAGCTGAACGAGGCAAAAGAGATCCTGGCCTATGAGCTGACCTCCATGGTACACGGCGAGGAAGAAGCAAAGAAAGCGCAGGAAGGCGCACGTGCCGTATTCTCTACCGGAAGCTCCGAGCATATGCCGACCAGTGAACTTTCTGCAGAGGATTTCACGGACGATAAAATCGATATCGTAACCCTTCTTGTCAAAGCAGAGCTTGCAAAGACCAGAAACGAAGGACGCCGTGCCGTAGAGCAGGGCGGTGTATCCGTAGACGGTGAGAAAATCACAGATCCGAAATATGCCGTAGAAAAAGCAGCCTTCGGCGAGGACGGTATCGTTCTGAAAAAAGGAAAGAAGAATTTCAAAAAAATTTGCGTTAAATAATTAAGTGTGCTATTATAAAAGAATGGATTCCCGGAAGAAATTCCGGGACACACTGAATTATTTGGAGGACAAACAGTCATGGAAAAATATGGCGTAAACGAATTACGAAAGATGTTTCTTGAGTTCTTCGAGAGCAAAGGACATCTTGCTATGAAGAGTTTTTCGTTGATTCCACACAACGATAAAAGTCTTTTACTGATCAACTCCGGTATGGCTCCGCTGAAACCTTACTTCACAGGCGCAGAGATTCCGCCGAGAAGAAGAGTAACAACATGCCAGAAATGTATCCGTACCGGCGATATTGAAAATGTAGGAAAAACAGCCCGTCACGGCACCTTCTTTGAGATGCTCGGAAACTTTTCCTTCGGTGATTATTTCAAACACGAAGCAATCGCATGGTCCTGGGAGTTTTTAACACAGGTAGTAGGGCTCGATCCGAATCGTCTGTACCCATCCATCTATCAGGACGATGATGAAGCATTTGATATCTGGAACAAAGAGATCGGCATCCCGGCAGACCGTATTTTCCGTTTTGGAAAAGAGGACAACTTCTGGGAGCATGGCGCAGGTCCGTGCGGTCCGTGTTCTGAGATTTATTATGACCGCGGAGAAAAATACGGCTGCGGCAAACCGGGATGTACCGTTGGCTGCGAGTGTGACCGTTACATGGAAGTATGGAACAACGTATTCAGCCAGTTCAACAACGACGGCGAGGGCCACTACACCGACCTGATCCAGAAGAACATTGATACCGGTATGGGACTTGAGCGTCTGGCCGTTGTCGTACAGGATGTAGATTCCATCTTCGATGTCGACACCATTCAGGCACTACGCAACAAAGTATGCGAAATCTCCGGAAAAGAGTATGATAAAGATCATGAGACCGATGTTTCCATCCGCCTTATCACAGACCATATCCGTTCCGCAACATTCATGATTTCCGATGGAATCATGCCGACCAACGAAGGAAGAGGCTACGTACTGCGCCGTCTGATCCGCCGTGCAGCACGTCATGGCCGTCTGCTTGGCATTGACGGACTGTTCCTTGCCCGCCTTTCCGCAAGCGTAATCGAAGGCTCCAAAGACGGATATCCGGAACTTGAAGAGAAAAAAGATTTCATCTTCAACGTTCTGAACAACGAGGAGACCCAGTTCAACAAAACCATCGACCAGGGACTTCATATCCTCTCCGAGCTCGAAGAAAAAATGCAGAGCGAAGGCAAAAAAGTTCTGGACGGACAGGATGCATTCAAACTGTACGATACCTACGGATTCCCGCTGGATCTGACCAAAGAGATCCTTGAGGAGAAGGGCTACGGCATCGACGAGGACGGTTTCCATGCAGCAATGGAAGAGCAGAGAGAGCGTGCAAGATCGAGCCGTGAAGTAACAAACTACATGGGTGCTGATGCAACCGTTTACGATGAGATCGACCCGTCCGTAACAACTGAGTTTACCGGATACGATCATCTGGAGGATACCTCCAAAGTAACCGTTCTGACGACAGAGACTGAGATTGCAGAATCTCTGATGGAAGGCCAGAAGGGAACTATTTTCGTAGAGAAAACTCCGTTCTACGCTACCATGGGCGGTCAGGAAGGCGACTGCGGTATCATCAAAGGAGCAAATGGTGTATTCGAAGTAGAAGATACCATCAAACTCCGCGGCGGAAAATACGGCCACGTCGGTGTCATGAAATCCGGTATGATTTCAAACGGCGAGGAAGTTACACTTCAGGTCAACGAAGAGGCAAGAAAAAATATCGAGAAGAACCACAGCGCAACACACCTTCTGCAGAAGGCATTAAAGACTGTTCTCGGTGCACACGTAGAGCAGAAAGGTTCTCTCGTAACCCCGACCAGACTCCGTTTCGACTTTGCCCACTTCCAGGCTATGACACCGGAAGAACTGGAAAAAGTTGAGAATCTGGTAAATGAAAAGATTCAGGAGCAGATCCCGGTTGTAACCGACATCATGGATACTGAGGAAGCAAAGAAATCCGGCGCGATGGCTCTGTTCGGTGAGAAATACGGCGACAAAGTACGTGTCGTTTCCATGGGAGACTTCTCCAAAGAGCTCTGCGGCGGTACCCATGTAAAGAATACCGCTGAAATCGGACTGTTCAAACTTGTTTCTGAGGCAGGCGTCGCAGCAGGTGTCCGCAGAATCGAAGCTCTGACCGGACCGTCTGTTACTGCATACTATAAAGCACAGGAAGAGAAAATGCATGAGGCAGCAGCTCTCTTAAAGACAACACCGGCGGATCTCCTCGAGAAGATCGCTCATCTGCAGGCAGAGGCAAAAGCACTCCAGGCAGAGAATGAGTCCTTAAAGAGCAAACTGGCAAAAGAAGCGCTCGGCGATGTTATGGATAAAGTCACCGAAGTCAAAGGTGTAAAACTTCTCGCTGCATCCGTACCGGATGTCGATATGAACGGACTGCGTGACCTTGGCGACCAGCTGAAAGAAAAACTGGGAAGCGGCGTTGTTGTTCTGGCATCTGCAAAGGACGGCAAAGTAAGCCTTCTTGCCATGGTAACCGATGATGCGATGAAGAAAGGTGCACATGCCGGAAAACTGATCAAAGAAGTGGCAGCCGTTGTCGGCGGCGGCGGCGGTGGACGTCCGAACATGGCACAGGCCGGCGGAAAGAATCCGGAGAAGATCGACGAAGCAGTTGCAAAAGCTGCCGAGGTACTGGAAGGCCAGATCGCATAACAATAAGCAGGAAAAACAGCACAAAATCCTGCCGCCTGCAGGGCAGAAAAAGGAGCCAGGCAGGCGGCAGGGAAAAATTTTGCAAAAAAATGAAAAAACTTGTTGACGTACGAGATTTTTCTGGTATAATAAGAACAGTGCAAAAAATACCCATACAGTTGTATTATGCACAATCTACAACTGGAGGGAGGTTAGGTGTGAGACTATGTCAAATGTAATCGTTAAAGAAAACGAAACGTTGGACAGCGCTTTACGCAGATTTAAGCGTAGCTGTGCAAAAGCTGGCATTCAGCAGGAGATTCGTAAAAGAGAGCATTACGAGAAACCAAGTGTTCGTCGTAAAAAGAAATCTGAAGCTGCCAGAAAACGTAAGTATAATTAATGTGCAAAAAATCCCCGGCGATCTGTTTTGCCGGGGATTTTTATACTTGTAACTTAAAGTCGCAGGTTTTGACAAAACAGCAAGGCGGTGACAAATGAGAATTTTGTACAAAATAGCAAACAAGCTGTTTCGTATCGTGAAAAAGATTCTGAAGCTGCTTACCAGCCGTATGGTCATTATCGGTGTTGCACTTCTTCTGGAATTTTGCTGGCTGGCCGGAATTGTGATGCAGCTAAATGAAAAATCTGTCTACATCAACTATGCGGTCACGATTCTTTCCCTGATTGCAGTGCTTTCGATTATCAATAATCCGAAAATGAATCCCGGCTACAAACTGATGTGGGCAGTCTGTATCCTGGCGCTTCCGGTAACCGGAATCTGCCTGTACGGCATTCTCGGCCATTCCAGTGTGGCAAGAAAATTCCGTACACATTACGATACAGTTCTGCTTTCGCAGGGAGGCGTTCTTGGAGAGGAAGAAGAGACGCGTAAAAAGCTCGAGGAAGAAAATATCCTGGCAGCGGGGCAGTCTTCCTATCTGACCAATTATGCGCATTATCCTGTTTATGAAAATACAGAAACAGAGTATTACCCGCTGGGAGATGTATGGTTTGAGCACTTTATTGAGGAACTCAAAAAGGCAGAACACTACATTTTTATGGAATATTTCATCATCAGCGAGGGGTATCTGTGGGATACGGTGCTGGAGATTCTGAAGGAAAAAGCGGCCGCCGGTGTGGATGTGCGGCTGATTTACGATGATTTCGGCTGCGTGACGACACTGCCGTATCAGTATTATAAATCGCTGCAGCAGATGGGCATCAAGTGTGCGGCGTTCAATCAGTTCCGACCGGTGCTGAATGTCATTTTAAATAACCGTGACCACCGGAAAATTGCCGTGATCGACGGTCATACGGCTTTCACGGGCGGCATTAATCTTGCGGACGAATACATTAACCGCAAGGAGCGGTTCGGCCACTGGAAGGATTCCGGAATCTGTCTGCATGGTGAGGCGGTATGGAGTTTTACGGTGATGTTTCTGCAGATGTGGAGCACAATCACCGGTATGGAATGCGATTTCGAATCATACCGGCCGGAAATCTATCACGAGGAAGCGTTTAAAAAAGACGGTTTTGTGCAGCCGTACGGCGATTCCCCGCTGGATGGAGAGACAGTAGGCGAGCATGTTTATCTGAACATTATTTCACAGGCGAAAAAATATCTTTATATTTTTACCCCGTATCTGATTCCGGACAACGAGACGCTGACCGCTCTCTGCATGGCGGCAAAGCGCGGAGTCGATGTGCGGATTGTAACGCCGGGCATCCCGGATAAGAAGATTGTCTATATTCTGACGCAGGCCAATTACGAGATCCTGCTGGAATCCGGCGTTCAGATTTACCAGTATACGCCAGGCTTTATCCATTCCAAGAGCTTTGTCTGTGATGATGAAGTTGCGACGGTCGGAACGATCAACATGGATTACCGGAGCATGTACCTGCATTTTGAGTGCGGTGTCTGGATGTACGGCAGCAGTGCGGTTGCCCAGGTAAAAGAGGATGCGCTGATCACGTTTGAACAGTGTGAGCAGATCAATATGGACTACTGCCGAAAGAAAAATTTTGCAGTCCGTGCACTCCGCGGTGCGCTGAAGTTTCTGGCACCGCTGCTGTAAACGGAACAGACAGCATAGTTCTGCGGTCGTCTGCATAGCCTGTAGGGAAGAAAGAGCAGATGTTTCGGGGGAATATGAAGAGAAGAACACGAAATATCGTCTGGAGCCTGCTGATGATCCTGGCGCTTCTTGCAGCGCCCTTGAAAGTGACTGCGGCAGAGCAGAATGGAGAATCTTCCGACAAGCAGCAGAACGAAACAACGGAACAGAAAACAGAAGAGACGGAGGAGACAGCACCGGAGATGACAACGGACCTTGGGCTGGCTTCGCCGTCTGTTCTTTTGATGGAGGCACAGACCGGAACTGTTCTGTACGAGAAAAATGCGTCGGAACAGCGAAGCCCGGCGAGCATCACAAAAATCATGACGCTGCTGCTGATTTTTGAAGAGCTCGAAAAAGGGACGCTCCAGCTGACCGACGAAGTGACGACGAGTGCGCACGCCAGAAGTATGGGCGGGTCCCAGGTTTTTCTGGAAGAGGGCGAAAAGCAGACCGTTGAGACGATGATCAAGTGTATTGTCGTTGCTTCGGGAAACGATGCATCTGTAGCGATGGCAGAGCATATTGCGGGGACAGAAAGCGAGTTTGTCAGCCGGATGAACCAGAAAGCAAAAGAACTCGGCATGAACGACACGAAGTTTGAGGACTGCTGCGGCCTCACGGATTCCGACGGCCATTACACGACAGCGGCAGATGTGGCGAAAATGTCTCGGGAGCTGATCGAGCGCTTTCCGCAGATCCTGAACTATTCCTCTATCTGGATGGAAGAGATTACGCATGTCACACAGAAGGGAAGCAAACCATTCACCCTCACCAATACAAATAAGCTGATCCGCGGCTATGAGGGCTGTGTGGGACTGAAAACAGGAAGCACCTCGAAGGCGAAGTACTGCGTCTCGGCAGTGGCGAAGAAAAATGATCTGACGATGCTGGCAGTCGTGATGGGAGCACCGGACTACAAGGTGCGGTTTGCAGATGCGGCGTCACTGTTCCAGTATGGGTTTTCGTCCTGCAGCATCTACATAGACCGGGAACGCGATCCCCTGCCGGAACTTTCGGTTGTTTACGGAAAGCAGGATACGGCAGAACTGGAATATGCGGAAGAATTCCGCTATCTTGCGACGGGCGGGACGGTGATCGGTGAAGTGGAAAAAACGATAGAACTGCCGGAAGAGGTGCAGGCCCCTATCCAGAAAGGCGAGTGTGCCGGAAGAGTTGTTTACAAAGCAGACGGTGAGGAACTTGGTTCCGTTGCGATTTTATATGGAGCAGACGTGGCAAGAGCCGGCATGTGGGACCTGTTCGGATGTACGATGAAACAATATTTTCTTGGGACGGCATAAAGCCGGAGTATCATGCGCGAAAAGGAGAAAAACATGGCAAAGAAAAATTACTATGCGGTAAAACAGGGAAAGGTTCCGGGCATCTACCGGACATGGGATGCGTGCAAAGCGCAGGTACACGGTTATCCTGGCGCAATTTACAAGGGATTTGAGCGTCTGGAGGAGGCAGAGGCCTTTCTGGGCGGCGGTAAAATGCCGGAACCATTGCTGCGGGAAACAATCGGAACGTATTTCGCTGCCCCGGAACGAAAGGCAGTACAGAGCACGGCAGCACCCGATCCTTCTTCTTGGGACTGGGAACACCTGATTCTGGCAGAAAAACCATGCGAAGACCCGGAATACGCCGGTGTCGGCAGGAGCGCCGTCGCATACGTGGATGGAAGCTATCAGCATGCGCTCGGAAAGTTCTCCTGCGGTGTGGTCCTCTTCCTGGACGGAAAAGAGTTGAATCTTGCAGAAGAATACAGCGACCCGGATCTCGTCTCCATGCGGAATGTGGCAGGCGAGATCAAGGGCGCAGAGCTGGCCATGGCTTACTGCCTGACACATGATATTCCGGAGCTGGCCATCTATCACGATTACCAGGGAATCGCAAGCTGGTGTACGAGAGAATGGCAGGCGAAAAAACAGGGAACCATCGATTACCGGAATTTTTACGATCTGGCATCGGCCAAAGTTGCGATCCGCTTCTGCAAAGTAAAGGGCCACACCGGCGTCACCTACAACGAAAAAGCCGATCAGCTGGCAAAACAGGCATTGGGCTTATAAACAGCAGGGAAAACGGGTTGTCATACACCGAAAAATCAAGTATAATGAACGGTATGAGAAAATTTACAACGACCTATTACAAACTTTCGTCAAATGGAAAATTTCCGGAAGGAAACGGTTTTCGTCTGGCGTTTATCAGTGATCTTCACAATATGGAGTTTGGCCCGGATAACACGGTGTTAAAGGCAGTCATCGATGAGGCGGCTCCGGATCTTGTCATCATCGGCGGGGACCAGATTGTGGCAAAGCCGGGGGAGAACCTCGACCCGGGTCTGAGTTTCGCGGAACGTCTTGCGGAGGAATACCAGGTAATCTATGGCTGCGGAAACCACGAATACCGTCTGAAGCTGTATCCGGAACAGTACGGCGATCTGTATGAAAAGCTCCGGGAGCGCCTGAAAAAGGCAGGAATCTGCTATCTGGAAAATGAGACGGCGGATCTTACCATCAGCGGCTGTCCGGTCCGGATCTACGGCTATGCCATGGACCGCACCTATTACAACCGCTTTTACCGCGGACCGCTGCCGGTTTCGGAACTGACGGACCACCTTGGAAAACCGGATCCGGCGCGCTACGGCATTCTGCTGGCGCATCACCCTGCCTACCGCAGCTCCTATGCATCATATGGAGCCGATCTGACGCTTTCCGGCCATTATCACGGCGGCGTGGTGGGCCTTGGCGCGCACCGGGGGCTTGTGACGCCGGATTTCCGCCTTTTTTCGAAAAACTGCCGCGGGCTGTTCCTGACGGGCGGCACCTGCCAGATCATCAGTGCAGGAACGGGCGAACACACCATTCCGGTCCGCATCTGGAACAGAAGAGAATTGATTATTACAGATATCGGGAAACCGTAAGGGAGAACAGAGCACATGGCGATACCAGTAAAGCTTCCGGTGTTTGAAGGACCGCTGGACCTTCTTCTTCACCTGATCGATAAAAATAAAATAGATATTTACGATATCCCCATTGTAGAGATTACGGACCAGTATCTGGAATACATTCATCAGATGGAGCGGGAAGACCTCAACATCATGAGTGAGTTCATGGTCATGGCGGCGACGCTTCTGGATATCAAATGCCGCATGCTGCTTCCGAAAGAAGTGAATGAGGAAGGCGAGGAAGAGGACCCGAGAGCCGAGCTGGTGCAGCAGCTTTTAGAGTACAAAATGTACAAGTACATGTCGTACGAGCTGCGTGACCGCATGAACGAGGCGAGCCGTTCCGTGTACAAGGAACCGACGCTTCCAAGAGAAGTGCTGGAGTACAGGACGCCGGTCGACACCTCCGAGCTCCTCTCGCAGATTTCTCTCGCGAAGCTCCATACGATCTATAAAATGATTTTAAAGCGCCAGGAGGACAAGATCGACCCGATCCGAAGCAAGTTCGGAAAGATCGAAAAAGAAGAGGTCAGCCTGCCGGACAAGATGACGTATGTCGAGCAGTTTGCTGTTAAAAAACGCCGCTTCAGCTTCCGCGACCTTTTGGAATCCCAGCCGGGCAAGGTGCATGTGATTGTCACCTTCCTTGCAATCCTGGAGCTGATGAAAACCGGCAAAATCCGGATCAGCCAGGAGGAGCTTTTCGGGGATATCCTGATTGAATCCCTGGAGGATGAAGACACCGTAGTTGTGCCGTATACAGACGAGACAGACAGTGAGGACAAGACAGATGGAAGAACAGAACAGGAATAAAGAAACTGCCCTGGGTGAGGCAAGACGCCCCTCTTCGGTCGAGGAGGCGGAAGCAGCCATCGAGGCAGTCCTTTTTGCGATGGGAGATTCCGTGGAGCTGGGAAGGATTGCAAAAGCGATCGGCCATGACACGGAGACGACCCGCAGGATTCTGAACCATATGATGGAAAAATATAATACGAAAGACCGCGGCATCCACATCGTGGAGCTTGAAAATGCGTATCAGATGTGCACGAAACAGGAATATTATGATTATCTTGTCAACATCGCCATGCAGCCGAAGAAGGCGGTTCTGACCGACGTCATGATGGAGACTCTCTCGATCATTGCCTACAAGCAGCCGGTCACGAAGCAGGAGATCGACAAGATCCGCGGCGTCAAGAGCGATCACGCGGTCAACAAACTGGTGGAGTACAATCTGGTGCAGGAGCTTGGCCGCCTCGACGCGCCGGGCCGCCCGATTGTGTTCGGCACGACCGAAGAATTCCTGAGGAACTTCGGCGTCGATTCCACCGACAATCTGCCGGAGATCAGTCCGGTCAAGATGGAGGACTTCCGCGCAGAAGTGGAAGAGGAAATGCAGATCAAGCTGGATGTCTGATCCGGCAGGAGAAAAAAGAAGGGAGATACCGATATGCCTACTACGTACGCACACGACAGGTTCGGAAGAGAAGTCTATGAACAGCTTCCGGCAAATTTGAAAAAGATCATTCGAGAAAACAAAAAATTGTATCTGATCGGACTGCACGGGCCGGATATCTTCTTTTATTACCATCCGTTCTCGAAAAACCGTGTGTCTGATTACGGAACGCTTCTGCATGAGCAGACGGCTTCCGTTCTGTTCGAGGATGAGGTGAAAAAGTATCAGCAGAGCCCGTCAGAGGCGATGGAAGCGTATCTGTTAGGCTTTGCCTGCCATTACCTTCTCGATTCGACGTGTCATCCGTATATCGGGAAATTTGTGGATCACACTGGAATTTCCCATGCAAAGATTGAGACGAGCCTTGACCAGTACTTCATGCTGGAGGACGGCCTCGATCCGCTCGTATACCGTCCGGCATCGCCGATCTGCCCGCACACCGACGGCAACAAGGTCATCCACCGCTGTTTTCCGGAAATCGGTGAAACAGAAATTGTCGAATGCCTGAAGGGCATGAAGCTCTGGACGAGAATCACGATCTGCCGCAGCAGTGCGGTAAGAAACCTTCTTCTTGGAGTGATGAAACTGGTCGGCTGCTATGATTCGATGGGCGGCCGTGTGATGCCTGGAAGGCCTCAGAAGGAATGCGAAGCGGGCACACGGAATCTTGTCCACCTGTACGAAAGAGCGCTTGCAGAGGCGCCGCAGGAGCTTGTAAAGCTGGATGAAGTGCTCCATGGAAACGGAACGCTTTCCCCGCGCTTTGACCACAATTTTGATTAAAACAGACTTTTGAGAGCAACAGTAAGAATAGAAAAATCCCGGCAGGAATCTTTCCTAAGAATTCCTGACCGGGATCTTTTTTTGTCCGAAAGCAGATCTTTAATTTGATTTTACTTCACGCCACAGCTGGTTGTAAACCTCATCGGCATCATCGCCAAGATACGTAAAGGTTTCGCACCGTGCAAGCGTTTCCTCATCCGGGAAGGCGATTTCACTGTTTCGGATATCGTCATCCTCAATCAGTTCACGCGCCGCATCATTCGGCGTAGAGTAGGTAATATACTCAAAGTTTTTCAGTGCGATGTCCGGCCGGCAGAGGAAATTCAGGAATTTCTCTGCGTTTTCGACATGCTGCGCATCTTTTGGAATGCACCAGGAATCGATCCAGACGTTGGAGCCTTCTTTTGGAACAACGTATTCCAGATCCGGGTTTTCACGCTTCGTGTAGATAGCTTCACCGGAGTAAATAACGCCGATAGCCGCCTCATTTCCGATCATCTTGTCACGCACCTGATCCACAACGTACGCCTGCACGAGAGGTTTCTGTGTCACAAGCAGATCCTTCGCCTCCGTCAGCTCCTTGATATTGGTGGAGTTTAAGGAGTATCCCAGATCCTTTAAAGCAACAGCAAACGCATCGCGCACGCTGTCCTGCATCAGAATGCTGTCGCGGTAATTGGTATCCCACAGAACAGACCAGGAGTCGATCGGCTCGCTTACCATTTTTTTGTTGTACAGAATACCAACTGTTCCCCAGCAGTACGGGATCGAGTAGAGATTGCCCGGGTCGAACTGCTCGGAAGTCTCGTAGTACATATCTCCAATGTTGGAAGCGTTCGGAATATGGTCAAAGTTGATCGGCTGCAGCAGATCGTTCTGGATCATCTTCTGAATCATATAGTCGGACGGGCAGACAAGATCGTAGGAAATCGCACCGGATTTGATCTTCGGATACATGATTTCGTTCGTCTCATACTCCTCGTAAACAACGTGGATACCGGTTTCTTCCTCAAAGATATCGATGACATCAGAATCCATATATTCGCCCCAATTGTACACAATCAGCTGCTGGGAGCCGCCGGCTGAAGCATTCTGGCTTCCGTAGTAAATACCGCCGCCGCCGATGACAAGCACCATGGCGATCGGAAGAATCCGGCGGAAGACCACACGTTTCGTGATGCGGAAACGGATGCCCTTCTTCGCCATAGCCTCGCGCTCTTTTGCCTCCTCTTTTTCTTCCTTCGGAGAAGGATTCACATTCACAAGGAGCAGCAGAAGCAGTACGGTGACAAAAAGAATTGTGGAGAGCGAGTACATCTCCGGCTTGATTCCCTTGCGGACCTCGGCATAAATCTTTGTGGAGAGCGTATCAACGCCCGGTCCCTTGGTGAAGTAGGTGATAACGAAATCATCGAGGGACATGGTAAAGGAGAGCAGAAAGCCTGAAACAACGCCCGGCATGATGTCCGGGAAGATGACTTTCCAAAACGCGTACAGAGGGGAAGCGCCAAGGTCGAGGGCTGCCTCGTACGTTGATTTGTTCGTCTGCTTTAATTTCGGCATAACGCTCAAAATAACGTAAGGAACATTGAACGTGATATGCGCCATCAGAATCGTGCCGAATCCAAGCTGAATGCGGCAGATGATAAAGAGCAGCATCAGCGAGATTCCCATAACGATCTCACCGTTCAGCATCGGGATGTTCGTAATACCCATGAAAAGCGTCCGGCTTTTTTTTGACATGCTGTTGATGCCGATGCACGCAAGCGTTCCAAGGATGGTTGCAATCGCAGAGGCAAGAAGCGCAATGATTAACGTTGTATACAGCGCGTTCATGATCTCTGTATTGGCAAACAGTGAACGGTACCAGTGCAGCGTAAAGCCACCCCATTTGGCACGCGTTTTTGATGCATTAAAGGAGAGCACCACAAGGGTGACAATCGGCGCATACAGAAGAATAAAGATGAGCGCCATGTAAATTTTTTCCAGTTTCTTTCTCAAAATGCCGTTCCCTCCCCGTCTTTATCGTATTTGTTCATCAGAACCATCGACAGGATGATGAAAATCATCAGGACTGTGGAAAGTGCGCTTCCGGCATTCCAGTTGTTGGTCTGTTTGAACTCCTGCTCGATGACGTTTCCGATCAGAAGGATCTTGCTTCCGCCGAGCAGGTCGGAAATAACAAAGGTTGTAAGCGCCGGGATAAATACCATGGTAATACCGCTTACGATACCCGGCGTGGTGAGCGGCAGCGTTACTTTCAGGAAAGTCTGTACGCTGTTCGCTCCGAGGTCTCTTGCTGCGTTGATGACGTCACGGTCGATCTTAATCAGGACATTGTAGATCGGCAGAACCATAAACGGCAGGAAGTTGTAAACCATACCGAGAATGATCGCTCCCGGTGTGTTGATGATGGAAATGCCGGGCAGATGGAAAAACGAGAGAATGCTGTTGATGACGCCGTTTTTCTCAAGCAGTGTCTGCCATGCAAGCGTACGGAGCAGAAAGTTCATCCACATCGGGAGAATGAAGATCAGCACAATAAAGCTGGTCTGGTTGACATTCCGGTTTGCCAGAATCATGGCAAGCGGATAGGCAAGGACAAGACAGAGTACTGTGCTAAGGAGTGAGAGCCACAGAGCCAGGCCAAGTGCCTTGATGTTTTCCTTCGTTGCAACGTAGGCAAAATTCGAAAGGGTAAAGCCGCCTTCTTCCCCGGTGAACGCATAGTAGAGAATCAGGATCAGCGGGATGATGATGAAACCGGCAGCCCAGACGGCATACGGTGCTGCCAGCCATTTCTTTAATTTATTACTCTTCAATGGCTGCCGCCTCCTCATCTTCGGATTCCGGTTTGTTCATAATCTGGATATCGAACGGATCGACGTGAATGCCGACTTCCTGTCCGACCGGGAACAGATCGGTAGAGTGAACGAGAAGCTCAAAACCGTTCACCGTAACCTCCATCTCATAGTGAACACCTTTGAAAATCAGATGGGTGACACGTCCGCGGATGGTACCTTCCTCCGGCTTCACAAGATCAATATCCTCCGGGCGGATCACAACGTCGATCGGTTTGTTTTTGCCGAATCCGACATCAACGCACTCGAACTTCGCACCGAGAATCTCGACGAGACGGTCCTCAATCATGATGCCGTCGAGAATGTTGCTGTCACCGATGAAGTCTGCAACGAATGCGTTCTGCGGCTCATTGTAGATGTCTTCCGGTGTGCCGATCTGCTGGATATAACCCTGGTTCATGACAACAATCGTGTCCGACATAGTAAGCGCCTCTTCCTGATCATGGGTGACATAGACAAAGGTGATACCAAGCTCGTTTTTCAGACGGATCAACTCGTACTGCATATCCTGACGGAGCTTTAAGTCAAGTGCGCCGAGCGGCTCATCCAGAAGCAGAACTTTTGGTTCGTTGACAATCGCGCGCGCAATGGCGATTCGCTGCTGCTGGCCGCCGGAGAGAAGCGCCGGGGAGCGGTTTTCGTAACCCTCAAGGTTAACAAGTTTTAATGCGTATTTGATTTTGTCATCGATATATGCTTTGGATTTTCCTTTGATTTTCAGCCCGAAAGCAATGTTTTCCGCAATTGTCATATGCGTGAAAAGAGCATATTTCTGGAACACCGTATTTAACTGGCGTTTGTTCGGCGGAAGCTGGGTGATATCCTGTCCGTTAAATAAAACCTTTCCGGCATCCGGTGTCTCAAAACCGCCGAGGATACGTAATGTGGTTGTTTTTCCGCAGCCGCTCGGGCCAAGGAGGGTAAGAAATTCGTTTTCACGGATATAAAGATTCAGATCATCCAGAATGGTAACTCCGTCGTACGATTTTGTGATGTTGACCAGATCAAGTAATTTGGTACTCATGTGTAATATGCTCCTTTCGGGTTGTGAAATTTGGAACACCGTTTCTCGTGAAAATCACGCGGTGTAAAAAATCTAAAAATAAGGCGGAGAACTGACCCAGAGAATGATGGCCGGCGTTTTACCCGGATTTTCCAGATAGTGATTACAGGAAGCGGGATAGTAGAAGCTTTCCCCTTTCTTCACTTTGTGGCATTCATCTCCAAGATGAAGGAGAATACGGCCGGAAAGTACATAGCCGAATTCCTCGCCTTCATGCGGTGAATCAATCTCGGTGCACGCGCCGCTTTGCAGCGTCAGCCGGATTGGCTCCATCCTGTTTTTCTGTGCATTCGGAACGATCCATGCGATCTCGTTGCCCTGCGCTTCAGCGGTCTTTACAAAGTAATCTTCTTCGCAAAAGACAACCTGATTGTCCTGCTCTTCGCCGAAAAACGTTTTTAGATCCGTTCCAAGGCAGGTAAGAACATCAACCAGCGTGGCGATCGAGGGAGAGGTCACATCGTTTTCAAGCTGGGAAATAAATCCCTTTGACAGCTCGCTCCGATCTGCCAGTTCCTCCTGCGTCAGCCCTTTCCACATCCGCAGTTCCCTGATTTTTTTTCCGATTTCCATAAAAAATCCTTTCTGCATCCAAAGTCTTTCCCGGGATCCTTTTGCTGAATACGGATTCTCAGGAAATCTCAGTAAAAATAAACAAAAAGTTTAGTAATTCTATACAAACATGGGAATTATACATGATATGGATCGCAGTGTCAATAACTTTGTGAAATTTTACCATGATTTTACAGGAAACCTCATATAATGAAGAAGAAGCAGACAAAAAGCCGGTCCCAAAAGAGCGTCCGGCTTTTCCGTTTTTAAAGAGAAAAAACACAAGGGGGATCTGATTTTGAACAGAAAAAGAAGAAACAAGACAGGTTTTTTCCTGGGAATCCTGCTTCTGTTTTTGGGAAGTGTGTCCGTGACTGCGACAGAGCAGGAGAGCGAGCCGAATCAGCTGTTTGCAACGGCGGCATGCCTGATGGATGGCGATACCGGCCGTGTGCTGTTCGGAAAACGCGAGACAGATCCTATGGCAATGGCGAGCACAACGAAAATCATGACATGCATTCTGGCACTGGAAAACGGACAAGAGCAGACGGTCGCAACTGCATCGGCTAAAGCAGCCGCAGCGCCGAAAGTACATCTCGGTGTGAGGGAGGGAGAACAGTTTCTGCTTGGCGATCTTCTGTATTCCCTGATGCTGGAATCGCATAACGACGCGGCGGTAATGATTGCAGAGACCATCGGCGGAAGTGTAGAGGAATTTGCATCGCTTATGAATGAAAAAGCCGCAGCAATCGGCTGTACAGATACGCATTTTGTGACGCCGAACGGTCTCGATGCTTCTGACGCAGGCGGAGATCACCACACGACAGCAGCTGATCTGGCACGGATCATGCGATACTGTGTCTGGATTTCACCGAAAGCCGCCCAGTTTCTCGCAGTGACGCAGACGCGGTCCTATACCTTCTGGGATCTGGAAAAGAAAAACATGTTCAACTGCTATAATCACAACGCACTGCTGGATCAGATGGATGGAGCTGTTTCGGGAAAAACCGGCTTCACGGCAAAAGCCGGTTACTGTTATACCGGTGCGCTGGAGCGGGATGGAAAGCGTCTGATTGTGTCGTTGCTTGCGTGCGGATGGCCCAGCCATAAAAACTATAAATGGGCGGATGCCGCAAAGCTTTTAAACTACGGGCTGGAATCGTATATGTATCGTGACGTGCTGGACCATAGCTGGAACCCAGGGCAGATTGAAGTAGCAGACGGTGTTTACGACGGGATGCTGCAGGTAAAAAGCAGCGCCCGCCTTACCCTTACAAGCCCGGCGCTTGATCCGGCGCGCTCGCTTCCCGCTCTTCTGAAAGAGACAGAAATACCGGAAAAAGACATTTTTTTACCGGAGCTTTTGAAAGCCCCGGTAAAGAAAGGAGAAAAGGTCGGTTCGGTTACGTATTCGATCGACGGGATTCTTCTCGCGGAATATCCCGTCTATGCAGCCGAAACGATCGAGAAAATTGATTATGGGTGGTGCATGGAAAAGGTCGCAGAGCGCCTCTTTTGTCATTCTTCGGTATGAGTCACTTTTGCAAGTGTTTCTGTTGAAAGAATTTTCCGGATATTGCAGAGAAACAGCGTAACGGCAGTGATAACAGAACATACATCAGCGATCGGTTCTGCATAGTAAACGCCCATGACACCGAAGAAATGCGGCAGAATGAGTGCAAGCGGAATCAGAAGGATGACTTTTCGAAGCAGTGCAATAAAAAGAGAAATCTTCGCCTGGCCAAGACCGAGGAAGGAACTCTGTACGCCGCTCTGCAGTCCGAAAATTGCCATGCCGGCAATGTAAACCGGAAGTACCTTCTCTACGATGACAATCAGTTCCGGGTCAGTCGTGAAAAGACCGGCAAAAAGAGCCGGACGAAGCATTGCGAATACAACGTAGACGAAAGCGGCAGTAAAAGTAATGGCGATCATGCGCCGGATTGTCTGGCGAACACGGTCAAACTGGCCTGCACCAAAGTTGTAGCTGATGATCGGCTGTACACCGTTCGTAAAGCCGTTGACCGGTACGAAAATCAGCTGCAGCACCGACTGGAGAATTGTCATCGAGCCGACATAGAGGTCGCCGCCGTACGTCTGTAGCCCGTGGTTCATGACGATTGTGATGGCACTTTCCGTTGCAGACATGATAAATGGTGAGATGCCGAGTGCCATGACAGAGCCTAAAATGGAAAAATCCGGTTTCATGGTGCGAAGAGAAAGGCGGACACCTGATTTTTTTGAGGTAAGAAACCGAAGAACCCATGCAGCACTTAAAGCCTGGGAGAGAATGGTAGCAAGTGCGGCCCCGGAAACACCCATATGAAGAACGAAGATGAAAACCGGGTCAAGACCAATGTTGATAACAGCGCCAATGAGAACGGAGCACATGGCCGTGCGTGCGTGTCCCTGACAGCTGATAAAAGTATTCAATCCGACAGCCAGCTCGACAAATACGGTTCCGACAAGATAAATGGAAATATACGTGGAAGCGTATCGGATTGTGTTGCTGCTTGCACCAAAGAGGTACAGAAGCGGTGTCTGAAAGAAAAAGAAAAACGCCATCAGACACACGGAGAAAAAGAGCAGCAGGGAAGTGGAGCTTCCAAGAATTTTTTCTGCGCGGTCCCGGTTTTTCTGTCCGAGTGCGATGGCGGCAAGAGGAGCACCGCCTCCACTTGCGAATCCGGCAAAGGCGGAGATGATTGTGATAATCGGAAACGTGACGCCGACACCGGTCAGTGCCAGGGAACCAACATCAGGAATCCGGCCGATATAAATGCGGTCTACAATGTTATATAGTACATTTACAATCTGTGCGAGGACAGAGGGAAGGGCCAGTTCGAGCATCAGTTTCCCGATTTTTTCGGTGCCGAGACGGCCATCTTGCTTGGTCTGCATGAAAAAAACCTCCAGTTTTTTTGTTGATGAAACGTATATTTTTCTGCGTCCTTTTCGTGGACATTGCTTCTATTATAGCTTTTTAAGGGCAATCCTGCAAGAAAAAAACGAAAAACTTTGCAATCCGTTGTGAAAGTCTACAGGCTTTTCCCGGAAACGCAAAACAGGGTGTACGGAAGAAAAAAAATATGGTACGCTATAGGACGAAGCGAAAGTGATTTCGTGAAAAACTTTTAGAAAGTAGTGGGAATAGATGGAGGAAAATCATATGCGAAATCTGTTAGTAGCGCAGTCTGGCGGACCGACCGCGGCGATCAATGCAACGGTGGCAGGAGTTGTTTCCTGTGCTGTACTGTCCGGAAAAGTAGATCATATTTATGGTGCGGTAAATGGAATTGAAGGCGTGCTTGCAGAAAAATTTCTTGATCTTGGAAAAAAACTGGATTCAGCAGAAAAAATCTCTCTTCTGATGCAGACCCCGGCAGCAGCGCTTGGCTCCTGTCGTTATAAACTGGGCGATCCGGAAGAAAACAAGGAGGATTTTGAAGAAATACTTCAAATTTTTCGCAGACATGAGATCCGTTATTTTATTTATATCGGCGGAAATGATTCGATGGATACCGTAGACAAGATGTCAAAGTACTGCAAAGAAAACGGTGTGGACGATGTGTTTGTTGTCGGGGCGCCAAAGACGATTGACAATGATCTTGTCGAAACGGATCACTGCCCGGGCTTTGGATCTGCGGCAAAATATCTGGCAGCAACCTTTGCAGAGCTGGAGAGAGACTGCCATGTATATGAAAAGAAGGCTGTGACCATCGTGGAGGTCATGGGAAGAAACGCAGGATGGCTGACGGCAGCGTCTGCACTGTCCCGTGTCAACGGCGGAGAAGGGCCGAGCCTGATCTATCTTTGCGAGCCGGTCTTTGACACCGAACAGTTTTTAAAGGATGTGCAGGAAAAACTGGAACAGAAGGACAGTGTTCTGGTTGCAATCAGCGAGGGCATCCATGACAGCGAGGGCCGCTATGTTTCTGAGCAGGTGCAGAGCGATGCACAGGATCAGTTTGGGCACAGCTACATTGCAGGTTCTGCAAAAGTACTCGAAGAGCTGGTGCGTGACCGTATCGGCTGTAAGGTAAGATCGATTGAACTGAACCTGATGCAGCGGTGCGCGGCTCATCTTGCGAGTGCGACCGATCTTGAGGAGTCCCGTATGCTCGGCATGAAAGCCTGCCAGTGTGCACTGGAAAAACAGGGAGGACAGATGGCATCGATCCGAAGAATCTCCGCGGATCCTTACCGCGTGGAGTATACCTCCGTTCCGGTATCGGAAGTGGCAAATAAAGAAAAGAAAGTGCCGCTTTCCTGGATTACAGAAGATGGTCATGATGTGACCGAGGAGATGATGGCGTATCTTCGTCCGCTGATTCTTGGCGAACCGGCGATGCAGTATGAGAATGGAATTCCGGTTCACATTGAACTATATTAAACCGAAGGAAAAACGTGTAAGAAAAGCCGCCGCCGGGCGGCTTTTTTGTACGATGCGGAAAGAAAACAGGACTTTTTGAAAAAGGAAAGGCCGGGAAAAATCAAGTTTGACCTTCCATTTATAATAGGAAAAATCTGAAATTTTTCTGTCTATTTTCTGTCAAAAAGGTGAGAAAAAGTATTGAAAAAAAACGAAAAAACAGATATGATAGACTTGTATAAAATTTGTTTAAAATTTTATAATGAAAATAGAAAGATGGAGGTTTGAAGAATGAGTAACACAGCACAAAGTTTAGCGAGCACAAGAATCGCCTCTTTGCTGGATGAAAACAGCTTTGTGGAAATCGGCGGACAGGTTACTGCCAGAAGCACAGATTTCAACATGGCCGGCATGGAGACACCATCCGATGGTGTAATTACTGGTTACGGTGTGATCAACGGCAGCCTGGTATACGTATACAGCCAGGATGCGTCTGTGATGGGCGGTACTATCGGCGAAATGCATGCAAAAAAAATCGCGAGACTGTATGAGTTTGCACAGAAAACAGGTGCTCCGGTCATCGGACTGGTAGACTGTGCCGGTATGCGTCTGCAGGAGGCAACTGATGCTCTGAACGGTTTCGGCGAAATCTATATGGCGCAGGCAATGGCATCCGGCGTGATTCCACAGATCACGGCAGTATTTGGCACATGCGGCGGCGGTATGGCACTCATCCCGGCTATGACAGACTTCACGTTCATGGAGTCTAAAAACGGAAAACTTTTCGTAAACTCCCCGAACGCACTGGACGGAAACCACGTATCCAAATGTGATACCGCATCCGCAGATTTCCAGGGCGAAGAAGCAGGTCTTGTTGACTTTGCTGGAACCGAGGAAGAAATCCTCGGACAGATCAGAAACCTGGTATCTATGCTTCCGGCAAACAATGAGGACGAAGCATACACCGAGTGCGAGGATGATCTGAACCGTGCATGTGCAGACCTTGCAAACTGCGCAGGCGATACCGGAATCCTTCTTTCCCAGCTCAGCGACAACGGCATCTATTTTGAGACCAAAGCCGCTTACGGAAAAGATGTTGTAACCGCATTCATCCAGTTAAACGGAGCAACCGTAGGAGCAGTTGCAAACCGCTCTGAAATCTACGGCGAGGACGGAACTGTAAAAGAGAAAATGGATGGAACCTTAAGCGCAAGAGGAGCCAAAAAAGCAGCAGATTTCGTAAACTTCTGCGATGCTTTCTGCATCCCGGTACTTACCATCACAAACGTAACCGGATTCAAGGCAACCAAATGCTCTGAGAGAACCATGGCTAAGAACGCAGCAGCCCTGACCGCAGCTTTCGCAAACGCAACCGTTCCGAAAGTAAACGTTGTTGTCGGCAAAGCATACGGAAGCGCATACGTTGTCATGAACAGCAAATCCATCGGAGCAGACATGGTATTTGCATGGCCGAACGCAGAAATCGGAATGATGGATGCAAAATCTGCAGCAAAGATCATGTACGAAGGATCTGACGCTGCTACCATCAACGAGAAAGCAGCTGAATATGCAACCCTTCAGAACAATGTAACTTCCGCAGCCAGAAGAGGCTATGTGGACACCATCATCGAGCCGGAAGACACCAGAAAATATGTTATCGGCGCATTCGAGATGCTGTATACCAAGAGAGAAGACAGACCGGACAGAAAACACGGAACAGTCTAAGGAAGGTGGCATACGATGAGAAAGAACTGGAAAAAATTAGTAAGTCTCGTCCTTACCGCAGCCTGCACCATGGTTGTGACCGTAGCTCCTGTTTTTGCGGATGCGGCATCTACACCGGCTTATTCACCGGTTGAGGCATCTACGGTAGATTCTCTGCTCTCCTCCAGTGTTCAGTGGGTAGGACAGAGCCTGATGACCTACAGCGATGACGATCTTGCCAATATGGAAGCTTCCGACCAGCAGTTCTATGCAAGAGCAGCTGAGGCATGGGAAGAGGCAAAGGCTGACCTCGGAGAGGTAAAAAGCCTGGAAGACGGTACTCTCGAAGTAGACGGAGATTTTGTAACCTGCACAATTCCGGGTGAATTTGAAAAAAATCCTGGTATTGTCCGCGTATTCTGGAACATCAGCACCGGAACACCAGTTCCGACCGACCTCACCATCACCGTTGAGGAGTCAAAGGGCGTTCTGATCGGCCAGGCCGGCATGAACACCATCATCGGAATCGGTACCGTATTTGTTATGCTGATTTTCCTGATTTTCGTTATTTCTTCGTTTGATTACATTTTGGGAGACAAGAAGAAGAAAAAAGCACCGGCAGCACCTGTACAGGAAGCACCGAAGGCTGTCGCAGCACCGGTTGTTGAAGAGACAGCACCGGAAGCAGACGATATGGAGCTGCAGGCTGTTATTACAGCTGCAATCGCCATGTATGAAGAAGATATGGCTTCTGCATCCGGAGATGCTTATGTTGCACGTCCGATCCGCAGAAAAGGCAAAAGAGCTTAAGGAGGAAATTTTCAATGAAAAACTACACCATTACCGTAAACGGAAATGTATATAACGTAACTGTAGAAGAAGGAACCACAGCAGGCGCAGCTCCAGTTGTCAGCGCAGCAAAAGCAGCTCCGGCACCAAAAGCAGCACCGGCAGCACCGAAAGCAGCAGCTCCGGCAGGCGCAGCAGGCAGCGTAGAGGTTACTGCTTCTGTACCTGGTAAAATCTGCAAAATCGAAGCAGCAGCAGGCACCGCTGTAAAAGCAGGAGATGCTGTTCTTGTACTGGAAGCCATGAAGATGGAAATCCCGGTTGTAGCACCGCAGGATGGCACAGTAGCAACCATCAATGTAGCAGTAGGCGATGCAGTAGAATCCGGTGACGTTCTTGCAACCATGAACTAATGCCCGTTGTAAGAAAAAACCGGAGGTGAAAAAATGATTACTGAAACTTTAAACAACCTGCTTCACCAGACGGCGTTTTTTAATCTGGACTGGGGCAATTACGTTATGATCGCAGTGGCTTGCTTCTTCTTGTATCTTGCGATTAAGCATGAATTTGAGCCGTTGCTTCTTGTACCGATCGCATTCGGTATGCTGCTTGTAAACATTTACCCGGACATCATGGCTGAGCCTTATACCGACGTACAGGGTCTTGAGCATGCGGGCGGTCTGTTCTACTATTTCTTTACTCTGGACGAGTGGAGTATCCTTCCGTCCCTGATCTTCATGGGTGTAGGTGCGATGACAGACTTCGGTCCGCTGATTGCAAACCCGATCAGCTTTATCATGGGTGCAGCAGCACAGCTTGGTATCTATCTGGCATACTTCTTCGCTATTTTCATGGGATTCAATGGAAGAGAGGCAGCTGCTATCTCCATCATCGGCGGTGCCGACGGCCCGACTTCTATTTTCCTTCTGAATAAACTCGGACAGCAGCATCTGATGGGACCGATCGCCGTAGCAGCATATTCCTATATGTCACTGGTGCCGATCATCCAGCCGCCGGTCATGAAGCTTCTGACTACAGAGAAAGAGCGTAAAATCAAAATGGAGCAGCTTCGTTCCGTATCCAAACTCGAGAAGATCCTGTTCCCGATTGTTATCACCATCGTTGTCTGCATGATCCTTCCATCTACCGCTCCGCTGGTAGGTATGCTGATGCTTGGTAACCTGTTCCGTGAGTGCGGCGTTGTAAAACAGCTCCAGGAGACAGCTTCCAATGCCATGATGTACATTGTAGTTATCCTTCTTGGTACTTCCGTTGGTGCATCCACAAGTGCTGAGGCATTCTTAAATGTCAGCACCTTAAAGATCGTTGCCCTGGGTCTGATCGCATTCGTATTCGGTACCGCAGGCGGTGTCCTGTTAGGAAAGGTACTGTGCAAGGCAACCCACGGAAGAATCAACCCGCTGATCGGTTCTGCAGGTGTATCTGCGGTACCTATGGCAGCCCGTGTATCCCAGAAAGTCGGTGCGGAGGCAGATCCGACGAACTTCCTGCTGATGCATGCAATGGGACCGAATGTAGCCGGTGTTATCGGTACAGCCGTAGCGGCCGGTACCTTCATGGCGATCTTCGGTGTATAACTTCTTAAGACAAACAAAAGTGAGAAACACTTAATTTAGGAGGATAGAAATGGCAGTAGAAAAGAAACCTGTCAAGATTATGGAAACTGTTCTGCGTGATGCACATCAGTCCCTGATCGCGACGAGAATGACAACAGAACAGATGCTTCCGATCATCGATAAAATGGATAAAATCGGATATCACGCAGTAGAGTGCTGGGGAGGTGCAACTTTCGATGCTTCCTTACGTTTTCTGCATGAAGATCCATGGATGAGACTGAGAAAACTCCGTGACGGATTCAAAAATACAAAACTGCAGATGCTGTTCCGTGGACAGAATATCCTGGGATATCGTCCGTACGCAGACGACGTAGTAGAGTATTTCGTACAGAAATCCATTGCAAACGGAATCGACATCATCCGTATTTTTGACTGTATGAACGATCTGCGCAACCTGCAGACCGCTGTCAGCGCAGCAAACAAAGAAAAAGGCCACGCACAGGTAGCGCTTTCCTATACTTTAGGAGATGCTTACACCCTGGATTACTGGACCACCATGGCAAAGAGAATCGAAGAGATGGGTGCAGATTCCATCTGTATTAAAGATATGGCAGGCCTGCTCGTTCCGTACAAGGCAACTGAGCTGGTAACCGCGCTGAAAGAAGCAACCGATCTTCCGATTCAGCTGCACACCCACTATACTTCCGGTGTTGCATCCATGACGTACCTGAAAGCAGTAGAGGCTGGTGTTGATATCATCGATACCGCAATGTCTCCATTCGCTATGGGTACTTCACAGCCGGCAACTGAGGTTATGGTTGAAACCTTCAAAGGCACTCCATACGATACTGGTCTGGATCAGAACAAACTGGCTGAGATCGCAGATTACTTCCGTCCGATGAGAGACGAAGCGCTCGATACAGGCCTCTTAAATCCGAAGAACCTTGGCGTAAATATCAAGACTCTTCTGTATCAGGTACCGGGCGGTATGCTCTCCAACCTGACAAGCCAGTTAAAAGAGCAGCACGCAGAGGACAAATACTACGATGTACTCGAAGAAGTACCGCGCGTAAGAAAAGACCTCGGCGAGTGCCCGCTGGTTACTCCGTCTTCCCAGATCGTTGGTACCCAGGCTGTATTCAATGTCCTGATGGGCGAGCGTTACAAGATGGTAACGAAAGAGACAAAAGACGTTCTTGCCGGAAAATACGGTGCAACTGTAAAACCGTTCAATCCGGAAGTACAGAAGAAATGCATCGGCGATACCGAGCCGATCACCTGCCGCTACGCAGACCTGCTTGAGCCGGAGCTTCCGAAACTGGAGAAAGAGATCGAGCAGTGGAAACAGCAGGATGAGGATGTATTAACCTACGCTCTGTTCCCGCAGGTAGCTGTAGACTTCTTCAAATATCGTGAAGCGCAGCAGACAAAAGTAGATCCGGCAGCCGCTGACAAAAAAGACGGCGCATATCCGGTCTAAATAAAATCTGAGTAAAAAAATCAGCCGGTGTTCTGTGTTCCCCGTAAAAAGGGAATGCAGAACACCGGCTTTCCTTTTCAGCTTTTCAGCCATTGCGCCAGTAATTTATTCGTGTTATAATTCAAAAGATCGAGGTGTGTCCGAAAAAGAATCAGGATGCCCCCAAAAGAAAAAATGTGGATGCCGAACGGCATTTGCAGATCGGAAAAACAAATCAGGAAGAAAATAACATGAAAAAAGAAAAAGAACAGTCTTCTTCAGAAGAGCAGAAGGCAGCGAACGAGAATCTCCTCATTCGTCTGAATCAAAATTACGGAAAGTTGAGCAAAGGACAGAAGAGGCTGGCAGATTTTATTACGGCACATTATGACCAGGCCGTATCGATGACGGCAGCGCGCCTGGGACAGCAGGTCGGCGTCAGCGAATCGACAACGGTTCGCTTTGCGATGCAGCTTGGCTACGCGGGATATCCGGAGTTCCAGCGCGCACTGGAGGAGATGGTGATGAATCGTCTGAATTCAGTGCAGCGGATGCAGTTTACGTATGGCCGCGTGCCGCAGGGAGAAATTCTGGAGACCGTCCTGCAGTCGGATATTGAAAAAATCAAGATGACGCTGGAAGAAGTGGACCGGAGCGCCTTTGAGCGCGCTGCGGATACGATTCTTTCTGCGCGGACAATTTACATTGTCGGCATTCGGAGCTGCGCGCCGCTTGCGAGCTTTCTGGCGTTCTATTTCCATATGATTTTCCCGGATGTGCGCCAGGTACAGACAAACAGTTCCAGCGAGATTTTCGAGCAGATGATCCGCATCACGGAGGATGATGTGGTGATCGGCATCAGCTTCCCGCGGTATTCGATGCGTACGATGAAGGCACTGGAATTTGCGAACAGCCGCAAAGCGAAGGTGATTACGATCACAGACAGTGTGCATTCACCGATGAATGTTTATGCAGCCTGTACGCTGATTGCCAAGAGCGATATGGCATCGATCGTTGATTCTCTGGTGGCCCCTTTGAGTGTAATCAATGCGCTTGTCGTGGCGCTCTGCATGAAACGCCAGGCGGATGTGAAAAAGACACTTGAGAGCATGGAAAAACTGTGGGATGAGTACCAGGTTTACAGCAACGATGAAATCAACGGGCTGGACGATGCACGTCCCATGGGCGGAAAAAAGGCAGCTCTGCCGGTAAAGGAGAAAGCATGAGAAAAGCAGCAGTAATCGGCGGAGGCGCCGCCGGAATGATGACCGCCGTGCTTGCCGCCGGCGAAAAGACAGAGATTCATCTCTATGAAAAAAATGAAAAGCTGGGAAAGAAGCTGTTTATCACAGGAAAGGGCCGCTGCAATGTGACAAACGACTGCCCGACAGAAGAGTTCTTCACGAATGTGGTGACAAACCCGAAATTTCTGTACAGCTCCGCCTACAGCTTTGACAGCGCCCAGGTGCAGGAGTTTTTCGAAGCGGCAGGTGTCCGCTTAAAAGTGGAGCGCGGAAACCGTGTATTCCCGGAGTCAGATCACTCCTCGGATATTATCCGCGCGCTGGAGACGGAACTGAAACGGAAAAATGTGCAGGTGCATAAGAATACAAAAGTAAAAGAGCTTCTTTTCGAAGGAGACCGCGTGAAAGGAATCCGCCTGGAAAACGGGAAAGAGCTTTTTTACGATGATGTCGTTGTCGCAACCGGCGGTATGTCGTACCAGACGACGGGGTCGGATGGAGACGGCTACCGTTTCGCAGAAGAGGCAGGACTTGCCGTCACTCCGCTCCGCCCGGCGCTGGTTCCGCTGGAAACAGAGGAAGCGTACATCCGTGAGCTGCAGGGACTCTCCCTGAAAAATGTGACGATGACGATTAAAAACGGCAAAAAGACGCTGTTCGATGGATTCGGCGAGATGCTGTTTACACATTTCGGAATTTCCGGCCCGCTGGGGCTTTCTGCGAGCTCCTACATCGGAAAAGCACTGGAACAGCAGCCGCTGAAAGGATATCTGAACCTGAAGCCGGCACTCACGGAAGAACAGCTGGATGCGCGGATCCTGCGTGAATTTGAGGAAAACCGGAACAAACAGTTCCGCAACGTGATCAACAGTCTGTTCCCGGCGAAACTGCTTCCGGTGATGCTCTCTCTTGGCGGGATCGACCCGTACAAACAGGTCAATGCCGTATCGAAAGCGGAGCGTCAGCACTTTGAAGAGCTGATCACGCATTTCCCGTTTACAGTAACCGGAACACGGGGTTTCCGTGAAGCAATTATCACACAGGGTGGTGTTTCCGTGAAAGAGATCCGTCCGGGCACGATGGAGGCAAAGAAAAAAGAAGGTCTGTACTTCGTAGGAGAAGTGCTCGATCTCGATGCACTGACCGGCGGCTTCAATCTGCAGATTGCCTGGGTAAGTGCCCATGCTGCAGCCGAAGAGATCCGGGCAAAGGAAGAACAGGAATAAAATATGGATCACAGATTTTAGAATTTTCAGGAGGAAGAGAGAAGATGAGATTTAATCTTGCAATTGACGGACCGGCAGGCGCTGGCAAAAGTACAATCGCAAAACGTGTGGCAAAGGAGCTTTCGTTTGTCTACGTTGATACAGGAGCAATGTACCGTGCCATGGGCATCTATTTTTCAGATCTTGGCATTGCACCGGAAGAGCAGGAAAAAATTGAGGCAGCCTGCAAAGATGTGAAAATTTCCATTTCCTACGAAAACGGAGAGCAGCAGGTTTATTTAAACGGCGTCAATGTCACCGGAAGACTGCGCACCGAGGAGGCTGGAAAGATGGCATCCGCGACAAGCGCCTATCTGGAAGTACGGAAAAAACTCGTGGAGCTGCAGCAGGAGATGGCGGAGAATACGGATCTTGTGATGGACGGCCGCGATATCGGAACTGCTGTTCTGCCGAACGCACCGTTGAAAGTCTATCTGACAGCAAGTGCCCATGTCCGCGCACTGCGCCGCTGGAAAGAGCTGACCGAAAAGGGACAGACAGCCGATCTTGCGAAAATCGAGGAAGATATCAATGAGCGTGATTATCAGGACATGCACAGAGAGCATTCCCCGCTAGTACAGGCAGAAGACGCCGTACTCGTTGACAGCTCTGAAATGACGATCGATGAGGTTGTGGAAAAGATCTTAAGCCTTGCCCGCGAGCGCATGTAAACGCGGCAGAGAAAAGAGGAGAAGAAAAACAGATGGAAGTAACTGTTGCAAAAAGTGCAGGCTTCTGCTTCGGCGTCAAACGGGCGGTCGATACGGTATACCGTGAAATTGAGAGCGGTGAAAAGCCGGTCTACACCTTCGGGCCGATTATTCACAACGAACAGGTTGTGGAGGATCTCGAAAACCGCGGCGTGCAGGTGATCCATTCGGAAGATGAACTAGAGGGGCTTTCCGGCGGAACCGTTGTGATCAGGTCGCATGGCGTGTCGCGGGATGTCTGCGAAAAGATCGAAGCGCGCGGCATGAAGATTGTAGATGCGACGTGCCCGTTTGTCAAGAAGATCCACCGGATTGTGGACGAGGAGGGCAGAAAAGGCCGCCACGTCGTCATCATCGGAAGCGCGGATCATCCGGAGGTACAGGGCATCATGGGATGGGCGAGCGGCCCGGTTACCGTGATGCATACCGCCGAAGAAGCGGAAATTTTTGTGCCCGAAAATGGAAAACCAATATCTATTGTGGCACAGACGACATTTAATTACAACAAATTTAAAGATTTAGTTGAAATTTTTTTGAAAAAGAGTTATGATAGTACTGTTTTAAAGACTATCTGCAACGCTACCGAGGAAAGACAGACGGAAGCGAGAGCAATTGCCAGGAAGGTTGATGCCATGTTTGTCGTGGGAGGCAGACATAGTTCAAACACGCAAAAGCTGTATGAGATATGTAAAGAAGAATGTAAAAATACTTACTTTATAGAGACACTCGTTGATTTGGAATCTAAGCCTTTTCAATCATTTGGTCGCGTAGGTATTACAGCTGGGGCATCCACCCCGAATAAAATAATTGAGGAGGTTCAAAAAATGTCAGAAATGAGTTTTGAACAAATGCTGGATGAATCATTTAAAACAATCAGAAACGGAGAAGTCGTTGAGGGTACTGTAATCGATGTCAAAGACGATCAGATTATCCTGAATATCGGATACAAAGCCGATGGTATTCTTACCAAAAACGAATATTCCAACGATTCTTCCATCGATCTTCACACCGTTGCACAGCCAGGTGACAAAATGGAAGTCAAAGTTCTGAAAGTAAATGATGGAGAGGGACAGGTCCTTCTTACTTACAAGAGACTTGCTGCTGAAAAAGGCAACAAGAGACTCGAGGAAGCATTCGAGAATCATGAAGTTCTGAAAGCAAAAGTAACACAGGTACTGAACGGAGGATTATCCGTAGTTGTTGAGGAGACCAGAGTATTCATTCCGGCCAGCCTTGTATCTGATGTATATGAAAAAGATCTGTCTAAATATGCAGATCAGGAAATTGAATTCGTTATTACCGAGTTCAACCCGAGAAGAAGACGCATCATCGGTGACCGCAAACAGCTCATCGTTGCTGAGAAGAAGAAACTGCAGGAAGAACTGTTCGCACGCATTGCAGTTGGCGATGTTGTAGAGGGAACTGTTAAGAATGTTACCGATTTCGGCGCATTCATCGATCTGGGCGGAGCTGACGGACTGCTTCACATCTCTGAGATGTCCTGGGGCCGCGTAGAGAACCCGAAAAAAGTATTCAAAGTTGGTGAGACTGTAAAAGTTCTGATCAAAGACATCAACGGCGACAAGATCGCTCTTTCCTTAAAATTCCCGGAAGAGAATCCGTGGCTGAACGCTGCTGACAAATACGCTGTAGGCAACGTAGTAGAAGGCTGTGTTGCCCGTATGACTGACTTTGGTGCATTCGTTGAGCTTGAGCCGGGCGTAGATGCTCTGCTTCATGTTTCCCAGATCTCCAGAGAGCACGTTGAGAAACCGTCTGATGCACTGAAAATCGGACAGGAAATCACTGCAAAAGTAGTTGATTTCAACGAGGAAGACAAAAAAATCTCTCTGAGCATGAAAGCTCTGGAAAACGAAGAGCCAGTAGAAGAGTAAGAATAATTTAACTTGCAGGTGCTGCAGTTGGATGATTAGAATGCCGTAGACAACCGGGTTTCCTGAACAGACAGGAAACCTGTTGCCTGCGGTATTTTCTTATCATCCTGTTTTTGGCACCAGAAAAGAAAAAGGGGATGAAAGTTTATGTGGGAGACGAAGATTCTGGGTGTGGATCTGTACCACGTTCTAGCATGGTTCTGGCTGTACAGCTTCTGCGGATGGATCTGGGAGAGTTCCTATGTATCGATCCGGCAGAAAAAACTGGTCAACCGCGGTTTTGTCAATGGTCCGCTGCTGACACTGTACGGCACCGGCGCTGTTATGGTATACTTGATCCTGCGCCCGTTTGAAGCGAACGTCTGGGCACTGTATTTCGGAGGTGTCATTGTAGCGACGGTTCTGGAATATGTAACCGGCGTGCTGATGGAGACCATTTTTCATGCGCACTGGTGGGACTACAGCAATCAGAAGTTTAATTTTCAGGGAAAGATCTGCCTCAGCAGTTCGATTGCCTGGGGATTCTTTACACTGGGGCTGTTCTATATTCTGCAGCCGATTGCCGTGAAAGTAGTGAATCTTGTTTCGGATACTACAGGAGAGATCATTGTTTCCGTTGTTACCGTCTGCTATCTGGTAGATTTTGGATTTTCCGCAGCCGCAGCATTCCAGCTGGGACAGAAGATGCGCAGTCTGGAGAAAACGTGGGGAGAATTTATGAAATATCTGCAGAAATCCCGCTTTAACCAGCTTGCCGAGGAGATGAATGCGAAAGTACAGCAGTATCGTGCAGAGTATTCCAGAGATAAGATGAAAGAATATCTGGCCGAGAAACGCCAGACACTGTCTGAGGCAATGGAGCAGATGCAGAAGCTGGAGAAGGAGCGGAAAGAAGCCGAGGGAAGAAGAAATCCGCTTTCCGAGTCGAAGAACCGCCTGATGGAGTTCGGAGCAGAGCAGAAGGAACGCCTGACCGAGTTCGGAGCAGAGCAGAAAGAACGGTTTGCGGCACTTGGATTTGATGTGCGCAGCGATAAGATGCCGGATCTTAAAGAGCTGCTGGAGCGCTTTGACCAGATGACAAAACCGCAGCTTCCGACCAACTGGCTGATGCGCCTGACAACGAAACGTTATCTGCGCGCCTATCCGCATCTGCAGGGAACGCATCATGCTTCTCTGAAAAAGGAAGAAAAAAAGGTAGAAGAGAAAGAAGAGAAAAAATAAAGGACTGCTTGGAAAGGACAGTCCCGGAAAAACGGCCGTGCATGCAAAAACGTGTACGGCTGTTTTATTTTCTGGTTTTGCTATCGTATTTGAAAAAGAGCTGAAGCTCGGAACAGAGATACTCTTTCAGGAGATTTTCCTGCGAAAGAAAGGCATCGGACCACTCAAAATAGTAAGGGCGGCTTTTGAAATCCTCGCGGAAGGCCGGGGTGAAAAACTCTTTCTGCTGCGGAAGAAATGTACCGGTCCGCCGCTGATAGCAGTTGGCAGCCTTTGCTTTCTGACGGTGTTCCGGATCGACAAACGCGCCAACGCTCTTGTGAACAGCCTGATCCTCCAGCGGAAGATAATAGTAATTCTTATAGTCCGGGAAGAAATATTTCAGCTCCGCCGTATGCGTCTGCAGGGAGAGAGAAACCCGTGAACCAAAGGCTGTAAGAGAACCATCCGCGCAGACACGGGAGAGGAAAACCGGAACTTCCCGCTCGGGCTGCAGTGAAACTTCCAGTGTCTGTCCGGTAAAACGACACGACTGGACAGAAAAATCGCCGTGAAACAGGGCAGGAAGCGCGAGCAGTTCCAGAACAGAACCCATGCCGAGGACATCCTCATAATTGTGAAGGAAAAGCAGTTCCAGTTTCTTTTCATCCAGTGTCTGAAGATAGTCGTGGTAAACAGAAATCAACTGTTTTCCGTTAAGTTGATCCTTCCGTGGGAATGAGAGATACTGTTCCACATTTTTCTGTTTCATTGAAGAAAGTCCCAGGATTGACTGAAACGGGCGGAGTGCCTGATAAAGATCCAGGGATGCGATTGACGAAAGCGGATCTTCCATCTGATAAAACAGTGCTTTGTGTGTGAGGTAAGGAAGATCAAATGTCGTTCCATTAAAATGCACCAGCTGCTTCACGTCGGAAAGAAACGTGAAAAAAGAGACAAGCATCTCTTTTTCTTCGGTCGGTCGATCAAGAAACCACTGGCGCAGTGTGAAAGCATCCGCGGCCGGGTCAAAGAACAGCGCACCAATCAGATAGAGATGCGAGGTACGCCAGGAAAGGCCGGTCGTCTCAATATCGAAAAAGACATCGCCGTTTCTCAGATACATCTGAAGATTGGCAGAGAGAGCAGCGGGGGTAGAATCTATGATCTGCATAAGGTTTTTTGTCTCCTTTGAAAAACTTTTTTGAATCTAAAGATATTATAAGACGAAAAAATCTGACATGCAAGAAAGACAGCGACTAATCGTTGCGTGATGAGAAAAGTTCTGCTATAATAGAATGTGCGTTCGCTTTCGAAAAAAGAAAACGGCGCTTTGGAGGAAAAACATGATTGCATTTATCAAAGGAACTGTAGATTCTCTTTCGGAAGGAAAAATGATTCTCGAAAGCCATGGAATCGGCTATGAGCTGAATATTCCAGCGAGTATGTTCGACGCAGGCATCCGGGAGGGAGAAGAGTTAAAGATATATACCCATATGAGTGTGCGGGAAGACGGAATTTCCCTATTCGGCTTTCTGTCCCGTGAAGATCTTGAAATATACCGTATGCTGATCGGCGTAAGCGGCATCGGACCAAAAGCGGCGCTTGCGGTGCTGTCCACGCTTACTGCAGACAATCTGCGCTTTGCCGTCCTCTCGGAAGATGTCCAGGCGATTGCCAAAACACCGGGCATCGGAAAGAAGACCGCGCAGAAGCTGATTCTGGAATTAAAAGACAAATTCGACCTGCAGGAAGCGTTCGAGCAGAAGCTGGCAGGAAATCAGGCGGCTGCGGCGGTACGGCAGACAGGCGAACCGGATGCCTTCCAGGATGCGGTACAGGCGCTGACTGCGCTTGGCTACTCCGGAACGGAAGCACTGCAGGCAGTAAAGAAAGTCGAAATCACCGAAGGCATGGACAGCGAGGCTGTGCTGAAAGCGGCATTGAAGCATATGTTTTAGCAGATGGTCCTAAATTGTGGAAGAAGGAAACCTTATAACGATGGAAAGAAGAATTATCACAACTGACGTTCTCGAGGAGGACGTGAAAATCGAAGGTTCGCTCCGTCCCCAGCACCTGGACGACTACATCGGACAGGAAAAGACGAAAAAGAACCTGAAAGTATATATTGAAGCAGCAAAACAGCGAAGTGATGTTCTCGATCATGTGCTGTTTTACGGCCCTCCGGGACTTGGAAAAACAACGCTGGCGGGCATCATTGCAAATGAGATGGGAACCCATATGAAGGTAACGAGCGGCCCGGCGATCGAAAAACCGGGTGAGATGGCAGCGATCCTCAACAATCTGCAGGAGGGCGACGTCCTGTTTGTTGATGAGATCCACCGCCTGAACCGCCAGGTCGAGGAGGTTCTTTACCCAGCGATGGAGGATTTTGCGATTGATATCATGATCGGAAAAGGCTCTTCGGCGCGCTCGATCCGCCTGGATCTGCCGAAGTTTACGCTGGTCGGCGCAACAACGCGTGCAGGTCTTTTGACTGCCCCGCTCCGCGACCGGTTCGGTGTCATCCACCATCTGGAATTTTACACGGAGGAAGAATTGGCCAACATTATCCTGCACTCCTCAAAAGTACTGAATGTGGAGGTGGACCCGCAGGGAGCGCTTGAGATGGCGCGCCGTTCCAGGGGAACACCGCGTCTGGCAAACCGGATTTTAAAGCGTGTCCGCGACTTTGCCCAGGTGAAATACGATGGAAGAATCACAAAAGAGGTCGCATCATTTGCTCTCGATCTGCTGGAAGTAGACCGTTACGGACTGGATCAGACTGACCGGCTGCTTCTTACCACCATTATGGAAAAGTTCCAGGGCGGTCCGGTGGGACTCGATACCCTGGCAGCATCGATTGGAGAAGATGCCGGCACCATCGAAGATGTCTACGAGCCGTTCCTGATCAAATCCGGATTTATCAACCGCACTCCGCGCGGAAGAGTGGCAACGGAATTTGCCTGGCACCACCTGGGGCTGGAGGCACCGCGTAAGATCGAAGAGTAAAAGCCCTGAATCTTTCATTTTCTGTCGCTTTTTGCAGAAAAAGGTTGTTTTTCTTCCATTTTCGGTATATGATAGGTTATATTAGCCGGAAGTTTGGTCCGGTTAAATTCAGTGGAGGAAAAGCAAAAGAATGGCTGTAAAAAATACAACACAGGTTTTAATAGATGGAAAAATTATCACACTGGGAGGCTATGAGAGCCCGGAATATCTGCAGAAAGTAGCTGCTTATCTGAATCAGAAGATCAGCGAACTTTCCCAGTCAGCCGGATACAACCGCCTGTCGGTGGATACGAAGCACACACTGCTTGCACTGAACATTGCAGACGACTATTTCAAAGCAAAAAGCCAGGTAGATACCCTCGAAGAGGATATGGAAGCCAAAGACCGGGAAACCTACGATATGAAGCACGATCTGATCGCAGCGGAAATCCAAGCCGGCGATCTGAAAAAAGAGCTGGAAGAGAAACGAATCGAGCTGGAACATGTGCGCGGCGAGATGGAAGAACTGCAGCGGCAGCTTGATAAGGCAAATAAGGATCTGGAAGATTTATTAAAAGCGTAAAAGAAGGAAAAACGGGGGATTGCGGAACAGGTAATCGCCCGTTTTTAGGAGATAAAGATGAAGACAGAATTATTAGCACCAGCCGGTTCGATGGAAGCGTTAAAAGCGGCGGTTTCCGCCGGTGCGGATGCCGTCTATCTCGGCGGAGCCGCATTCGGCGCAAGAGCGTATGCAAAAAATCTGGATGAGCAGGAGATTCTCTCAGCCATCGATTACGTCCATCTGCGGAACCGGAAACTGTATCTGACGGTCAACACCCTCTTAAAAGAGGAGGAACTGGAAGAGAAACTGTATCCGTATCTGCGTCCGTACTATGAGCAGGGACTGGATGCCGTGATTGTCCAGGATATGGGCGTTTTAAAGGCGGTCCGCTCCTGGTTCCCGGATCTCGACATTCATGCGAGCACACAGATGACAGTGACAGGATCTGCGGGAGCGCGTTTCCTGGAGAGCCTTGGCGCGACGCGTGTGGTACCAGCCCGTGAGCTTTCGTTTGCGGAGATCCAGAAAATCCACCGGACGACCAACCTTGAAATTGAATGCTTCGTCCACGGGGCGCTCTGCTACTGCTATTCGGGACAGTGCCTTTTTTCCAGCCTGATCGGCGGGAGAAGCGGAAACCGCGGAAGATGCGCGCAGCCGTGCCGTCTGCCGTACGAAGCGTACGATAAAGACAACCACCGCATGGGGGAGCCGGGCGACCGCTATCCGTTAAGCCCGAAGGATATGTGTACGGTAGAACTGCTGCCGGAGATTGTAAAATCCGGGATTATGTCCCTCAAAATCGAAGGCAGAATGAAAAAGCCGGAGTATACAGCGGGCGTTGTCAGCATTTACCGCAAATACCTCGATCTGTACGAAAAAAAGCCGTCCCGTTTCCACGTTCTGCCGGAGGACATGAAAAAGCTGTATGAGCTGTATAACCGTGACGGTTTCAACAAAAGCTATTATACCGTAAGAAACGGACGCGATATGATGGCGCTGAAGAACGAAAAAGAGCAGGAAAATAAAAAGAAACAGCGCAGAAATGAGCAGCTCTTTTATGAGATCCAGAGAGATTATATCGAGACTGAGGCAAAAGAGCCGATTTCCGGCTTTCTGACCCTGTATCCGGGCCAGCCGGCGTTCTTAAGTGCAGAAAGCGGAAAATACAGCGTAACAGCAGAGGCGGGCATGGTAGAACCGGCAAAGAAGCAGCCGCTGACAGAGGAACGCGTAAAAACACAGCTGGAAAAGACAGGCGAGACACCATTCTATTTCAAAGAACTCGATGTCTGTATGGATGACAACTGTTTCGTGCCGATGCAGACGTTAAACGAGCTGCGGAGAGGCGTTTCGGACCAGCTGGTGAAAGAGATGACAGAGCCATACCGCAGAAAAGCAGCGGAAAAGCCGGAACAGGAAGCAAAAGCATCTGGAAAACCGGACCAGGAGAACAGGGCAGAAAAGAAAATGGAGCTGACCGCATCTGCCGAGACGAGAGCCCAGTGGAATGCGCTGCTCGAGATTCCGGAGATCACGACGATCTACGCCGGCATGGGATGCTTCAAACGGGAAATCTTCGAAGAACAGGCGGAAAAAGGAATCCTGCAGGCGAAAGAACTGGGAAAACAGGTTTATCTGATGCTGCCGCACGTTGTGCGTGAAGGCGATCTGAAGGAATACCGCGACACGTTCCGCTGTCTGAAGGAGATCGGTCTTGGCGGTTTCCTGATCCGCAATCTCGAAAGCTTTTCATTTTTGAAAGAGATGGGAATGGAAAAGGATATCCGGCTCGATTACAGCGTTTACACGTACAACAGCCGTGCGCAGGCATTCTGGCAGGAGCAGGGCGTGCAGCGTGATACCGTTCCGTATGAGCTGAACGAGCGGGAAATCGGAAAACGTGACAATACGAACAGCGAAATGGTGGTCTACGGCTACCTTCCGATGATGGTTTCCGCCCAGTGTGTCCAGAAGAACCTGAACGGCTGCAATCACAGTTATTCTCTGGTACGCTTAAAAGACCGGATGGGAAAATACTTCCCGGTGAAGAGTTACTGCACCTCGTGCTACAGTGTGATCTACAACAGCCTTCCGCTCGGCCTGGTAAAAGAAGCCGATGAGATCCGGTCCATGCATCCGGCTGCGGTGCGGCTGAATTTTACCATCGAGACACTGGAGGAGACAAAAGAAATCGCCGCTGCGTTTGCTGGAACGTACTGTAAAGGAATCGCAGTTCCGGCCGAACAGGAATATACCAAAGGCCATTTCCGCCGGAAAGTAGAGTAAACGGTGAGAAAAAATAAGGGGAATTTATGGAAAATACCATTGTTCAGTTATCAAAATATGTGATTACCTTCCTCATGATCTGTTTTACCGTGCAGTCGTTTGCTGCACTCAAAGAGCGGGATGAGGATGAGCGCCATTACATTCTGATGCGGCAGATCATCATGATCATTCTGATGAATTTCATCTGTTTCTTCGTGATGTTCCTGCAGGAAGGCGAAGTATCAACGATTCAGATGTTTCTGCTCACGATGGCGTATATCCTGGGCGTACAGATCCTGTACCGCCTGATTTACCGGAAGGCATCGATGATCCTGGTAAACAACATGTGTATGCTGCTCTCGATCAGCATGATTATTCTGACGAGACTGAGCGTGTCAAAGGCGATGTCCCAGTACAAAATTCTGGCGGCATCCACACTGCTCTGCTTCATCATTCCGGTCATTGTCCGAAAGGGCAAGTTTCTGAAAAATCTGACCTGGATTTACGCTGTGCTCGGAATTGCCATGCTTTCCGTCGTTATGGTGCTTGGCTTTACTTCCGGCGGTGCGAAGCTGTCGATCGAAATCCACGGCATTACGTTCCAGCTCTCCGAGATTGCCAAGATCACACTCGTGTTCTTTATGGCAGGCATGCTGCGCGAGGATAATTCCTTTGGAAACGTTGTGAAAGCAACGGTCGTTGCGGCAGTTCATGTGCTGATCCTTGTTGCATCCACCGACCTTGGAACTGCGTTCGTCTTCTTTATGGCGTACGTGGTTGTAATCTATGTGGCAACGAGAAAAGCCAGATATCCGCTTTTGGGACTTGCGGGAATGAGTGCCGCCTGCGTTGTGGCGTATTTCCTGTTTTCCCATGTACGGAACCGTGTGGCACTCTGGCAGGATCCGATCGGAAACTGGGATATCAGCAGCCAGTTAGCACAGGGACTCTTCGGCATGTGCTCCGGCGGATGGTTCGGAACCGGCCTTTTCGAGGGACGGCCTGACATTATCCCGGTTGCAACGAAAGACTTTATTTTCTGTGCGATCTGTGAGGAGATGGGCATTATCTTCGGAATCTGCCTGATTCTGCTGTGCATGTCCACATTCCTTCTGATTATCAATATTTCCATGAAGATGAGCAAACGGTTCTACAAACTGATTGCCATGGGTCTTGGAACGGAATATGCGACACAGGTGTTCCTCACCATCGGAGGAACCATTAAATTTATTCCTATGACAGGTATCACGCTGCCGCTGGTCAGCTATGGAGGAAGCTCTATGTTCTCCACGGTGCTGATGCTGTCGATCATTCAGGGATTGTACATCTTAAGGGAAGACGAAGGTGAGGAGCTTGAGAAAAGACAAAACAAGAAGAAACGAAACCAGCAGAAAAACGACCCAGGCGCCAAGAAAAAACGACGCCCGGACGAAGAGACCGAAAGACGAAAGAAGAGCGGCAGCCGGAACGACGGACAGGGAACCCGCCAGAAGTACCGCGAGCAGCCGGATGAATTCGAACGGCGGATCGAAGAGCAGACCGAGAACAGCCTCCACTGGTAAGGCGGCAAACAACGGCGCAGGGCCGTATCTGATCGTTTCGTTCCTGTTCGTGGCCATGTTTCTTGGGCTGATCGCGTATCTCGTTTACTTTAATGTCGTGCGGAAAGAAGAATTTCTGAATAGTTCTTACAATACGAGACAGAATAACTATGCAGAGCGCGTGATCCGCGGAACAATCTATTCTGCGGACGGCCAAGAACTGGCAAAGACGACGACAGATGAAAACGGGGATGAGGTAAGAACGTATCCGTTCGGCAGCCTGTTTGCGCAGGTGGTTGGCTACACGGGAAAAGGAAACAGCGGCCTCGAATCTTCCTACAACTATATGCTGATGGAGTCCCATACAAGTAAGTTAAAGCAGGTAAAGAATGAATTCAGCGATGCGAAGAACCCGGGAGACAGTCTCTATACAACGCTGAATACAACACTCCAGCAGGCCGCGGCCGATGCACTGGACGGATACCGCGGTGCAGTTGTCGTGCTGGAGGCAAAAACGGGCCGTGTACTTGCCAATGTGAGCAATCCGGTTTTTAATCCTAATACGATTGATGAGGACTGGGAGGCACTGAACGCAGACGATGAGAGCGGCGTGTTTCTGAACCGCGGTCTGCAGGGAAGATATCCGCCGGGATCTACGTTCAAGATTGTTACTTCGCTTGCGTATCTCCGTCAGAACGGCACACTGGACGGTTTTTCGTTCGACTGTGACGGTGAGCTGACAGCAGGAAACTATACGATTCACTGCTCCGGCGGTGAAGTGCATGGACCGGAAGATTTTGCAGGTGCGTTTGCACATTCGTGCAACTCTGCCTTTGCACAGATTGGCCTTGGGCTGGATAAAGATGCCTTCCGCTCGCTGGCGGATTCCCTGTATCTGAACAGCCGTCTGGATCTGGAGCTTCCGACCAGCAAAAGTTCTTTCGACCTTGATTCGATAACGGCGGATGCTCTTGTGATGCAGACCTCCATTGGTCAGGGCGATACGCTGGTAACACCGATGGAGATGGCACTGATCGCCTCCGCGGTTGCAAATGACGGAGAAATGATCAAACCGCGTTATGTGGACAACATTGTGTCTGCGGACGGACAGGCAGTCAAAACCTTTTACAAAGAGTCTCTTGGCACGGTAATGTCCGAGAGCGAAGCCAATACGCTGACAGAGCTGATGAAAGGCGTTGTCCAGAGCGGAACTGCAGTTTCACTTTCGGATCTGCCGTACAATATCGCCGGTAAAACAGGAACCGCAGAACACGGAAGCGACGGAGAGACACCGCATTCCTGGTTTGTCGGATTCTCCAATGCGGATGATCCTGATATTGTCATTGCTGTTGTGGCAGAAAACGGCGGATATTCGAGTGAAGTCGCTGTACCGATTGCAAGACAGGTAATTGAAGCATATTATGCACAGCAGTAAACGATGAAAAAAACGCGTTCGAACCGGAAAGGATGGGTTCGGGCGCGTTTTCTGAATTTTTAGAAAAATGTTAGAAAAAGGATGCGGTTTTAAGGTTGCGCGGGGGCGGGAAAAGAGGTATACTTTTTAACAGAAGATCTGGCGGCAAGCGGGAAGAAAAGAGCTGTCAGGGAATGGAAAAAGCCAGAAGGAGCTTAAAACGTATGATCGAAGCAGTAAGCTGCGGAGGTATCGTAATCTACCGTGGAAAAATATTGACGCTTTACAAAAGCTACCGCAACAAATATGAAGGCTGGGTTCTGCCGAAAGGAACCGTTGAGCCGGGAGAAACCCATGAACAGACTGCTGTCCGCGAGGTATATGAGGAGTCCGGCGTACACGGCACCATCATCAAGTACGTGGGAAAAAGCCAGTACAGCTTCAGCATTCCGGAGGACACCGTGGAAAAAGAGGTGCACTGGTATCTGATGGTCTCATCCGGCTACTACAGCCGTCCACAGAGAGAAGAATACTTTGTGGATTCGGGCTATTACAAGTATCACGAAGCATATCATCTGCTGAAGTTTTCCAATGAACGGCAGATTCTGGAAAAGGCCTATCAGGAGTATCTGGAACTGAAGAGAGCAAATTTATGGAAGGTTCAGCCACAGGCTCAGGGAAAATATGGTAAACTGGTATAAAAATCTGTACGTCGGGGATACTGCAAAAAAGAAACAGAAAAAATGGATGCGCCGGATTGAGAACAAAAAAGCAGTTCCGGGAGTCTGGCTCCTCACACTGCCTTCCAATCAGCAGAACAATCTGGATGTAATTCCGGCGGATCTGCTTTTGCAGCCGGCCGTGCGGAGAAACTGTCCGATGATTGTCGGACTTGCCGTGTCGCGCGAGGAAGCTTTTGAGCTTGTGGAGGCGATCGCATTGGAAACTTATCGGGAAACCGGAGAAGTAAAAATCCGGGAATGGCTGCTGAACCGGATTGAGGGATGTGAATGATACATATACTATTCATGATTTTGAAGGCACTGGGGATTTTAATCCTTGTTTTACTGCTTCTCGTGCTTCTTATCGTCTGCACCGTCCTGTTTCTTCCTTTTTGCTACCGGGCGCAGGTTCTGAAAGAAGAAGAGGGATTTGCCTGCGTAAAAGCGAGCGGAAGAGTATCGTGGCTTTTCGGAGCTGTCGCGCTGACGGCCTCGTATGAGGAACAGAAGCCGGAGGCGCAGATTCTGCTTTTCGGGGCATCACTGGAAACATGGAAACGGCGGCTGAAAAAGATCCGCCGGGGAGAAGCGTCCGTGCCCCGGACGGAGGAAAATGAGACAGAAAATGCGCTGGAAGCAGAAAAAACAGCAGAGCAGAAAGCACCGGACCAGAAAGAAAAGCAGCAGAAGGTGACAGCACAGAAGGAGCAGCCAGAGCAAGAGCAGGAACCGGATGCGCCGAAAAAAAGCATTCTGGAACGGTTTTTCGGAAGGATCGAATATCTTCCGGAAAAACTGCTGAATCTTGCCAGCCGTCTGCTGCAGACAGCTTTCCGGCTGTTGGAACTTCCGTTCCGTCTGCTTGAAAAACTGGAGCAGAAAATCCAGGCAGGCAGACGGTTAAAAAGAAAGTGGGAGAGTGTGAAAAAATTCTTCCGTTCGAAGATGTTCCGTGAGGCGCTGCTCCATGCAAAGAAAGAAGTGCTTTATTTCCTGAAGAAAGCAGCACCGAAAAAAGTAACCGGCACAGTCCGGTTCGGATTTAACGATCCGGCACTGACCGGAGAGACACTCGGCATTCTGGGTATGATTTATGGAAAACTGCCGAAAGACCTTTCCATCCAGCCGGATTTCGAACAGGAAATTCTCCAGGGCGATGTCCGGATGAAAGGAAGTTTTCAGGCTGTGACAGCAGCCGGCATTGCACTTCGATTATTCCGGGATCAGAATCTTCGGAAAACCATACGACATTTCAAACACAAGGAGGCCTAAAAGATGGCAGAAAAGGACAACACATTTCAGAATACCATAGAAGCACTGTTCCGCGGAATGGACAGTTTTATCACAACAAAGACGGTCGTAGGTGAGGCGATCCACATTGAGGATACGATTCTTCTGCCGCTGGTAGACGTTTCCTTCGGCGTGGGAGCGGGTGCATTCGCAGAAAATGCAAAGAACAATGCAGGAGGCGGTATGGGCGGAAAAATTTCTCCGAGCGCCGTTCTTGTCATCAGCAAAAACGGAACGCGTCTGGTCAACATCAAAAACCAGGATGCTGTGACCAAAATCATTGACATGGCTCCGGATCTGATCAGCCGCTTTACCGGCAAAAAGGAAGAGGACGGGTATACCGCAGAGAAAGTAGAGCATATAATAAACCAAGAGGCGGATAAGGAGTAAGCTCGTTTGTGCAGAATTTTAGGTTTTCTGCTGTTTTGGATGGGGGTCGGGCTTCTCATCAGCCTGATGATCCGCAGCTCATTTCTTACGGTTCTTGCGGCCGCTCTGCTGCTGTGCGTGGGATATCATCTGTTCTGCAATACAGGGGAATAGTGAAAGATGCACAAAAAGATCGGAAATGAACTGGCTGATTTGTACAGAGAAATACTTGCAAAATGAAGAAAGCTGCGCTATAATAAGTCCATCTTAAATGAATCAGCCAACTATACTAATATCATAGATCAAGACGAGGGCGTCTTACCAGAACGAAAGTTTCGGTAGGATGCTCTTTTTCTTTTGCTAAGCATATGGATCGTTGGCAGGTTCAGCTTAAGAGACCACGCTATTTTTTTCTCCCTTTTAAAATATAAAAAATAGAGCACAACAGGGCATAAGCGAAAACTTATGTCCTGTTTGCTCTTCCCAAAACTTTTTTTAAAATCTTAATTCTATTTTTGAACAGCAAAAAAGCCTTCCCGGACTGGAAAGGCCTTTTAACCATTCAACTTATGCACGCTCTACTTTTCCGGATCTTAAGCAGGAAGTACATACGTACATTTTCTGCGGTACACCGTCAACTTTAACTTTGACAGATTTTACGTTAGATTTCCACATTTTATTGCTTCTTCTATGTGAATGACTTACGTTGTTTCCGAAATGAGCACCCTTCTCACAAATTGCACACTTTGCCATGATTGCACCTCCTTGACATACGTACTTGAGTCAAAACGCATTTTAGACTCACAACATAAGTCATTCTAACAGATCTATACCGGTTTTGCAAGTAAAAAATGAAAAAATTATATGAATTTTGAAGGTTTTTCATTTTAAACTTTCTTTTTTGCGGAAAAGCGGTTATAATGTATCGTAGAGTGGAGTCAGTTATTCCTGTCTCCATGTGTTTTGAATAGTATGATGGAATTGGAGGATACAAGGCATGAAAGGTCGTATGAATACAGGCTTGGGAGAAATCGTAATCAATCCGGATGTAATCGCCCTGTACGCGGGCAGCGTTGCTGTGGAGTGCTTCGGCATTGTCGGAATGGCAGCGGTAAACATGAAAGATGGACTGGTCAAACTTCTGAAAAAAGAGAGTCTGACACACGGAATTAATGTATCGATTTCGGAAAATAAAATTTCCCTGGATTTCCACGTGATTGTTTCTTACGGAGTCAGTATTTCTGCCGTAACAGATAACCTGATCAATAATGTGAAATACAAGGTGGAAGAGTTCACCGGAATGGAAATTGAAAAAATCAACATCCTGGTTGAAGGCGTTCGCGTCATCGACTGATGGTAATAGGAGGAAATGAAGAAAGTGGCTACAAATACAATTGATGCCGGCTTACTGGCAAAAATGTTTCTGGCTGGTGCAAAAAATCTGGAAGTAAAGAAAGAGTGGATCAATGAGCTGAACGTGTTCCCGGTACCGGACGGCGACACAGGTACCAACATGACGCTGACGATCATGTCCGCAGTCAAGGAAGTAAACTCGCTCACAGAAGTGAACATGTACAACCTTTCCAAGGCAATCTCTTCCGGTTCTCTGCGCGGTGCCAGAGGTAACTCCGGCGTTATTCTTTCCCAGCTCCTTCGTGGCTTTACCAAGAAGATCCGCGACTATCAAGAGCTGAATGCAGAGATTCTTGCAGAGGCAATGGAAAAAGCAGTCGAGACTGCATACAAAGCCGTTATGAAGCCAAAAGAAGGTACCATCCTGACCGTGGCAAAGGGAGCAGCAGAGAAAGCAGCAGAGCTTGCACCGGAAAGTGAAGATCTGAACGCATTCATCGAGGACGTTCTCGCGCATGCAGAGTACGTGCTCTCCCAGACACCAGAGATGCTGCCGGTATTAAAAGAGGCAGGCGTTGTGGATTCCGGCGGACAGGGTCTCTTAACCGTACTGCAGGGCGCATATGACGCGTTCCTCGGGAAAGAGATTGATCTGAATTTCGAGATGCCGGAAGCAAAGACAGAATTTGTCAGACCGTCCAAAGAGACAGAAAAAGAAATCAAATTCGGCTACTGCACCGAGTTTATCATTATGCTGGAAAACCCGCTTCCGGATGAAGAGGTTTATGCATTCAAAGATTTCCTGAACGGAATCGGAGATTCGATCGTTCTCGTTGCAGACGACGAGCTGGTTAAGGTACACGTACATACCAACGATCCTGGAAAAGCAATTTCCAAGGCGCTGACGTACGGACAGCTGACCAGAATGAAGATCGACAACATGCGTGAGGAGCATCAGGAGCGCCTGATCAAGAACGCAGAAAAGATCGCAGTACAGCAGGCAGAGGAAGATAAGAAGAGAAAAGAAGCAGCAAAACAGCCGCCGAAGGAGAACGGATTCATCGCCGTGTCCATCGGAGAGGGAATCAAAGAGATCTTCCAGGGACTCGGTGTTGATTACCTGATCGAGGGCGGTCAGACCATGAACCCGAGCACCGAGGATATGCTGACTGCAATTGAGAAGGTCAATGCAAAGAATATCTTTATTCTGCCGAACAACAAAAATATCATCCTCGCAGCAAATCAGGCAAAAGCCATGACTGAGGACAAAAATATCATCGTTGTTCCGACCAAAACCGTTCCGCAGGGCATCACAGCCATGATCAGCTATGTGCCGGAGAAATCTGCAGAAGAGAACGAGGAGGCCATGACAGAGGGCATCCAGATGGTGAAAACCGGTCAGGTAACGTACGCGGTACGTGATACCCACATCGATGAGAAAGAGATCCATCAGGGCGACATCATGGGACTTGGCGATCACGGACTTCTCGCTGTCGGACAGGATATTCTTACCGTTGCAGAAGAAACCATCCGCGCCATGGTCGATGAGGACAGCGAGCTGATCAGCATCTACTACGGTGAAGATATGAGTGAGGAAGATGCCGAAAGTCTTGGCGAAAAAATCGAGCAGGCATATCCGGACTGCGATGTGGAAGTAAACTATGGCGGACAGCCGATTTACTACTGTGTCGTTTCGGTTGAATAAGAGTAAGGAAAGAAAAATATGAATACGGAACCCCTGACAACACTGAAGGGGATCGGTGAAAAAACGGAGAAGCTGTTTGCAAAAGTAGGAATCTACAATTTGCAGCAGCTTCTGCATTATTATCCAAGAGATTATGACTGCTATGCAGAGCCGGTTCCCCTTCGCGAATGCAGACAAGAGGAAAAGAATGCGGTATACGGAAGAATTGTCCACAGTCCGTCGGTAAAAGGAAACCAGAGAAAGAGCGTCGTTGTCCTGGAACTCTACGAGGAGCCGGTGCGGCTGCAGCTTACCTGGTTTAATATGCCGTTTCTGCGGAGCACGCTGAAGAAAGGCAGTGTTTTTATCTTCCGCGGAAAGATACAGGAAAAATCAGGCCGTCTCGTGATGGAGCAGCCGGAAATCTTCACTCCTGCCGCATACCATGAGCTTCTGGCAAGTCTTCAGCCGGTTTATGGGCTGACAGCCGGTCTCACGAACAAGATGGTGAGCAAGGCCGTAGCACAGGTGCTGGAACGATGCGCACCTGCGCAGGACTATCTGCCGGAGAAAATCCGTGCCCGGTATGAACTCTGTGAAATCAATTATGCCCTCCATGAGGTTCATTTTCCAAAAGACCAGGAGCATCTGGCAACGGCGCGGCGCAGAATTGTGTTCGAAGAGTTTTTTCTCTTCATCCTGTCCCTGCGGCAGTTAAAAGAGCAGACGGAGGGAATTACCAATGTGTTCCCGATCCGCGCCGTCTGGAAGACGGAGGAAGTCATCGAAAATATGCCGTACCGTCTCACGAATGCACAGATGCGCGTGTGGGGCGAACTGGAGCGGGACTTAAAAGGCCATACCCACATGGCGCGGCTGGTACAGGGAGATGTCGGAAGCGGAAAGACGATTCTGGCATTCCTTGCAATGATTATGACAGCTGAGAACGGCTACCAATCGGCGCTGATGGTTCCGACGGAGGTTCTGGCGCGGCAGCATTATGAATCGCTCTGCACTCTGTTGAAAGAAAACAATCTGACGGAATACAATCCCCGCCTTCTGACTGGATCCACGAAAGCAAAAGAACGCCGGGAAATCTATGCCAGTCTGGAAGACGGAAGCTGCAAAATGGTGATCGGCACACATGCACTGATTCAGGAAAAGGTACAGTACAAAAATCTGGCGCTTGTCATCACAGACGAACAGCACCGCTTCGGTGTCCGGCAGAGAACGGCACTTGCTGAAAAAGGGGAACCGCCGAATGTTCTCGTTATGAGTGCAACGCCGATTCCAAGAACCCTAGCTATCATTCTGTACGGAGATCTTTCGATTTCTGTGATTGATGAACTTCCGGCGAAGCGTCTGCCGATCAAAAACTGTGTGGTGGATACTTCTTACCGTCCAAAAGCTTACCGCTTTATCACGCGTCAGGTCGAACTGGGCCGTCAGGCGTATGTGATCTGCCCGATGGTGGAGGAGAGCGAGGGTCTGGAAGCGGAAAACGTCACCGACTATACACAGCTCCTGAAAAAAGAGCTGCCGGGCATCACAGTAGAGATGCTGCACGGACAGATGAAGGCGGCGCAGAAAAACGAGATCATGGAGCGGTTCGCCAGCGGAGAAATCCAGGTACTCGTCTCGACGACAGTCGTGGAGGTCGGTGTCAACGTGCCGAATGCGACGGTGATGATGGTGGAAAATGCCGAACGGTTCGGCCTTGCACAGCTCCATCAGCTCCGCGGACGTGTCGGAAGAGGAGAGCATCAGTCCTACTGTATTTTCATCCGCGGAAACAAAGATCAGGAGACCGCCAAACGTCTGGAAATCCTGAACCATTCGAACGACGGGTTTTATATTGCTTCGGAAGATTTGAAACTGCGCGGCAGCGGCGATCTGCTGGGAACGCGCCAGAGCGGGGATATGGAATTCCAGATGGCAGATATTTTCCGGGATGCCGATATCCTGCAGAAAGCGAGTGAGGCGGCTTCAGAACTGCTTGCCGACGATCCTTATTTTGAAAAACCGGAGCATGAACTGCTGAAAAAGGTAATGAAATCGTATCTTGATCTGGAAAACCACGACATTGGATTGTGAAAAGTTACAAAAAAATCCGGCTTTAAAATGCAAAATCGGATAAAAATAACAGCCTGATTGGATAATATGGAAAATGACTGTACAATTTCGTGGAAAATTCGTGCGAAATCAGATATTACTTGAAATGACAAAAAAATTCATGTATCATAAACAAGGAATCAAAAAATGTGCGGACCGTGAGTGTCAAGCGTTCGCCTGAATGATAGTTCGCAGGACGGCTCTTCCAAAATATACAGGGCCGGTCCAAATGGGAGGAAACAGATATGGTAAAGAAAAAACCAGCTGCCCAGGCTAAGACAGCAGAGAACGAGACAGTAAAAGTAGAGACCAAAGCAGCAGAAAAAACAACCGCGGCAGAGAAAGAAGCTGTAAAAGAAGTTGCAAAAGAAGTTGTAAAGGAAACTGCAGCAGCAGAGGAAGCACCTGCAAAAGCAGAAGAAAAACCGGCAGCAAAAGCTGCAAAAACAACCCGCACAACAGCAAAGAAAACAACGACAAAGAAAGCGGCTGCACCGAAAAAACCAGCAGCAGTGAAAAAGCCGGCAGAGAAAAAATCACCTGCAAAAGCAGCAAAGAAAGAAGCGGAGCAGGAGATGATTCTGCAGTTCGGCGGAAGAGAAATCAAGGAGAAAGATCTGTACGAGAGAATCCAGCAGATCTGGATCGAAGGATATGGCAAGAAAGCAGAGGAATTAAAGAGCCTGAAGGTTTATGTAAAACCGGAGGAATTTACTGCTTACTACGTAATCAATGATGATGTAACCGGAAGCATTGATCTGTAAGTATTATGTACCAGCTCTGCAGGAGCAAGAAAAAAGCGTGAGCTTTTCCGAAAAGAAAAGAGCTCACGCTTTTTGATGCCTGTTCCGGCATCAGGATGTTATACCGGGATGATTAGTACTGGCCAGAAGAACCGCCGGACATCTGGCGTTCCTGCTGCTCAATCATCTTTTTGACCATATAACCTCCGACAGAACCATTCTGTTTGGAAGTCAGGTTACCGTTGTAGCCATCACTGAGCGGCACGCCGAGTTCGCTTGCCACCTCAAATTTGAATTTGTCCAGAGCGCCTTTTGCTTCTGGTACTGCTGCGGTATTCGATGAACGATTCGCCATGTTCATTCCCTCCTTTATCTTTGTGCTTGTTAAAAGCTGCTGTGAAGCAGATCCGGATGTGTTTTTCATCTGTTCTGCTACGGTCATAGTATGTGGAAAGAAAACAAAAATAAACTTCCAGATTCTGTATTTTTTCCGGAAAAGCGGAGAAAGTAAAAGAAGAAGGAAAAATGGAACGGCAGAAAAAAATATAAAAACTGTGTAAAAAATTCACAAAAAGAATTGCGTATTGAAAATAAATTTGTTATAATTGCTGTACATGGTAGTAAAAACAGGAGAAGGGGCGGTTTGCAGTAATGAATATTGGAATCATAGCACACAACAGCAAGAAGAGTCTGATCGAGGATTTCTGTATTGCATACAAGGGAATCCTCATGAAACATGAGGTGTACGCCACCGGAACCACCGGACGGCGGATTGAAGAGGTGACGAACCTTCATGTACACAAGTTTCTGCCTGGAAGCGTAGGCGGAGACAAACAGTTTACCGAGATGATTGAACGCGGCGATATGGATATGGTAGTTTTCTTTTACAATCCGACGATGATCAATCCGAAAGAGCCGGATGTCTACAAAATTATCCGTACCTGCGACCAGTACAATATCCCGATTGCAACAAATATCGGAACCGCGGAGTCTCTGATTTTGGGACTTGCAAGAGGAGATCTGGACTGGAGAGAGCAGTTGAAAGCCGACTGATCCATCAAACAAAAACAGTAAGGACGAAAATAAGACCAACATGAGAGTAATAGCAGGAAAATGCCGGAGTCTTCCATTAAAGACGGTTCCCGGCAGACAGACCCGGCCGACGACGGACCGGATCAAAGAAACCTTATTTAACATGCTTCAGCCGTATCTGCCGGATGCGCGTTTTCTCGATCTGTTCGCCGGAAGCGGGGCGATCGGAATCGAGGCGTTGAGCCGCGGCGCCGAGCGCGCGTGGTTCGTAGAGCAGAACAAAGCTGCAGCAGACTGTATCCGGCAGAATTTAAAATTTACGAAGCTGGAACAGCAGGCAGTGCTCCTGCCCATGGAAGCGCATGCAGCTCTGCAGTCGCTTCAGGGACAGGAGCCTTTTGACTGCATTTTTATGGACCCGCCATACGATAAGGGACTGGAAAAGGACGTGCTGTATGCGTTCCGCGACGCCTCTTTTATCGGTGAGGATACCTTAATTATTGTAGAAGCATCGCTGAATACTGATTTCGACTGGGCGGAGGATGCCGGATACGAAATTCTGAAGAAAAAAATCTATAAGACAAATGTCCATGTATTCCTTACCCCGAAAAGCAAATACGAAGGAGTAAAAGAATCATGAAGACAGCCGTATACCCGGGAACTTTTGACCCTGTAACGTATGGTCATCTGGATGTCATTCTGCGTGCATCCAAGCTTTTTGACTGCGTAATCGTGGGAGTTTTACATAATTCCTCAAAATCTCCGTTGTTTTCTGTGGAAGAACGTGTTAATATACTAAAGAAAGCGACCCAGGACATTCCAAATGTCGAAGTCCGTTCTTTCAGCGGGCTCGCTGTTGATTTTGCGAAGGAATGCCAGGCGCATACGATCGTCCGCGGACTCCGCGCGATCACAGACTTTGAATATGAACTGCAGATGGCACAGACGAACCGCGTTCTGGAACCGGAAGTAGATACCACGTTTCTGATTACCTCGCTGGAGTATGCGTACCTCAGCTCCACGGTAGTAAAAGAAGTAGCTGCTTTTGGCGGCGACATTCACAAATTTGTTCCGGATTTTGTGGAAAAAGAAATCCGCGCAAAGTATGCCGCCCGAAATTCAGAAGGAATGCCGCAGGATAAAAGATAAGGAGAATTAAAATGAGCAGCAGAATTGAACAGATCATCGAAGAAATTGAGGAGTATGTAGAGAGCTGTAAATATCAGCCGCTGTCTACCACCAAAATCGTTGTAAATAAAGAAGAATTAGAAGAGCTTCTCCGTGAGCTCCGTCTGAAAACACCGGACGAGATCAAACGGTACCAGAAGATCATCAGCAACAAAGATGCGATTCTGGCAGACGCACAGAACAAGGCAGATGCCATCATTGCAGAGGCACAGGCAAAGGCAAGAGAGATGGTAGAGCAGAGTGAAGTGATGCAGACAGCATACGCACAGGCAAATGAGACCGTCAACAATGCAAACCAGCAGGCACAGGAAATCCTGGATGCTGCAACCAACGATGCCAACAGCATCCGTCTCGGCGCCATCGGATATACCGATGATATGCTTGCCAACTTAAGCAATATTATGACGACTGCATTAAACGATGCAGGAGAGAAATACAACAGCTTTGTAGAATCCCTGACAAGCTGCTACAATACCGTTGTTCAGAACAGAAGTGAGCTCTCCCCGCAGGGTGCTCCGGAAGAAGAGCAGCCAGAGGAAGAAGTTGTCGTACCGGAATATGATCCGGCATCAGAAGAGGAAAGCGAAGAGGAATAAACCAAGCGTTCCTGCGAAAGCAGCACAGCAGAGCTTCCCGGCAAGATAAGGCCAGAGGGGCAGACCGCTGTTATGGATCATACAGTTTGTCTGGGCAGCGACAGAGAGACCGCCGAAGGCGGCGCAGGTAAGGACAGCAGAGACTTTTCCGGCGTAAGGAAGAGAGGACGCGGCAAGCTGTGCGATTCCCGTCGTGATTTCCAGCACGCCGCAGAGCAGGGGCGAGGCGGAACCAAACGGATGCAGATCCATCAGAAGTCCGGACAGAATGGAAAACAGGATGATGTATCCGCCAAGCTGTGTAATGATTTCAAATCCGTTCATGATAGAGGTGTCCAGCAGGTTTCCTTTGGAAGTCTGTTTTGACATCTCTTTTTTTTCCATGGAATGTGTCCGATGGGCGGTGTGCCGGTGCAGGCGGAAGCGGCGGAAAACAAGCCGGAACAGAAAACCAGTTAGAAAATTGGAACCGTAAAGCACGCCGAAGACGAAGCCGGGATGGATCTGTCCGGAAAACGCAGTTAAGATAACATAGGAAGACAGAAAGGCAGGACTCGGACTGCTGCAGAAGGTTAAAAGATAGCACGCTTCGTTCCGGTCAATTTCTTCTGCCTCATAGAGCTGGGCAGTGATGCGCGCTCCCATGGGAAAACCGCAGAAAAGACCGAGAAAAAGTGCATAAAACCCAGCCGGGGAAAGACCGAAAACCGTTTGAAAAAAAACTTCTGCACGGGCAGAGATCCGCCGTGCGGCTCCTGTTTCCAGAAGAAGAGATGTCAGAATCAGAAACGGCAGAAGTGACGGAAGAATGGTATGAAACCAGAGATTGACACCCTCGCAGGCATAGAAAAAAGTCCGCGCGGGAAAGATAAGAAGACAGAAAAAAAGAAGCAGGGAAGAGAGAAATAAAAGTGATTTTTTCATGACGTTCGAACCTCCTCCCGCTTTCTAAAATAGAGTATGACGAAGCTTTGAAAAAAAGAAGATGGGAGAAGAAAAAATGAGCGTATTAGCAGGATTAAAACCAGAACGTGTATTTTATTATTTTGAAGAGCTCTGCCGCATTCCGCACGGCTCCGGAAACACAAAAGAAGTGAGCGACTATCTGGTTCAGTTTGCAAGGGACCATGAATTATCCTGGTATCAGGATGCGTCCAACAACGTGGTCATCCGCCGCCCGGCATCGAAGGGATGTGAATTGGCTCCGACCGTGATTCTGCAGGGCCACTGCGATATGGTCTGCGAGAAGAAGCCGGGCAGCAGCCACGATTTTACGAAGGACGGCCTTGAGCTTCACATCGACGGCGATGAGATTTATGCCAGGGACACGACGCTTGGCGGAGACGACGGAATTGCCGTTGCCTATATGCTGGCTGTGCTGGAATCGGATGATCTGCAGCTTCCGGCCATCGAGGCACTGATTACGACGGATGAAGAGATCGGACTGCTCGGCGCAGCAGCATTAAACGGGAATGAATTAAAGGGAAGAACACTGTTAAATATGGATTCTGAAGAGGAAGGCATTCTCACTGTATCATGCGCAGGCGGTATGACAGCCATGATGGATCTGCCGGTGCGCAGAAGCGAAGTGATGGGTGAGCAGATGGAAGTGACGATTTCCGGTCTTGCCGGTGGCCATTCCGGTACGGAAATCCACAAAAACCGTGCCAACTCCAACATTCTGGCGGGCCGTTTCCTGTACGAACTGGCAGGAAAGATGGATTATGCCCTGATCGAGCTGGAGGGCGGTTTAAAAGACAACGCCATTCCGCGGACAACCCGCATGCTTCTTGCCATCGACGGCGGAGAGAAAGAGATCTTAAAAGAGGAAGCATCACGCTTCACCGAAAATCTTTGCAGAGAGTACAGCGGAACAGATGACGGTATTACCGTTACGGTAGAGAAAACAGGCGAGGGCGCTGCACCGGCGCTTCATCCGGTCAGCCTGCAGAAAACCGTCTTTTTCCTGATGAATCTTCCGAACGGGGTACAGAAGATGAGCGGCCAGATCCCGGGACTGGTGGAAACATCCCTGAACCTCGGTATTCTGAAATTAGAGCCGGATCACCTGCATGCGTGTGCAAGTGTGCGGAGCTCCGTGGGAAGTGCAAAGGAAGCCCTTTCCGACAAGCTGGAGTATCTGATCGGTTTCCTGGGCGGTGAGTTCCACGTAGAGGGCGCGTACCCGGCATGGGAGTATAAAGAGGATTCTGCCCTCCGCGATCTGATGGTGGCGGAATATGAAGCCATGTATGGACAGAAACCGGCAGTGGAAGCGATTCATGCCGGACTGGAATGCGGTCTGTTCTATGAAAAGCTTTCCGGTCTTGACTGTGTATCTTTCGGCCCGAACATGAAAGCAATCCACACGACCGAGGAGCGGCTTTCGATTTCCTCCGTGGAGAGAACGTATCAGTACCTGTGCCGCGTTCTGGAGCAGCTTTCGAAACGGCAGGCATAAAAAACTGCCCGTGTCTATTTCAAAAAAGTTTCTGAAAAACAGTCATAAAACAGAAAAGACAGGCATAAAGTAACAGGGTGGGGATTGAATTTCCAAAGCGTTTACCATCCGATAAGAAAAATGGCTGAAAGCAGGAGCAAAAAAGGAGATTAGGGGACATGGATATACTGTTATGGCATGAGATTCTGGAACCATACGAGCTGGCTGTCAAGGAATTACAGGTGAAATTCCGGCATCTGATCAAGGAGCACCACGGAAAAGGGCTGTACTCACCGATCGAGAGCGTGAGCGGCCGTGTGAAGAGTGTTTCCAGTATTCTGGAAAAAATGCAGAGAAAGGGCATTGTGCCCGAAGAGATGGAGGAGCAGGTGGAGGATATCGCGGGCATCCGCATCATCTGCCAGTTCGTTGAAGATATCGAAAAGGTTGCCGACCTGATCCAGAAGCGGTCGGATATTGAGATTAAGAGCGAGAAAGACTACATCCGCCACATGAAGGACAGCGGTTACCGGAGCTATCACCTCATTGTTTACTATACCGTGGAGACGATGAACGGCCCGAAGCGCATCCAGGTGGAAATCCAGATCCGCACGATGGCGATGGATTTCTGGGCGACGATTGAGCACTCGCTGCAGTACAAATATAAGGCAAACATTCCGGATCACATCCGGGAGCGCTTAAGTGCAGCTGCAAAGGCGATTATTGTGCTGGATAATGAGATGTCCTCTGTGCGGAGTGAGATTATGGATGCACAGAATTCCTCCCAGATACAGCGGAATCTGATCACGGATATCCTGAATAATATCGAGAATCTTTACAAGGTGACGAACAAACGCGAAATAGAAAAAATTCAGGATGAGTTTTATCACATCTATGCGCAGAACGATCTGCAGGAGTTAAAACGGTTCCACAAAGAACTGGATCTAATTGCAGAGGGATACCGCGCACAGGCAATTACAGACGAACTTTAGAACAAAAGGGGATAAACGGATATGATCACACTGCCGGAAGCCTTTGAGCAGGAGATGAAACAGCTGCTCGGTGAGGAAGAATATGAGGCATACCGCAAGACATTTGACGAGGCGGTACATAGAGGACTGCGGGTAAACAACGGAAAAATTTCGACAGAAGAGTTTCTTAGGCGGACCGATATTCCGCTTAAGAAGGTTCCGTGGATCCCAAATGGATTTTATTACGATGAAGAGAGCTGCAATCCGGCAAAGGATGCCGATTACTATGCGGGCCTGTATTATCTGCAGGAGCCGAGTGCGATGACACCGGCATCCCGCCTTCCAATTGAGCCGGATGACCGTGTGCTCGATCTCTGTGCGGCACCGGGCGGAAAGGCAACGGAGCTGGGAAGCCGGATCGGTGAGGGCGGCATGCTGCTGGCAAACGATATCAGCAATTCGCGGGCGAAGGCGCTGCTGCGCAACCTGGAAATCCAGGGAGTGGGACGTCTTCTCGTGACGAGCGAGGATCCGGAAAAATTAGTAACCTTGTATCCGGCCTTTTTTGACAAGATCCTTCTTGACGCGCCGTGCTCTGGGGAGGGCATGTTCCGAAAAGAGAGCTCAATGCTGCGCTACTACAGTGAAAATGGGCCGGAGCATTATGTGCCGATCCAGAAAAAACTGATCGAGCAGGCGTATCAGATGCTTGCAGAGGGCGGAGAGCTGCTGTACTCTACCTGTACGTTTTCTGTAAAGGAGAACGAAGAGGTCATCGCAGGGCTGCTGGATGCGCATCCGGATATGGAAGTGCAGGAAATTACCCCGGGTTACGAAGGGTTTGCGCCGGGAGTATCCGTGAATGGCCGCGATCTTTCCCGGTGCGTTCATATTTTCCCGCAGCGGATGGAGGGAGAAGGCCATTTCGTGGCGCTCCTGAAAAAGCAGGGAGAGAGCCGGAAACGGCAGCCGTCCCGCCTTTTGGAAACGACAAAGAAGCTGCCGAAAGAGGCGGAAGAGTTTCTTGCTGGCGTGCGCGTGGACTGGAAGAATGGTTCGTTTGCCCTTGTGAAAGACCAGCTCTATTTTCTGCCGGAAGGTGTCTGTGCGGCAAAGGGTCTGCGCTATCTGCGGACCGGACTTTCGCTTGGCACCGTAAAGAAAAACCGCTTCGAGCCGTCCCAGGCGCTGGCGGCGTATCTGAAAAAAGAAGAATACGTTTCGTGTTTGACCATTCCCAAGGGAGATGACCGTGTCATGCGCTACTTAAAGGGTGAGACACTCTCGTTTTCCGAAGAAGAGTGTCAGGGGAAAAAGGGCTGGGTGCTTGTGTGCCTGGATGATTTCCCACTTGGCTGGGGAAAAATAAACAACGGAACGTTAAAGAATAAATATTATGCAGGATGGCGGATGGTATGAGTAAATTACGACTCGATAAATATCTGGCGGACATGGGTGTGGGAACACGCCAGGAAGTAAAGGCCCTGATCCGGAAGGGACGGGTGGCCGTAGACGGAATTACGGCAAAAGCCCCGGAACTGAAAGTCGACCCGGATGAAGCGCAGGTGACTGTGGACGGAAACAGCATTTCCTATGTGAAAATGGAATACTGGATGCTCCACAAACCGGCGGGTGTCGTCTCTGCGACGGAGGACCGCCGTGACCGGACCGTACTCGATCTTTTAAGTGATGCGGCAAGAAAAGACCTCTTTCCGGTCGGACGGCTCGACAAGGACACCGAAGGGCTGCTGCTGATTACGAACGACGGAGCCCTTTCCCACCGGCTGCTCTCTCCGAAATCGCATGTCTCGAAAGTGTATGAGGCCGTGATTGACGGAAAAGTGACAGAAGAAGATCGGCAGGCATTTGCCGAAGGGCTCGACATTGGGGACGACAAACCGACACTTCCGGCCGAGCTTACCATTCTGGAAACGACAGAAAAAGAGCCTGGCATTTTTGAAAGCCGGATCCGCATTACCATCTGTGAGGGCCGCTTCCACCAGATCAAGCGCATGTTTGAGAAGGTCGGAAAAACGGTCGTCTATTTGAAACGGCTGTCGATGGGGAGCCTGAAACTTGATCCGGCGCTGCCAAAGGGCAGTGCCCGTCTCCTGACGCAGGAAGAAAAAGCGGCGCTTGGCATAGCGGACGCCGAAACACAGAAAGGAAAGTAAAGCATGCCTTTTTTACCAATTACAAGAGAAGAGATGAAGGAACGGGGAATCGAACAGTTTGACTTTGTCTATGTCATCGGAGATGCCTACGTGGACCATTCCTCGTTCGGACCGGCAATCATCAGCCGTGTGCTCGAGGCGAACGGCTATTCCGTCGGCATCATCTCACAGCCGGACTGGAAGGACGAGAACAGCATTTCGATTTTCGGTGAACCGCGTCTTGGCTTTCTTGTCTCTTCCGGAAATATGGATTCCATGGTCAACCATTATACCGTGGCGAAAAAGCACCGAAAAACAGATGCCTTTACGCCGGGCGGTGTCATGGGAAAACGGCCGGACCGCGCGGTTACCGTGTACGGCAATCTGATCCGGAGAACGTATAAACATACACCGATGATCCTCGGCGGCATCGAGGCATCGCTCCGGCGCCTTTCGCATTACGATTACTGGTCTGACCAGGTGCGCCGCTCCGTCCTTCTCGATTCCGGTGCGGATCTGATTTCGTACGGAATGGGAGAACTTTCGATCGTAGCGATTGCAGATGCACTTGCGGCCGGCATTGACGTTCATGATGTCACCTTTATTCCGGGAACCGTTTATCGGAGCAAAACGCTGGATCACCTGATTGACCCGGTGGTGCTGCCGTCATTCGAGGAGGTGCGGGAGAGCAAGCGGACGTATGCGGAGAGCTTTGCGATTCAGTATAAAAATACCGATGCCATCAATGCGAAGCCGATGGCAGAGCCGTATGAGGGCCAGGGCTACATTGTACAGAATCCGCCTTCCCGTCCTTTGACAGAGCAGGAGATGGATGATGTCTATGCGCTTCCATACATGCGCGCCTATCACCCAAGCTATGAAAAAGACGGCGGTGTGCCGGCGCTTGGGGAAATCAAATACAGTCTGACGAGCAACCGCGGCTGCTTTGGATCCTGCAGTTTCTGCGCGCTGACGTTCCACGAGGGACGCGTTGTGCAGACAAGAAGCCACGAATCCATTCTGGCGGAAGCGCGGCAGATGGTTCAGGAAAAAGAATTTAAAGGCTATATTCACGATGTCGGCGGCCCGACGGCGGATTTCCGCGGTCCGGCATGCAAAAAGCAGCTCACCAAAGGCGCCTGCCCGAACCGGAACTGTCTCTTCCCGGAGCCGTGTAAAAATATGGTGGCAGATCACAGAGATTATGTGAAGCTGCTGCGGGAATTAAAAGACATTCCGGGCGTGAAGAAAGTCTTTATCCGCTCCGGCATCCGTTTTGACTATGTCCTGGCCGATAAAGACCAGACGTTCCTTTCCGAGCTGGTAAAGGATCACGTCAGCGGTCAGCTCCGCGTTGCGCCGGAGCACGTTTCGAACCGTGTGCTTTCCTATATGGGAAAACCGCGCCACGAAGTATATCAGGAATTTATCCGCCGCTTCGATGCGTGCAACAAAAAGACGGGGAAGCAGCAGTACGCACTTCCGTATTTTATGTCGTCCCATCCGGGGTGTGACTTGGAGGATGCGGTGGAGCTTGCCGAGTACATCCGCGATATGGGATTTATCCCGGAGCAGGCACAGGACTTCTATCCGACGCCTTCCACACTTTCCACCTGTATGTACTATACCGGTCTTGACCCGCGGACGATGGATCCGGTTTACGTGCCGAAATCGCCGCATGAGAAGGCGATGCAGCGTGCGCTGATTCAGTACCGGAATCCGGAGAACTATGAGCTCGTCTGCGAGGCACTGCGCCGGACACACCGGGAGGATCTGATCGGATTCGGACCGAAATGTCTCGTACGACCGAGAAAGATGGCCGGGGAGGCAGGAAAACCGTCAAGAGGAAAAGGGTCCAACGGAAAAGGCTTTGGCCAGAAGACGGCGAATGACCGTTCCGGACAGGGAAAAGCCAAAACAGGCGGACGGCCGAAAAAGACGCTCCGCAACGTGCACAAAAAGAAATAAACACGCAGAAGATGAGCGGGGATCTTATCGAAGAAGGGAAATGACAGAAGAATGAAGATCAGAAAAGGGGATTACGGCTATATCCGCCGGGAAAAGAAAAAAAGACTGCTTGTGACACTGGGACTGTTCGTCCTTCCGGCCATCGTTTTTATTGTCGGGCTTGTGCTTGCAGACGGAAACAAGAGCAACATTTTTACGGTTGTCGCCGTAGTAGGCTGTCTGCCGGGCTGCCGCGCCGCCGTCGGTTTTATCATGATGGTTATGCAAAAGTCAGTGGACAAAGCAGTGTACGATGCCATTGAGGCAAAAAAAGGAAAACTGCTGATGGGATATGAAATGTATATCACACAGGAAAAATCGAGTCTGATGATCGAAGCAGCGGCGTTCTGCGGTGAGGAGATCGCCTGCTACACCACGCGCGCCAAAGACCAGAAACAGATCGAGGACTGCGCTACGTATCTGAACAAGATCATCCGTGCCAACGGCTACAAATGCCATGTGAAGATTTTTGATCGGGAAAAAGCATTTCTGGAGCGCCTCGATTCCCTGAACCGCAACTACGATGAGCTGGAAAAGGGCGCCAGTGAAAACTTCAAACCGGATGAGCGGTACCCGGATCTGTCCCGCACGGAACTGGTGAAACACACGATGCTGGCGCTGGCACTGTAGGAGACCATTGCTATGAGAGAACTGACCGTGACAGAAAAAGACTGCGCGCAGCAGCTCATCAAATATCTGTCCAAATATATGGAGGAGGCGCCAAAGAGTTTCTTCTATAAAATGCTGCGAAAGAAAAACATTGTGCTGAACCAGAAAAAGGCGGACGGCAGTGAAAAGCTGAAAACAGGCGATACGATCCGGCTGTATCTGGCGGAAGAGACCATCGAAAAATTTCGGAAAACACCGGAAAAACCGGCGGCTGGAAAACAGGTAAAGTATCCGAAGCTGGATATCGTCTATGAAGACGAAAAAGTAATTTTCCTGAACAAGCCGGCAGGTGTCCTCTCACAGAAGGCGAAAGAGACGGATGTGAGCCTTACCGAAGCGCTCGGCGCCTATCTTTCGGAAAAAAATGCCGGGGAGGAGACCATGTTCCGCGCCGGACTCTGCAATCGTCTGGACCGGAACACCAGCGGTCTGATTCTTGCCGGAAAAACCGTTGCGGCGACGCAGCAGCTTTCAGAACTGATCGCAGAGCGGGCTGTTGGAAAATACTATCTGACGGTTGTAAAAGGAACCGTGACAGAGACAGAGCGGATCCGCGGATATCTCACAAAAAATGAGAGGACAAACCGTGTTTCGATTCAGAGAGAGCAGCAGGGAGATGCTGTTTACATAGAAACCGCATACCGGCCGCTCTGTGCCGGAAGAGGCTGTACGCTGCTGGAGGTTGAGCTGGTGACCGGAAAGAGCCATCAGATCCGCAGCCATCTCGCGAGCATCGGTCATCCGCTTGCGGGAGATACGAAATACGGGGATGCGGAGTTTAACCGCCGCTTCCGGGAAAAATACGGACTGAAATACCAACTTCTCCATTCGTGGAAGGCGGTATTTCCAGAGCTTACGGGCACCTTATCGGATCTGTCCGGAAAAACCTTTACAGCGCCCCTGCCATCATCCGTGCGCCGGATTTTACAGGGAGAACATTTGACGGGAGAAGGATTATGAGCCGAAAAGACAACGAAAAGAAAGAAACAAAACCAAGAAAAACGGAGGAGACGAGCATCGGACGGGAAATCTGGGAATATGTAAAAATGATCGCCATTGTCGTGGCAGTCGTTGTTTTTGTGGAGCAGGTCATTGTCATCAACGCAAGAATCCCGTCTCCTTCCATGGAAAACACGATTATGACCGGAGACCAGATCTTCGGTAACCGCCTTGCTTATGTAAAGAGCGATCCGCAGCGGTATGACATCGTTATTTTCTATTATCCGGACGACGAGAAGCAGAAGTTTATCAAGCGCGTCATCGGACTGCCGGGAGAGACGGTTACGATCCGCGACGGAAAGGTGTATATCAACGATTCCACCGAGCCGCTGCGCGATGATTTCTGCCCGGAAACACCGGTCGGCGATTTCGGACCGTATGAGGTGCCGGAGGGCTGCTACTTTATGCTCGGCGACAACCGGAACGTATCAAAGGATTCCCGCTACTGGCTGAATCCGTACGTAGAGAAAGACAAGATCATCGGCAAGGCCTTTCTGCGCTACTGGCCGCTGAACAAAATTTCTCTGATTGAATAAGAACAGAACGAAGACGAGGACAGGAATTATGGCATGGACATCGAGGGGACTCCGCGGATCAACGTTGGAGGAAATGATCAACCGCACAAACGAGCAGTACCGTGACAAGCATCTGGCACTGATCCAGAAGGTGCCGACGCCGATCACCCCGATCAAAATAGATAAGGAGAGCAGACACATCACGCTGGCTTATTTTGAAAAGAAGAGTACCGTTGATTACATCGGCGCTGTACAGGGCATTCCCGTCTGCTTCGATGCCAAAGAGTGCAAAACGGATTCCTTTCCGCTCGCAAACATCCACGAGCACCAGGTCACGTTTATGAAAGATTTCGAGCAGCAGGGGGGGATTTCCTTCCTGCTGCTGTATTTTACGGCGCGGGACGAATATTATTACCTGCGGTATGAGACGATGAAAACCTTCTGGGACCGCGGACAGAACGGCGGAAAGAAGCATTTTTCCTACACCGAGCTTGAAACGTCATTCTTCCTTCCCAGAACGGGAAGCAGCGTTCTCGTCCCGTACCTGAACGGAATCCAGAAGGATCTGGAGATACGGGATTCGAAAGCGGATTAAAATTTTGAGTTGACAGGGAAAATGTTTTCCGATATACTAACCATAGTTTTAAATTCAATATGGTAATATGGTAGTGAACTAAAGCGAAAAAGTGAGGACAACAAAACATGGATCGATTAATTCATACCCCGGAAGGCGTCCGGGATGTCTACAATCAGGAATGTACGAAAAAATTATACCTGGAGAATCAGATTGAGCAGGTATTTCATGCGTTTGGATATCAGGATATTGAAACACCGACGTTCGAGTTTTTTGATGTATTCGGAAGAGAAGTGGGAACAACACCGTCCCGCGAGCTCTACAAATTCTTTGACCGCGACGGCAACACCCTTGTGCTCCGTCCGGACTTTACCCCGTCGATTGCACGCGCAGCCTCCATGTATTTCATGGAAGAGACGATGCCGATCCGCCTTTGCTACAGAGGAAGCAGCTTCGTCAACAGCAGCAGCTATCAGGGCCGCTTAAAAGAGTCCACCCAGATGGGCGTCGAGCTCTTAAACGATGATTCCGCAATGGCAGACGCAGAGATCATTGCGATGACCGTAAAAGTTATGCTGGATGCCGGTCTTACCGATTTCCAGATCAGCATCGGCCACGTAGGTTTCTTCCAGGCGCTCGCCGAGGAAGCTGCGCTCGCCGAGGATGTTCTGAACGAATTAAAAGAACTGATTTCCATTAAAAATCATTTTGGCGCCGAGGAGCTGCTGGCAAAACAGAACCTTCGAAGTGATCTGTTTGAAGCACTCCGTGATGTTCCGCAACTGTTCGGAAATGCAGAGATTCTCGAAAAGGCAAAAGGCCTTACAAGAAATCCGGCGGCAAGAGAGGCACTCGATCGTCTGGCTACGATCTATGAGATCGTTAAAGATTACGGCTATGAAAAATACGTCTTCTTCGATCTCGGCCTTTTAAGCAAATTCCATTACTACACCGGTATTATTTTCCAGGCCTACACCTACGGCACCGGCGAGCCGATCGTAAAAGGCGGCCGCTACGATGCACTGCTGCAGCACTTCGGAAAGAAAGCGCCGGCGATCGGATTCTGTACTGTCATGGAATCTCTGATGAATGCACTGGAGCGCCAGAAAATTTCTCTTCCGATTGCCAATACGAAAACGATGCTGCTCTACCCGGATTTTCTTCAGCCGCTGGCCGTAAAACTTGCTAACGAGCACAGAAGCAAGGGCATGGATGTCGCGCTGGTCTGCTTTGCAAGGGACAAGGTTCTTGCAGATTATGAAGAATACGGCAGAAAGAACCAGTTCGGCGGCATTGTCTATATTCAGAAGAGCGATTCGGTGCTTGCTATCGATTTGTCGACAGGAGAAGTACAGCCGGTGGAGCTGTAGGAGAGGAAGGGTACGAAAAAGATGAGATATTTGACCATTGCACTGACAAAAGGACGCCTGGCGTACCAGACGCTGGAGCTGCTGGAAAAAGTCGGCATCACCTGCGATGAAATGAAAAATAAAGATACGAGAAAGCTGATTTTCACGGACGAAGAGCATAAGCTCCGTTTCTTCCTCGCCAAAGGTCCGGATGTGCCGACCTATGTGGAGTACGGCGCAGCGGATATCGGAATCGTCGGAAAGGACACGATTCTGGAGGAAGGAAGACGCCTCTACGAGGTATTGGACCTTGGCTACGGCAAGTGCCGCATGTGTGTCTGCGGACCGGAGTCCGCGCGTGAGCTGCTGCAGCACAACCAGCAGATCCGTGTGGCAACGAAGTACCCAAACATTGCCAAGGATTACTTCTACAACCGCAAGCACCAGACCGTTGAGATGATCAAGCTGAACGGCTCGATCGAGCTGGCACCGATTGTCGGACTTTCCGAAGTGATTGTGGATATTGTAGAGACAGGAAGCACTTTACGGGAAAACGGCCTGACCGTTCTCGAGGAGGTCTGCCCGCTGTCTGCGCGCATGGTTGTCAACCAGGTGAGCATGCGGATGGAAAATGAGAGAATTACCAAATTAATTCAGGATCTGAAAGGAGCACTGGTATGAGAATCGTAAAACTGACAAAAGAGACCACAGAAAATATTCTGGAGAATATGCTGAAACGAAGCCCGACACAGTACGGAACGTACGAGGCTTCCGTGCAGGAGATCATTGAGAATGTAAAAACAAGAAAAGACGCAGCCGTTTTCGAATATACCGAGAAATTCGACCACGCGGTACTCGATGCTTCTACCGTAGAAGTAACACAGGAAGAGATTGATGAGGCGTACAACATCGTAGATCCAGAGCTGATCGGTGTCATCCGCAGATCCATGAAAAATATCCGTGAGTTCCACGAAAAACAGAAACAGAACAGCTGGTTCACCTCTACCGAGAACGGAACGATGCTTGGCCAGAAGCTGACCGCCCTGAACCGTGTCGGCGTATACGTTCCGGGAGGAAAGGCAGCGTATCCGTCCTCTGTTCTGATGAACATTCTTCCGGCAAAAGTGGCAGGAGTCAAAGAAATCTGCATGACAACGCCGTGCGGCAGAGACGGAAAAGTCAACCCGGTTGTCCTTGCGGCAGCAAAAGAAGCCGGTGCGGACCGCGTCTTTAAAATCGGCGGTGCACAGGCAATTGCAGCCCTTGCTTACGGAACCGAGAGCATTCCAAAAGTCGATAAAATCGTAGGACCTGGAAACATCTACGTTGCCCTTGCAAAGAAAGCCGTATACGGAAATGTCAGCATCGACTCCATCGCAGGCCCAAGTGAGATTCTTGTCCTTGCTGATGAGACTGCAAATCCGCGGTTCGTGGCAGCCGATCTCTTAAGCCAGGCTGAGCATGATGAGCTTGCAAGTGCGATCCTCATTACCACCTCCCAGGAACTGGCAGAGAAGGTAAGTGAAGAGGTAAACGGTTTCTTAAAAGTCCTCTCCAGAAGCGACATCATCTCCAAATCACTGGACAACTTCGGCTACATCCTTGTCACCGATTCGCATCAGGAAGCGATCGACACCGTAGATGCCATCGCACCGGAGCACCTCGAGATCGTGACGAAGAACCCGTTTGAGGATATGATGAAGGTACATAACGCCGGTGCTATTTTCCTCGGCGAGAACTCCAGCGAGCCTCTCGGTGACTATTTTGCCGGCCCGAACCATATCCTGCCGACGAACGGAACCGCAAAATTCTTCTCCCCGCTGTCCGTAGACGATTTCGTGAAGAAATCCAGCATCATCTATTATTCCAGAGAAGCCCTTTCCGAGATCCACGAGGATATCGAGAGCTTTGCAAAATCAGAGAGCTTGACGGCACACGCCAATTCGATTGCCGTCCGTTTTGAGGGGGAAGAGTAAGTGGAGAACAGAACAGCCAGCGTAGAACGCGTGACAAAAGAAACAAAGATCCGCATGACATTAAATCTGGATGGAACGGGAAAGAGCGACATCCACACCGGCATCGGCTTTTTTGACCATATGCTCGACGGCTTTGCCCGCCACGGTCTTTTCGACCTTTCCGTTTCTGTAGATGGAGACCTTGATATAGACGGCCACCACACGATCGAGGACACCGGTATCGTGCTCGGAACTGCAATCCGCGAGGCAGTCGGCGACAAACAGGGCATCCGCCGCTACGGCGACAGAATCCTTCCGATGGACGAGACACTGGTGCTCTCGGCCGTTGACCTCTGCGGCAGACCGTATCTCTCTTTCCAGGCAGAATTTACGCGGGAGAAAGTAGGAGAGATGGAGACCGAGATGGTAAAAGAATTCTTCTACGCCGTTTCCTATGCGGCGCAGATGAATCTGCATATCAAAGTGCTTGACGGCGGAAATAACCACCACATCATCGAGGCGATGTTCAAAGCATTTGCGAAGGCACTCGATGAGGCAACTTCCTTCGATCCGAGAATTGCCGGCGTGCTCTCGACCAAGGGCAGCCTGTAAGAGCAGAAAAAGAGGAGAACAAGACATGAAACAAGCATTAAAATGTGATTTTACCTGGGCGGATTTTAAGACAAACAGCGACGGCATGGTTCCGGTTGTTGTACAGGATGCGGAAAATGACGAAGTGCTGATGCTCGCCTACATGAATGAAGAAGCGTTTGAGACGACACTGCGCCTTGGAAAAATGACGTACTGGAGCAGAAGCCGCAATGAGCTCTGGACGAAAGGACTGAGCTCCGGCCATGTGCAGTATGTAAAACAGCTTCTGATTGACTGCGACAACGATACAATTCTTGCCAAAGTAGAACAGGTCGGCGCAGCGTGCCACACCGGAAACCGTACCTGCTTTTACCGGACCCTGGCAGAATAAAAATTTTTGATTCAGAGCATAAAAAGAGCTCCTGTTTCACAGAATAAAATCTGTAGGACAGGAGCCTTTTTATGCAGTTCTGTATCGTTAAAAAGCCATTACAGAAGAAGGTATTTTAAGATAAACAGAACAGCCAGGATGTACATGATCACGCTGATCTTTTTTTCTTTTGCTTTTCCGCTCAGGATCTGGATTGCAACGTAGGAGATAACTCCCATGGCAATACCTTCGGAAATGCTGTAGAAGAATGGCATTGCTCCGATGCAGATGTAGCACGGAATCGCCTCGGAAAGATCGCTGAAATCAATGTTGACTACGTTGGTCAGCATGTAGAAGCCTACCACGATCAGTGCCGGAGCCGTTGCAAAGGACGGGATGGCAAGGAAGATCGGGGAGAGGAACAGAGCGAGGCCGAAGAGGATTGCAGTGGTAACAGCGGTAAGACCGGTACGGCCGCCTTCGGAAACGCCGGAAGCACTCTCAACGAAAGTCGTTGTGGTAGAAGTACCAAGAACAGCACCTGCGCAGGTAGCAACAGCATCTGCCATCAGCGCGCCCTTGATGCGCGGAAGTTTTCCGTTTTTGTCGAGCATGTTTGCCTTGGAAGATACACCGATCAGAGTTCCGATGGTATCAAACATATCGACAAACAGGAATGCAAACATGATCACGAAGAACTCGCCTGTTTTCAGAATGGAGAAATCCAGTTTTCCGAAAATCGGGGCAAGGCTTGGAATGGAAAGTCCGTTGGAAAAATCCGGGAACAGGCTGTAGAAGCCGTTTGCCGGGTTCGGAACGTAGAGACCGCATGCCTGGCAGATCATGCCGAGGATCCAGGTTGCAAGAATTCCCCAGAGGATGTTTCCCTTTACATTGCGTACGACAAGAACGGCGGTGAGGATAACACCGATGACTGCGAGCAGAACGGTGATTCCGACATCGTTAAACGTTCCTGCCACATACTCTGTTCCGTTTAATGTGGCTGCAGACTGCAGGTTGGCATTGTAGGAAGACAGGGAATAGAGGCCTGCCACGGTTGAAGAGTTCGACAGTACAATTTTTGCATTCTGAAGTCCGATGAATGCGATGAACAGACCGATGCCGACGCTGACTGCAGATTTCAGGCTGACCGGAATGGAGTTGAAGATCGCCTCACGGACGTTGGTCAGAGAAAGTACAATAAAGATGATACCTTCTGCAAAAACGGCGGTCAGGGCTGCCTGCCAGCTATATCCGTAGCCGAGAACAACGGTGTAGGCGAAATAGGCGTTGAGGCCCATTCCTGGTGCCAGAGCGAATGGATAATTGGCGAAAAGTGCCATGAGCAGGGTGCCAAGGAAGGCTGCCAGAGCCGTTGCGGTAAAGACAGCGCCGTGGTCCATGCCGGTGGAGGAAAGGATGTTCGGGTTGACGGCAAGAATGTACGCCATCGTCATGAACGTGGTGACACCGGCGATGATCTCGGTTTTGACCGTTGTTCCATTTTCCCGCAGCTTGAATGTGTTTTCCATCAGCTTGCTAAACTTTTCCATAGTTTTCTCTCCTTTTGAATTTTGTAGGCGGAAATGTCGCCTCATAATATGGAAACATCCTAAATGTTACAATATTATCAAGTAGAATGCAAGAAAGAAACGAAAAGAATCTGAAAATTTCTTGTCGAAATTTTTAATTTTTCTATAGACAAATGTCATGATTTCTTTTATGATAAAAAAGGTGTCTTGTAAAATCTGCGTTAAGGAAATGTAAAATATTGAGACCAAAACATGAAAATGCTTTGACAGGGATTTTGAAAAGACATCAGAAAAAGACAAGGAAGAAAAAAGAATATGAGTGTAATAGTGTCTTTGATGGGCGGTCTGGGCTTCTTCTTATATGGAATGAAGCTGATGAGTGAAGGACTGCAGAAGGTTGCCGGATCCAAGATGAGAAGCATTCTGGAGGTATTTACGAAGAACCGTGTGATCGGTCTTCTGGTCGGTATTTTCTTTACCGCGCTGATTCAGTCCTCCAACGCTACAACCGTTATGGTGGTCAGCTTCGTAAACTCCGGTCTGATGAAACTGGCACAGGCTCCTGGAATTATCCTCGGAGCAAACATCGGTACGACAGTTACCGGACAGCTGATTGCGTTTGACCTTGCGGATATCGCGCCGCTGTTTGTCATCATCGGTGTTCTGATGGTTATGTTCGTAAAGAACAATCTGACGATCAGCCGTCTCGGCGAGGTTATCTTGGGATTTGGTATTCTGTTTATGGGTATCTCCGGTATCTCAGGAGCCCTGAACGAAGCAAAAGAGATCCCGGCAGTCGTTAACGCCCTCGGATCCCTGACGAATCCGTTTCTTGCGTTCTTAGTCGGCTGGGTGGCTACCGCGATTCTGCAGAGTAACTCTGCAACGGTCGGAATCATCATGCTTCTTGCAAGAGAGGGCTTGATGGGACTTCCGATCTGTCTGTTTATGATGCTTGGATGCAACATCGGATGTACGATGTCCGCGATTCTTGCCAGCTTCGGCTGCAAAAAAGATGCAAAACGTGCGGCATGTGTCCACCTGCTGTTCAACATCTCCGGAACGATTGTCTGCTCCATTATTTTCCTGCTGTTTGGAAAACAGGTAGTTGACTTCTTTATGGGTATTTCCGGAAACGAAGCAGGCCGTATGATCGCAAATGCAAACTCGATCATCAAAGTATGCCAGGTACTCCTGATGCTGCCGTTTACCCCGCTTCTGGTGAAGGCAACGTACTTTATCATCCGCGGAAATGACGAGGAAGACAAAAAGTTCGAGCTTGCCTACATCAGCTCGAAACATGCGATGTCCCCGACGACTGCAGTTCTGCAGGCTGTCCGTGAGATGGAGCGTATGGCACAGATGGCAGAGACCAACCTGATTCGCGCGATGAATACGCTGGTGACCCGCGATCAGAAAGAAATCGACGAGGTCTACCGTGTCGAGGAAAATATTAATTTCCTGAACAAAGAGATTACGAACTATCTGGTTCACTTAAATCAGGCATCGCTGCCGACATCAGACGTTATGCGCATCGGTGCGCTGTTCCATGTGGTCAATGATATCGAGCGGATTGGTGATCATGCCGAAAATGTCGCAGATTCTGCTGTGCAGATGACGAATGACAATGTGACCTTCAGCAAACAGGGCGAACTGGATCTTTCCGAGATGCTGGATATGGTATTAAAAATTCTCGATGAGTCGATCGAAATGTTTGCAAAGAATGATCTGCAGCACCTGCAGGAGATCATTGATATTGAAAATTCCATTGATCAGGAGGAGCGGGATCTGCAGCAGAAGCATGTAGAGCGTCTGACCCGCAACGAATGTACGCCGGAAGCCGGCATGATCTTCTCCGATCTTGTATCCGGACTCGAGCGTGTCGCGGACCATGCAACCAATATTGCATTCTCCATTCTGGATGAAGATCCGGAAGAGAAAGCAGCCCGCGAGGCAGTTGCAGGAGCAGAAAAATAAGAAATGGATTAAGAGAATAGGAGAAAGGCCCCGAAACATTGGAGTTATGTTTCGGGGCCTTTCTTTCATGCTTATGATGTTTTTTATTTATGGATTTCTTTCACGGGAGAGCGGGCAGTCAGATCGAAGGAGTAGCGGAGGTCAGGGTATTTCCTCCCTCTGCAGAGCGGGATGAACCCGCATTCTGCTGGGAATCGCTCTGCTGATCATCCGAAGAGCTGATGCTCGTTCCGAGGGTCAGGGAGAAGGTCTTTGTCTCATAGGATCCGTTGTCTGGAACCTGTACTTCCACCTCGACGGTTTCGCCGGCAGAGTAATACTGCAGCAGGGATTTCAGCTCGCTGGTGGAGGTGATGGAATGTCCGTCAAAGCTGGTCAGAACGTATCCGGATTTCAGACCTGCATTTTCAGCGGCACCGCCGGAGGTTACTTCGGAGATATAGATGCCGGCCGGCATATTGTATGCCTGCTGGATCTGGCTGCTGACATCGAGGCATTTGATGCCGATCGTTCCCTGATCTTCTGCGGCAACCTTTGTTCTGGTCTGCTCATTCATCAGATTTTCAATGATATCGGAAACACGGGAGACCGGGATTGCATAGCCCATGCCCTCTACCTCTGTAGAAGCAAGTTTTGCGGAGTTGATACCGATGACCTCTCCGTTCATGTTCAGAAGAGCGCCGCCGCTGTTGCCAGGGTTGATGGCTGCATCGGTCTGTAAGTAGGTCTTTCCGGTTGTATCAGTGGAAGAAGTATCTGCCGTTGTTCCATCGGAGCTTCCGTCAGAAGAGGAATCGCTGTCGATCACACGGTTTGCAGCACTGATGATACCGGTCGTAACGGACTGGCCGTAGCCGAGTGCGTTGCCGATCGCAACGACCTGCTCGCCGACCTCAACGGAATCAGAATCGCCCATCGTGGCAACAGCGATGCTGCTCATCGTGTCATCCGGGATCTCGGAGAGCGGAACGGCGATGACGGCAAGATCGTTATCGGCATCGGTACCTTTGATATTTGCCTTGCAGACCTGATTGTTTACAAAACTAACAGAAAGAGTATCGGCATCTTCTACTACATGGTTATTGGTGACGATCAGAAGCTCGGTGTCATTCTTTCCGATGATGATACCGGAACCGCAGCTTGTGGTCTCCTCGGTCTGCGGAGTCTGGGCACCGTAACCGAACATGCTGAAGTAGTTCTGTACTTCCTGTACGGACTGGTTTGTGATGGAGACGATCGACGGCATTGCGTTTTTCGCAATCGTGGAAACATCCATCGTTCCGGTGGAAGTGGAGCTTGAGGATGTGGCAGCGGCTTTTAAGAGGCTGCTGTTGGAAGTCGTCTGCTGTGCAGTGGTTGTTGTTGCAGTGGCTGTCGTGCTTCCGGCAAAGTGGTTGACTGCCTGGAAGGTACCGCCGGCAACACCGCCGAACAGAACTGCGCTTAAGGCGATGGCTCCGATTTTTTTTGCAAGCTTAGCAGCTTTTTTGTTTTTGGAAGAAGGTTTCTTTCCGTTGAAGCTGTTCTGCTCTGCTGCCATCATGTTCTCATTATTGGTTTCGTTTTCGTTATTGTAGTTGTTTCTGTAGTCCATCATAATAAATGCTTCCTTTCTGGTATCTGTATTTTAAACTGTGTTCCGGAATCGGCTTCCGGTTTTGTTTGCTTCCTTTTTTGTTTCTATGCTTTGCAGTATAATGGGAATCTGTGATGGAAATGTAGTAAAAATGTGAAAAAAATAAGTTCTCTGGAAAAGAGAAAAGTGCTACAATAAGAAACAGAAAAATGATCAGGAAATGAGGAAGTAATAATGAATAGAGGAATAACACAGAAACAGTATCTGGGGTTGGTCCCGCCGACGGAGGAGGACGCCCGCTCCAGCCAGATGCGGATACTGGATGCATTAAAAGAGAAAGGAATCACCGCATCATTTACCCTTCCAGCGCTGCAGAAACTGTATCCCATCTGCGATGAGGCAGACTATAACATAACGGTTTCCCTCGCATGGAATGGAAGCATCTGGCAGGTGGTTGATCTGGAAGCGGGCGATACAGCAGCAGAGCATTACGGCTATGCCGCTGATCTTGGAAGTACGACCGTCGTTGTGCGCCTGGTAAACTGCAGCGACGGTACTGTGCTTGCCGAGGAGAGCGAATACAACCGCCAGACTGCCTATGGAACCGATATTCTGACGAGAATCTTTGCCTGTAAGGATAAACCGGAGGTACTGCAGGACATCCGTGCGTGTACGATGGAGACATTTACACTGCTCTTTGAAAAACTTCGCCAAAAGACAGGAATTGCGCCGTCGGATGTTCTCTCAATGGTCGTATCCGGCAACACAACGATGATCCATTTCCTGCTGGGACTGGATCCGTTCTGCGTCTTTTCATCCCCGTACGCCGTGCGCGCAGACCGCGTCGGATTCCTTCCGGCGAAAGAGATGGGATTTCCCATGAAGGGATGTGTCTACTGCGTGCCGGGAAAATCCAATTACCTGGGCGGTGATATATTAAGCGGTATGATCGCAACGGAACTCTATAAAAAAGAAACGATCAGCGTTTTTTTTGATATCGGAACGAACGGCGAGCTTGTCGTCGGAAACCGGGAATTTCTGCTCTGCGGCGCAGGCGCTGCCGGTCCGGCGCTCGAGGGCGGCGTGGTCAAAACCGGCATGCGAGCTGCAGAAGGCGCTGTTGATACGGTAAAAATAGAAGACGGGAAAATCCAGTGCCATGTAATCGGAGAGGGTAAGCCAAAGGGCATCTGCGGTTCCGGCATTATCGATCTGCTCGCGGAATTATTCCTAAATGGCTGGATCAACCTGTTCGGTACCCTGCAGCCGGAGCGGTCCGAAAAGATCAAGGAAGACCCGGAGACGGGAGAGTGGTGCGTTGAATATAGTGAAGGGCTGTGCTTCTATCAGAGTGATATCGCCGAATTCCTTCGTACAAAGTCAGCGGCCTACACGATGGTTGAGTACATGATGCGTGAATCCGGCATTTCCATGGAAGAAATTGACCGGTTTTACGCGGCTGGTGCATTTGGAAAGCACGTTTCAAAGGAATCCGCCATCACGATCGGCATGTACCCGGATATGGACCGCAGCCGCCTGATCTGCGCCGGAAATACGTCGCTTGCGGGAGCAGAAAAAATCCTGCTGGATCGGACCTGCATCGACGATATTGACCGCATTCTGGACGAGATGGTCTACATCCAGTTCGGCCAGGTCGCCGCTTTCATCTCTATGATGAAAGCGGCCCAGGCAATCCCACACACGGATCTGGAGCTGTTTCCGAGTGTACAGAAGAAGCTCGAAGAAAAACAAAAAGAGAAATAATGGCAATTGCTTGACCGCAGTCGAATTGTGTCATATACTTACTATTGATAATGAGAATCAATAAGGAGTGAAATATATGACACTGAAAGAACTGCCGATCGGCAAAACAGCGACCGTCCGCACGGTAGGAGGAGAGGGCGCGCTGCGGCAGCACTTCCTAGATATGGGAATCATTCCGGGGGCGGAAGTGACGATGGTAAAGTATGCACCGATGGGAGACCCTGTGGAAGTGCGGATTCACAGCTATGAACTGACACTCCGCCTCGCCGATGCCGGACGGATTGCCATTGATGAGATGCGGGACGCTGTAAAAGAAAAAGAGCAGCCGGATGCGAAAGCAATTCCGCATCCCGGCTTTGGAGAGGGCGGAAAGTACCACAATAAGGCAGAGGAGCATCCGCTGCCGGAAGGAGAGCTGTTGTCCTTTGCGCTGGCCGGAAACCAGAACTGCGGCAAGACCACCCTGTTCAACCAATTAACGGGATCCAACCAGCACGTCGGAAACTTCCCCGGCGTGACCGTAGACCGGAAGGACGGTGAAATCCGCGGCCAGAAAAACACGCTGGTCACCGATCTTCCCGGCATTTATTCGATGTCGCCGTATTCAAGCGAAGAGATCGTCACCCGGAATTTCGTTCTGAACGAGCATCCGCGCGGCATCATCAATATTGTAGATGCGACAAATATCGAACGAAACCTGTATCTGACGATGCAGCTGATGGAACTCGACGTTCCGATGGTACTGGCCCTCAACATGATGGATGAGGTACGCGAAAACGGCGGTTCTGTGCTCGTGAACCAGATGGAAGAGAGACTTGGCATCCCGGTTATCCCGATTTCCGCTGCAAAAAACGAGGGAATCGATGAACTGGTTGCCCATGCTGTCCATGTGGCCAAATACCAGGAAAAACCGGGCAGAAAGGACTTCTGTGAGGCGAATGACCACGGCGGTGCCGTCCACCGTGCGTTGCATGCGATCATGCATCTGATCGAGGATCACGCCGCAAGGGCGGATATTCCGGTGCGGTTTGCGGCGAGCAAGCTGGCAGAGGGCGATGCGCTGATCCTGGAGCAGCTGGCCCTCGATGAAAACGAGAAAGAGATGCTCGAGCATATCGTCTGTCAGATGGAGACGGAGCGTGGCCTGGACCGCGCGGCGGCGATTGCGGATATGCGTTTTAATTTTATTGAAAAAGTCTGCCGTGAGACCGTGGTAAAACCAAAAGAGAGCCGCGAGCATGTGCGGAGCACAAAAATTGACCGTGTGCTGACCGGAAAATATACGGCTCTGCCATGTTTTGCCGGGATTATGGCGGCTGTCTTTTTCCTGACCTTCCATGTGATCGGAGCATCGCTGCAGAGTGTGCTGGAGGTTCTGATCGGAAAACTGACCGAGCTCGTGGACAGCGCCATGACAGCATGGGGCGTCAATCCGGTGCTTCATTCCCTTGTGATTGACGGTATTTTTAACGGCGTCGGAAGTGTCTTAAGCTTCCTTCCGATCATCGTCACCCTGTTTTTCTTCCTGTCCATTCTGGAAGACAGCGGCTATATGGCGCGCGTGGCATTTGTGATGGATAAGCTGCTCCGGAAAATCGGCCTCTCCGGCCGCAGTATCGTGCCGATGCTGGTCGGTTTTGGCTGTACCGTGCCGGGCGTCATGGCGAGCCGCACCCTGCCTTCCGAGCGTGACCGGAAAATGACGATCCTATTAACTCCGTTTATGAGCTGTTCGGCAAAACTTCCGATTTACGCGTTCTTTACCGCCGCATTCTTCCCGAAATACAGTGCCCTTGTGATGGTTCTTCTGTATTTCGGTGGTATCTTCATGGCTGTCCTGATGGCGATGCTGATGCAGGGAACTTTATTCCAGGGGGAAGCCGTTCCGTTTGTCATGGAGCTTCCAAACTACCGCATGCCGGGGGCAAAAAATGTCGGACAGCTTTTGTGGGATAAGGCAAAAGACTTCCTGCAACGGGCATTCACCGTCATTTTTGTTGCCACGATTGTGATCTGGTTTTTACAGACCTTTGGAACGCATCTCAATGTCGTGGAGGACTCCAAGGACAGCATTCTCGCCGTTGTCTCCGGCCGTCTCGCCCCGGTTTTTCGGCCGCTTGGATTTGGAGACTGGAGAGTATCGACCGCCCTTCTAACCGGATTTATGGCAAAGGAGAGTGTCGTCTCGACACTTTCCGTACTGTTCGGCACGACCGCGCAGCTGACCGAAATCCTGACACCGGTTTCCGCATTAAGCCTTCTGGTTTTCTGCCTCCTCTATACGCCGTGTGTGGCGGCAGTCGCTTCCATCAAGCGGGAGCTTGGCGGCAGATGGGCAGCCGGTGTTGTCGTTTCCCAGTGTGTGATCGCCTGGCTGGCAGCTTTTGTCGTACATGGCTTTGCACTGCTGTTTGGCATGTAAAAAAGAACGTTAAATAAGAAAAGCTCTGCAGAACAGAAAATGCAAAATTCTGATCTGCAGAGCTTTTGATATATGGTTGGTAAAAAAATGCCGGTTTTAAATTTTTCGTATCACATGCTTTAAAATTCCTGTTTTGTGGAGCAGAAAGATCGAGCAGTCCATAAACAGATGGGCAAGAAAGGTGCTCAAAATGACACCATTTGATTTCAGCAGAAAGCCGACATGGAACCCATACCAGCACACGAAACCGGAGTAGGCGCTCATGATGACAAGAAGCGGTAGATTTTCCAACACGCCCCGCATCGTTTCAAGAAAACTCTTGACCGTAAAGTCGAAATACAGGAAGCGGCCGACCGTCAGCGTCAGGAAATAGAGAATCAGCCCGTCATAATTCGTGTCCTCGTAGATAAAGCGGATGTACAGAAGAATCAGTACAATATAGAAGACCGAAATCAGCCGCACCGACGCCTTCTGCTCCGGGTCAAGGTGCGTGAGCTTTACCAGAACCACATCGAGCCAGCTCGTCAGAAAGACGGAGAGCACGATAAAGACAAGAAGCACTACATCCTGATATTTCTCCCAGTACATCGAAATCTGCGGCAGACGCTCATCGATAATGTAATAGAGGGAGAGGAAGAGAAGAATCGAAGTGCCGGAGAAAACCAGCTCATAAAAGCTTTCCACAACCTGATACTGCCTGCGCTGGTGTTTCTTCCGGCGTATTTTTTTCGCTTTTTCCTCTGTCTCCTCTTTTAGCTGCCGCTGAATCTGCAATTTTGCAATCAGAAGCACAAGGGCAAGCACCAGAATCAGGCCGAGCAGTGAGACAAGCAGAAAACTGCCCACATTGGCGGGATCAAAATAGTGAAGAATATAGTATCGTTTCAAATAAAATCACCTCTTCTGGAAATTCTTTTTTTGATTTCTTTTCACTTTAGTACCAAATCCGGAAAAAGTAAAGTACAAAAATGAGAACAGAAAGAAAGTGTCTGATAAAAAATGACCGAAATGGAGAGAATAAAGTGATCGATGCGTGACAAGGAAGAAAAGATGACGATCAGTCAAACTCGGTCAAAACAGGGCGATAAAACGGGGGAATCCGTCATAAAACTCTAAACTTATGCAAATGCGACAAAAAGAGAAGGTAAAATTCATGAAATATTAATGATTGATTTTGAATGAATATGACGATATAATAAGCTCATCAAAGCAAACACGATCAAAATAAAGCAGGAGGGAAATATGATTTACACAGTGACATTCAATCCGTCTCTGGACTACATTGTATCGGTGGAAGACTTCAAGCTCGGCCTTACCAACCGCACAAGCTCCGAGCTGATGCTTCCGGGCGGAAAAGGAATCAACGTATCGACCGTACTCGGAAACCTTGGAATTGAGAGCACAGCGCTCGGATTTCTGGCAGGCTTTACCGGAAAAGAAATCGCGGGACGGCTCGACCAGATGGGAATTAAAAACGGCTGCATCTGGCTGGAAGAAGGATATTCCCGCATCAACGTCAAATTAAAGAGCATTGACGGAACTGAGATCAACGGACAGGGACCCGAAATCCCGGAGAAAAAAGTGGAAGAGCTGATGAAACAGCTTTCCGCACTCGGCGAGGGCGACGTTCTCTTCCTCGCAGGCAGCATCCCGTCATCCATGGCAGATGATGCCTATCAGAAAATTATGGAAATGCTCGACGGCAAGGGCGTCCGCATCGTCGTAGACGCGACCCGTGATCTGCTGATGAAGGTTCTGCCGTACCACCCGTTCCTCATCAAACCGAACAATCACGAGCTCGGTGAGATTTTCAGTGTGGAATTAAAGACAAGAGAGTCAGTTGTTCCGTATGCAAAACAGCTGCAGGAAAAGGGCGCACAGAACGTTCTGGTTTCCATGGCAGGCGAAGGAGCCGTTCTCGTTGCCGCATCCGGTGAGGTCTTTGAAGCTCCGGCCCCGAAAGGAAAGCTCATCAACGGCGTCGGCGCAGGCGATTCGATGGTAGCCGGATTCATGGCAGGCTACATGGAAAAAGAAGATTACCTCCATGCGTTCCATATGGGAATCGCAGCGGGAAGTGCAAGTGCTTTTTCTGAAAACCTTGCAACCCGGGAGGAAATTGCATCTGTCTACGAACAGATTACAAAATAAAAGGGAGGACGTCTCATGAGAATCACAGATTTGCTGGACATCCGCAGTATTGCGCTGGATGCCGCACCGAAAAGCAAACAGGAAACGCTTGACGCAGCCGTAGCGCTGATGGTCAAAAGCGGAAAGATCACAGACGAAGATGCGTACCGCGCACAGGTTTACGCAAGAGAAGAAGAGAGCACCACAGGAATCGGAGAGGGAATTGCGATTCCGCACGGAAAATGTGATGCAGTAAACAAACCGGGCCTTGCAGCCATGGTTATCCCGAACGGCGTTGATTTTGATTCTCTCGATGGAGAGCCGGTCACCCTGCTGTTCCTCATCGCAGCGCCGAACACGAAAGACAACGTTCACCTCGATGTCTTAAGTAAACTTTCCATGATGCTGATGGATGAAGAGTTCACCAAGAGCCTTCGAAACGCAAGGACACCGGAAGAGTTCCTTGCCATTATCGACCGCGCCGATGAAGAGAAAAAGAGCGTAGATGAGCGTCTTGCAGAGCCGGTGGAAGCAAAAGAAAATCAGGTGAAGATTCTCGCCGTTACTTCCTGCCCGACCGGTATTGCCCACACTTACATGGCAGCCGAGGGAATCGAGAAAGCAGCGAAAGCAAAAGGATGCTTCGTAAAAATCGAGACACGAGGCTCCGGCGGAGCGAAAAACGTGCTGACTGCACAGGAAATCGCCGATGCGGACTGTATCATCGTTGCAGCCGACGCACAGGTTCCGATGGATCGTTTCGACGGAAAGAAAGTTATCCAGCGCCAGGTATCCGATGGTATCAGCAAAGCAGATGAGCTGATCGAGCTTGCGATGTCCGGAAACGCACCGGTTTACAAGAGCAGCAATGCGCAGGCAGCCGCAGCAAGCACGAAGAAGAACAGCGGCGGTATCGGCCACCAGCTGTACACCCAGCTGATGAATGGTGTTTCCCATATGCTTCCGTTCGTTGTCGGCGGCGGTATTCTGATCGCAATCGCATTCCTGATCGACGGACTTCTTGTTGATATGAACTCCCTTGATGCCGCAGCCAGATCAAACTTCGGTACGATTACCCCGGCTGCAGCGATGTTCAAACAGATCGGCGGCGTGGCATTCGGCTTCATGCTCCCGGTTCTTGCAGGCTACATCGCCATGGCAATCGGCGACCGGCCGGCACTTGCCCTTGGTTTTGTCGGCGGTATGATGGCATCGAGCGGAACCTCCGGTTTCCTTGGAGCACTCGTTGCCGGTTTTGCAGCAGGCTACATTATCCTTGGCCTCCGCAAAGCATGTGAGAAACTTCCGGAAGCACTCGAAAAGATTGCGCCGGTTCTGATTTACCCGGTAGTCGGCATCCTTGTGATGGGACTTCTGATGCTCTTCATTGTAGAGCCGATCATGGGAACCGTCAACACGGTACTGAACAATGGTCTTGCTTCCATGGGCGGATCCAGCAAGCTGATCCTTGGCATGATCCTCGGCGGCATGATGGCCATCGACATGGGCGGCCCGTTCAACAAAGCAGCTTACGTATTCGGAACAGCAGCCATCGCAGCAGGAAACTACGACATTATGGCATCCGTTATGATCGGCGGTATGGTTCCTCCGTGTGCGATTGCACTTGCAACCCTGCTGTTCAAAGATAAATTTACAAAAGAAGAAAGAGAATCCGGTCCGACCAACTTCATCATGGGACTCGCCTTCATCACCGAGGGTGCGATTCCATTCGCAGCAGCAGACCCGATCCACGTTCTTCCGGCCTGCATCATCGGCTCTGGCCTCGCAGGTGCGCTCTCCATGGCATTTGGCTGTACCTTAATGGCACCGCACGGCGGCATCTTCGTTGTACCGGTTATGGGAAATGCGCTGCTTTATCTGGTGGCAGTTGTCATCGGAACAGTGGTATCCGCAGTTCTGCTTGGAGTTTTAAAGAAAAAAGTTGCATAAAAGAGTAGAAAAAAGACAGAAAACAAAGTAAAATAAAAATATCAAAGATCCTATGGGAGGAAAAAATCATGAAAGAATTTAAGTATGTTGTAACAGATCCAGAAGGAATCCACGCTCGTCCGGCAGGAATGCTGGTAAAATCAGTCAAAGAATTTTCCTGTGATATCAAGATCGCAAAAGACGGAAAAGCCATGAACTGCAAAGCCATCTTCGGCATCATGGGACTGGCTGTAAAACAGGGCGAAGAAGTTACCCTGACCTTCGATGGAGCAGATGAAGATGCTGCATACGAAGCAATCAGCAATTTCATGAAAGAGAACTTGTAATTCTACAGAGCCATGCGGAATGGAAGAAAAAAGTGCGAATCATGCTTGCATGAATGAGTGCTTTTTTCTGGAATTCCATATGGCGAGAAGCCACATCGAAATGGAGCGTAAGCGGAATTGAGATGGGGCTCTGGAGAATTACAATATAGTAATCGGCAGGAGCGTGTTTGAAAAACTTTCTGAAACTAAGAAATCCTTTTTGAACACGCTCCGGCTGTCTGGACAGAAAATTCGGATATCGAGAACAAAGGTGGAGAAAACTTATGCAGATTTATCAGGGAAAAAGCGTATTTTCCGGCATTGCGATCGGAAAGATCCGCGTATACAAAAAGAATGAGCGTCAGGTAAAACGTGTGAAAGTAGAAAATCCGGATGCGGAGATGGCACGGTTTGAGGAAGCAAAGGCAAAAGGAATCGCACAGCTTGGCGTTCTGTATGAAAAAGCATGCAAAGAGGTTGGCGAGGCCAATGCAGCGATCTTCGAGGTACATCAGATGATGATGGAGGACGACGGCTACAACGAGTCCGTCGAGAATATTATCAAGAGCCAGGGCGTCAACGCTGAGTATGCCGTTGCAACGACAGGCGACAACTTTGCGCAGATGTTTTCTGCCATGGACGATGATTACATGAGAGAGCGCGCGGCAGACGTAAAGGATATTTCCGAGCGTCTGATCTCCATCTTAAACGGAGACGACACCGACGCATCCTTAAACGACGAACCGGCGATCATCGTGGCAGATGACCTTGCGCCGTCTGAGACGGTACAGATGGATAAGGACAAAGTTCTTTCTTTTGTTACCGTACACGGTTCTTTAAATTCCCACACCGCTATCCTTGCAAGAACCATGGCGATTCCGGCACTGGTCGGAACACCGCTTCCGCTGGATGAGAGCGTAGACGGAAAGCTCGGCATCGTGGACGGATCCGATGGAACCATCTATGTTGATCCGGACGAGGAGACTCTTGCTGCCATGCAGAAGCGCCGCACCGAGGAGGAGGAAAAGAAAAAACTGCTCCTCACCTTAAAGGGAAAAGAAAATATTACACTGGATGGACAGAAAATTCTGCTGTATGCTAATATCGGAAACATCAAAGACCTTGCGGCTGTCATGCAGAACGACGCGGGCGGCATCGGCCTGTTCCGAAGCGAGTTTATCTATCTTGAGCAGGATCACTATCCAACAGAGGAGGAGCAGTTCCGTATCTACAAACAGGCAGCAGAGACGATGGCGGGAAAACGCGTCATCATCCGTACCCTCGATATCGGTGCCGATAAACAGTGCGATTATTTCGAGATGGAAAAAGAGGAGAACCCGGCACTTGGCTGCCGTGCGATCCGCATCTGCCTGACGCGGCCGGAGATCTTCAAGACACAGCTTCGCGCGCTGTTCCGCGCAAGCGCATATGGAAAAATTGCCATTATGTATCCAATGATCACAAGTGTCGGCGAGGTTCGCCAGATCAAAGCGATTGTGGAGGAAGTAAAAGCTTCTCTCGCTGAGCAGGGCATTGAGTACGGAAATCCAGAGCAGGGTATCATGATCGAGACCCCGGCGGCTGCCATCATCAGCGATGAGCTGGCAAAAGAGGTTGATTTCTTCAGTATCGGAACGAACGACCTCAGTCAGTACACCCTCGCGATCGACCGCCAGAACACAAAGCTGGATCCGTTCTTTGATCCGCATCACCCGGCGATCCTGCGCATGATTCAGATGGTTGTGGAGAATGCACACAAAGCCGGCATCTGGGCCGGTATCTGCGGCGAACTCGGCGCTGACCAGGAGCTGACAAAAGAGTTCCTTGCGATGGGCGTAGATGAACTTTCCGTTTCTCCGGGAAGCATCCTTCCGCTCCGCAAGATCATTCTGGAAACAAACGTGGCAGAATATAAGGCAGGAAAGAAATGTTAACACAGCAGAGACATGAGATAATTTTGAAACTGTTAAAAGAAAAGGGAAGCATCACCGTGACGGAAGTCCGGGATCTTCTCGACACTTCGGAATCTACGGTACGCCGCGATATCACAGCGCTCGACAAGGAGGGCAAACTGGAAAAGGTATTCGGCGGCGCCGTGGAAGCCGGCCAGAAGGTGACGGCACACGAGTACACCGTTGCGCAGAAAAATGAGCTGAACTGCGATGCCAAACGGAAAATCGCAGAATATGCGGCATCCCTCATCGAGCCGGACGATTTCGTCTTTCTCGACGCGGGAACGACAACGGCGCATATGATCGATTTCATCCGGGCAACCTCCGCCGTTTTCGTGACAAACGCCGTTGCCCACGCACAGCGGCTGGCATCCCGCGGCTATAAAGTCATTCTGGTCGGCGGCGAGCTGAAAAGCTCCACCGAAGCCGTTGTGGGAAACCAGGTGATCCGCACGATTCAAGAATACCACTTCACCAAAGGCTTTTTCGGCACTAACGGTGTCACAAGAAGAAGCGGCTGCACAACGCCGGATGTCAATGAAGCAGTAATCAAAAAGACCGCCATGGAGCAGTGCCGCCAGTGCTACGTCCTCTGTGACGCAAGCAAATTTAACAGCATCAGTTCCGTTACCTTCGCAGACTTTGAAAAACCGATTTTTATCACGGACCGGAAAGTTCCCGGGTATGAGAAGAGCAAACATATCATCGTATGCGAGACGGAGCGAAAATAAAAAGCCAACATCTTACACGCACATAAATTGCAAAGCGCCCCGGTCCTGCAGATCATTTGGATGCAGGACCGGGGCGCCGTTTACAGACTTATTCTTTGATTTCCGCCAGCGTTACATCTGGATGATGATACTGCGGACGATGTTTCAAAAATGGAACTTTAAGCAGGGTAGCATTCTTGGGACACCAGTGAAGACAGGCATAACAGGCTGCACAGGAATGTCCTCCATAAAAATACGATGCAGTAACAAAATCTTCTTTTGGCAGACTTCCGTCAGATGTAAAGTTTGTTTTTCGTTCTTTTATAAAAGATATGATAGATTTTAACCGTTCCGGTGCTTTTTTCAGTCGTTCCAGATTTTCCTGCTCTGAGCTGATTAAACAGTTGCCTGGCATCTGCAGATCAAAGACAGCCGACAGGTTTGCACCGCTGCGGGAAAGTGCCTGACTTAGGCTGACAAAAGAATTTCCGCTTTTTCCATTGTTAGAAGTCATGACGACAAAAGTATAGCAGTCAGGATTGACCGTTAACTTCAATAAAAATTCTTTTACAATCCATGGCAGATCGCTCATGTAGGTAGGAAAGACAAAACCGATTATATCGTCTTTGCAGAAAAAATTGCTTTCTGTTTTCTGTTTTATAATATTCTCAACAGGCTGATTCAGCTCTTTTCCAATTTCTTTTGCAGCCCAAAGCGAATTACCAGTTCCGGTAAAATAAAAAATCATAAGTTTTTCCCTCTCTTTTTGAAGTTTATGACGGAGAAAATATTTTTATCCGTTTGCTTTATATTATTTTAAAACTATGATGTTGGGGTCAAAAGCCCCTCTATAGTACCTTGAAAAGTTCATATATTTTGTAGTAAATACAAGCCTAAATGGTTTACTTGCTGTATAATAGAGATATCTTAGTAGGAAAGAAGGCAATCTCTATGTCATTCAAAGAAAATACTTACCAGCAAATGTCATTTACAGATAGTTTTTCTGGATTAACTGCCAGAGAACAAAAAGCATTGGAAAAATCCTGGGCAAAAGTCTTTGCCGATGAAATATTTCCTGCCATTGATGAAAAGCGTTTTTCTGTCTTATACAGCGATAAGGCATCCAGACCGAATACTCCGATCAACGTGATTGTTGGTGCGCTCATTATCAAAGAGCTTTTTGATTATTCCGATGACGAGATGGTCGAAAATCTTATGCTGGATTTTCGAATTCAGTACGCACTGCACACAACAAGTTTTGAAGAACAGCCTTTGAGTGACAAGACCTTAAGCCGTTTCCCCAAGAGGTGCTATGATTATGAAACACTTCACAACAAGGATCTTTATCATGATTGTGTGAAAGATTTAAGTGCTTCCATTGCAAAACTGGTGGGAATCAGCGGTAAAGTCAGGCGTATGGATTCCATGATGATCGAATCCAACGTCCGCAGGCTCAGCCGAATGGAACTGATATACACCTGCATTGCAAAGCTGGCGATGTATGTGAATAAAATCAATGGTTCCGCTCTGTCTGACGATTTAAAACATTATATCGATCCTAACGATTTTAACAGAGTGATTTATCATCAGCGCAGTACCGATGCAGATGAGCGCATGAAGCAGCTCTTAACGGATGCGGATAAACTTCTTGCCCTGTGTGAGTCTGATTACAATGATTCAACAGAGTATGATCTGTTTGTCAGATGCCTGTCAGAACAGACCATTGTTGAAAATGAAAACCGAAGACTCCGCACGAAAGAAGACGGCGGCATGAAATCAACCATGCTGCAGAATCCTTCTGACCCTGAAGCGACAATCCGGAATAAAGCACAGGAAAAGAGCATCGAGGATATGCTGCTAATCTTGAAGAATCCGTTGGAGCCAATGGTTCTGTTGTAACAGAGTACCAGTATGAGCAAAACAACCATAGTGACAGTCAGTTTATCCAGGAGCACCTTGCGCAGATGGATAACCAGGAAGAACGGACTGTTATAGTCACGGATGGAGCATATAGTGGAACAGAAAACACGCAACTTGCAGCTCATAAAAACGTAGAACTGATTACCACAAGTCTGACGGGGAAACCGGCTCCGGATATCCTTGCTGATTTTGAATTCAACGAAGAGGGAACAAAAGTCCTCCGATGTCCAGCCGGCCATGCACCGAAAAGCTGTTCTTATATGAAACCAAGCAATCAGTGTGCCGTTTCCTCTCTGCATGAGCAGTGTGCCAACTGTCCGTAGCAGGATCAATGCAAGCCGAAGATCTTTAAGAAGGTTGCAAAAATAGTAACATCCAAAGCAGCGCATGAACGTGCGAAAATCCAACGGAACATGAATAGCAAAGAATTCAAAAATTATACAAGGCTGCGTAATGGAGTGGAAACTGTTCCATCGAATATACGCAAGAATTACCACTTGGAAAAGATACCTCGTGGGAAACAGCGGGGCAAGTTCTTTTTCGGTTCCAAGATAGCAGCATTGAATTTCAGAAAACTCTTCAACTATGTGAAGGGTTTAGGACATTACGCTCAAAATCCGGTACTTGTATAAAATCAAGGAAGGGAATACCAGCGTATATCCGAAGAAATCCGGTATTACACTACAAAATATGAATTTTTCAAGGTGCTATAGAAATAGAGGACAAAGTTATTTATGGTTTTGACCCTAACATCATAATATAAAGCGGGGAACAAAAAGAGATGGGATGGATATGATGGATCGGATATCTGCCTACCGGGAACTGATTCGGAAAAATATTGATTACGAGAACTACCCGCCGATCTATAACAAGCAGGAAGTGGATGAACTGATCGATCTGATTGTAGAAACCCTAATGCTGCCGCCGGATGCAGGAACAATTCGGATTGGAGGAAAGGAACGTCCTGTTTCGATTGTAAAAAGCATGTTCCTGAAGCTGGATAAAGATCACATCTGTTATATCCTGAAGTGCCTGCACAATACGGAAAAGAAAAAAGAGTAAAAATGGCCGTATCAAAAAAACATCCAGCGAAAAAAAGGCAGAAAAAGAAAAGCAGCTTGTGGATCATAGCGTTGATTTCTGTTATTTTGCTGATTCTTGTTGGAGTCGTATTTTTGGTACTGCCAAAATTTCGAAAAGAAGCTGCACCGGAAAAACCGGAAACGATCAAGGTGGAAGCTGCAGAGAAAAGCTATGCTGCCGGAAGTCGGCTTTCAGAAAAAAATTTCCGCGTATACGGAATATCCGGGAAACAGAAACAGCTTCTGGATGCAGATACATACAGCGTGTCACCGGCTAAAGTGCCGGCACATGGTCACAGTGTTACCGTAGAGGTTTCCTCCAAGGCATATCCGGACATCAAGGCAGAGATCACAGTGCTTATTGACCGTGATGAAAGTGTCCGGTACAAAATTGGCAGGGAAAATCCAGATGATGTGGAAGCCGTCCTGTATTCCAACGGGGATCTGGAAATAACCGGAAAAGGAAGCGTCCGGAATTTCAAATCAGATTCTGCGCCGTGGAAGAAAGATTCCGTTCAACGGCTGACCTGGATTGATCCGGAGGCTGAAGTGGAGAGCATGGACTACTGGTTTACAGGAAATGACGAATACCTGGAAACATTGTGCCGCATTCCGGACACAGTGAGAAGCATGGTGGAAACATTCAAAAATGCCACAGCGATGACCAGTATGCCGGATATGTCTGGTGCGGTCCGGCTGGAAGATATTACATCCTGCGCAGAAGGGTGTACTGCACTGGAGAAGGCCATGGAACTTCCGGGGAATATAAAACAGGCAAAAAAAGCATTTTACGGTGATACGGCGCTGATCGAGGGAGCCGATACAACAGCCTGTATGCAGTTGGAGAACATGGATTCTATGTATTACGGCTGTGTGGCCCTGGCATCTGTCCAGATTCCGGACAGTGCGAAGGAACTCTCGAATATCTGCAATGGCTGCGTCAACCTGAAAGAAGTGCATATCCCATCAGCTGCACAGAAAATGAACAGCAGTTTTTTCGGATGTACCGTACTGGAATCCATAACTGGTGAAATCCCATCTTCCTGTACGGATAGCGGGAACCTGTTTTCCGGCTGTAAGTTCCTGAGTGGAACACTTACCGTTTTCTGTACATCCAGGACAACCCTTTCAAGCTCGTTTTCGGACGCTGCAACGGCTGGAACAGGATTAACGATCATTTTACGGTACGATGCAGAAAAATCGCAGGAAACGGCAAATACGGGCTTCTACGGGGGAACAAAAAGTGCAGATGAAATCCTGAACGCATTAAAGGCATCTATGGAAGCCGCATTCAGCAGCGGAAGCCATATTACAATAACAACAAATGCAGATAAAACAGAGGGGTGATTAGAATGTAATAAAAATGCAATATGAAAAATAGCAAAAGACTCTTGTAATTACGGAATTGGAAAGGTAATATGATAATATGATCCAAAGAAATAAAAAAGGGGGAGAAACCATATGGACATGAAAGAGCTTCGAAAAAATGCAGAAAAAGTAATAGCAGAACGTTTTCCGGACTTCAATTTTTCCACACTGGACTGGGGAGAGCTTGATCCATTCTATCTGGAGCATCCGGAAGAAATACCGATTGAGCATGAGTTTGTTGGCTACCGGCAGGATGGTGATGTAGCGGAAGATTACCAGGGAAATCTGTATCTGATTCTTTGTGATCCAGGAATCCACCCGATCGGAAGTGTATGCATGGAACAGTCCGAACTGGACGATGCCGTAAAACTCGGAAAACGGGAAGATTATACCGGGGAACTTCTGGAAGAAATTCCGGAATAAAAAGTGAAATAACAAAACAAGGAATCCCGTGTCAAACGTTGACACGGAATTCAAACAGAAAAATCGGTGTCAATGTTTGACACGGACGGAGGAAAAAAGTATGAGAAAAAGAATCGCAATGGTACTTCTTGGCCTGAGCCTGGCAGTAGGCACACCGGCCGCAACAAATATGTTCCCAACCGTTTCTGCCCAGACAGTACAGGCAGCTGGAAAAACCGGATGGACGCAGGAGTCCGGAACCTGGTATTTTTACAAAGACGGTGTAAAACAGACCGGCTGGCAGACCTGGGATGGAAAAAAATATTATCTGAATGCAGACGGAACCATGAAAGCCAATGAGTGGATGATTGATACGGATGGATCGGTTTACTACTTCCGCAGCTGGGGTGGTGCTTACCTGAACTGCAAGGCAAGAATCAACGGCAGAAGTTATACATTCGGTGCAGACAGTAAGGTACAGGGTTCTCAGTGGGTTGTAAAAGGCGGAAAATGGTATCTGGTGAAAGACGGAAAAATTGCAACGGGCTGGCAGACCTGGGATGGAAATAAATACTACATGAATAGTGATGGAAGTATGCGCTCCAATGAGTGGAGACTGGATGATACCGGAAAAATCCGCTATCTCTGCAGCTGGGGTGGAGCCTATAAAAGCCGGTCTGCAAAGATCAATGGACGTTCGTATACCTTCAATAGTGCTGCAGAAGTAACCAACATGCAGTGGATCGTGATGGATGGACAGTGGAAACTGGCAAAAGATGGAAAAATTGCAACGGGTTGGCAGACCTGGGACAATAACCGTTACTATCTGAACGCAGACGGAACTATGAAAGCAAATGAATCTTTCACGGACGGGGGAAAAACCTATTTCTTCTGCAGCTGGGGCGGAGCTTATAAAAACTGCTGGCAGACCTGGAACGGAAAAAAATATTACCTGCATGATAACGGTGCAGCATATCAGAATGAGTGGCTGAAAACCGGCGGAAAATGGTACTGGTTCCAGGCAGACAGCACCATGGCAGTGAACACAAGCTTTACATACAAAGATAACCTGTATTTTGTAGACGGAAATGGAATTATGCTTTCCGGATGCTGGAAAGAGGAGAACGGAGCAAAATACTATATCCGGAGCTGGGGCGGAGCCTGCAAGGATATGCAGATGAAGATTTCCGGAAAGACCTATTATTTTGGATCAAATTGCAAGATGGTAACGGATCAGACGGTAAATGGGAACTATTATGGAAAAGATGGTGTGTTGACCACAAAGCCGGACCCGAAACCAACAGAGACACCGAAACCGACGGAGACACCGAAACCAACGGAGACACCGAAACCGACGGAGACACCGAAACCAACGGAGACACCGAAACCAACAGAGACACCGAAACCAACGGAGACACCAAAACCAACGGAGACACCAAAACCGACGGAGACACCAAAACCGACGGAAACGCCAAAGCCGACAGAGACACCGAAGCCAACAGAGACACCAGCAGAAACCGTTTATGCAACAAGCGTAACAATTACACCGAACAGTAATCTGGAATTAACTGAAGTTGGACAGACACTGCAGCTGGCCGCAACCGTATATCCGGAAAATGCAACCAACAAAGCGGTAAAATGGACTTCGGATGATCCAGAAGTAGCAAGCGTAGATGAAAATGGACTTGTAACCGTTCATAAAAAAAATGGTATGCGAAAAGTTATTATCTCAGCTGATGCAATGGGATCTAAGCCAGACGGAGGTGTTGTTGGAAGATACGTAGAAGTAAAAATTAATATCCCATATACCAACGAAGAGGCTCTTGGAATGACCGTTTACGATCAGGAAGTTTCCAGAAAGATTTTCGACCTGGTAAATGAAGAACGTGTCAAAGAAGGACATGCAGCTATGATTTGGGATGAAAAACATTGTTATCCGAGAAGCGTTGCCGCTGCCGGATACCATATCATGAGATCAATCACACAGCCAGGATATGGAACTTCCGATAATCTGGCCCTGCATGGTGGCAGACAGAACGGCTGCGGCGGTGGTCTGTCATATACAGATTCCGATGATCTTGCCCGCCAGATCTTCAACCTTTGGATGTCCTCTCCAGGCCATAAAGCAAACCAGATGGATGATTATAATGCATATGGAGCAATCGCTGTAATGTATGGACAACCGCAGGAGTATAACGGAAGAAAGATTGTGAATTTCTCAGCTGTATTTTCCTTCTCAGATCAAGATTATGATTATGCAACAACCTGGGAACATATGGACGATGGTATGAGTGATGTACTCGGCATGACAGAAAACGATTATTATCAGATTACAAACTACTTTATCCGATAAAAAAGAATCCCCTCTCGTAGACGAATTGCGAGAGGGGATTTGTATGTCGAAGAGGTAGTAAAATAGTCGATGATATGCTATACTGAATCTAATCAGATCAGAACGTGATAGGGATAGTCTGGTGGTTGTCCTTTCTGAAAACAGAAAGGGGGTAATGCCAATGAATACAATGGAAGTGTTGACGCTTTTACTTGTTGTTTTTGCGGCGTTATCTTACATAAACTTCCACCGCAAGTAGAAAGAAGGCTATTCCCTACCGCAAATAGGGGATAGCCTATGTCTCTTGTTGCTCTTTGTAATAATTTAGATTATTTCAGAAAGGCAACCACCGACACTGGTATATCCTTGATTGCTTCTGATTTGATTATAAGCTGCCGGACGAAAAAAGTCAAGCAGTACGGGGGATGCGCAGAACTTTGTGCATCCCTTTTTTAGAAAAAAGGCAGTTATAAAAATGTCATCTTTTTTGAAAAAATGTCATATCTTTTGAAAAAATGTCATGTTTTTTGAGAAAATGTCATGTTTTTCAAAAAAATGTCATATTGCACGTCACAGAAAGGTATGCTATGTTATACTTGCAAAAGAAGGAAAACAGAAGGGACAGCAGGTAGGACAAAAAAATCTTTCAATTGCTCGTGTCAATGATTGACACGGAAAAAAGAAAAATGGGCTTTCATGCATCAGAACATGGTTTTCATGGGCTGGTGTATTTTTTATGCCCATTTTTAGGGGGTGACGCCGTTGCACGGAAAAAGTGGCAACAAAAAGTAAAAAAGGAGAGAGAGGAAAAATGAAAACAAAAGTAATACACGCATTCCTATGGATTCTGGTTTGTATGGTGCTTGGTATTACCTGTTATCAGTGCCGTGATTTAAGGGGTTATGTGATTCTGTCAGGTTCTATGGAACCTGTGATTCCCACAGGATCAGTGGCAGTTGTGGATTCATCGAAGAGGGATGTACGTCCAGGAAATATTGCTACGTTTGAGAGGCACGGGGATCTGGTGACTCACCGGATTTTGTCAAAAACAGAAGAGGGATACCAGACAAAAGGGGATGCAAACACAGATCCGGATTCCGGAACCATTCCGGCAGAAAACATTCGCGGAACATATCTGTTCTGCATTCCATATTTGGGCTACGGATTCATGTGGGCTAAAAACCACATGTTTTTAACCGTAGGTTTTCTGGCGCTGTTTATGCTTCTGGTTTTCTATTTTCCGGAGAAAAGACCTGAACCAAAGGAACGGGAACAGGTAAAAAAAACAAAAAGAAAAAAAGGAGAATTACGATTATGACAAAGAAAAAAGTAGCAGCATTTTTTACAGCAGCAGCACTATGCGGCGCACTGGCCGTTGGATCATCCATGGCATATCTGACAGATCATGATTCTGTAACCAACAAATTTTCTGTAGGTAAAGTAGACATCGTTGGCCATGAGCCGAACTACACACCGGATAATGATGGAAAAACCAACAATATCGTTCCGACCCAGGTAATCAAAAAAGACCCGCAGATCGAAAATGTTGGAAAAAATGATGCTTATGTATATCTGGATGTTTCTATCCCGATTGCAAAGGTGATTACTGTTAATGCTGCAGGTAACCGTTTGAATGGAGGCGTTGCAAAAGATACAGAGCTGTTCTCCATGAACAATGTTTCTAAGAAATGGACTCTGATGTACAACAAGCGTGTAGGAGATAATATGGTTTACACCTACAGCTATAACGAAATACTTGCACCGGGAAAAACAACAGATCCGATCTTTACAAGCCTGACAGCTGCCAATATTGTAGAGGGACAGCTGGATGGAAAAGATCTGAATGTGCCGGTACATTACTATGCAATCCAGGAACTCAACACCGGAGAAGGAACCACGATTCCACAGAAAGCAGCTTCCGCATGGAAAAAATATGAACTGCAGAACCAGGGCCAGGCAGGACAGATCACGACTCCGCAGTCTGACGAAAGCGGAAATAATGGGGTTACAACCGTTGATGGAAACGGAAATGCAGCATCGGATGAAAACAAAACAAATACCCCAGATGATGTTCAGGTTGAGCCGGAACAGGATGGAAACAACACTTTATCATAAGAATACTTTTCAGAACAGTCCGGAAAGCCATCCGGACTGTTCTGAAAAAGAAGGGAAAACAGCATGAAAAAAAAGAAAAAACGAATGCTGTCAATTGCCGGAATGTGCTGCTGCGGTTTTCTTGCAGCAGCCACCGCAATATCGGGATCTTCTGCTTACCAGACGGACCATGATGAAGTAGTAAACATTATCAGGACTGGAAATAACACCATTATTCCGGATGAGGATTTTCCGACACCGACACCGGTTCCATCCAGCGGATCAGTAGTAAAAAAAGTCAGGGCAAAAAATACAGGAGATGTACCTTGCTATGTCCGGGCATATATTACATGCAGTGAACCTGTAAAAGAGTTCACGGGACTTGATACCACAAACTGGGTCAAGGGAAATGATGGCTATTACTATTACAAAAAAGCTGTTCCGGTTGGAGGAACAACAACTTATCTGTTTACGGGGGTTACTGTTGCAGATGAATATGAGCAGGATAACCTGGAAGTAACAGTTTACGAGGAATCCGTTCAGACAACAGATGGTCAGAAGGAATACACTTCTTATCAGGACGCATGGAAACGGTTTGGAGGAGGTGGCCAGTAATGAAAAGGAAAATTGCAATAGCAGCCGGAATTCTGGTCACGGCAGTAAGTACCATCAGTGGATCATATGCTTACTATCAGGACAGCGTTACCGTTACAAACCACATCAGTACCGGTGATGTAAACATTGGAATCCAGGAATACGAAAAAGATGGTAATACGGAAAAAGTTTATGCAGGACCGAAAGAGGGAATTGTTCTTCCTTCCCAGACCATTTCGAAAATTCCGAGAATCACAAATTACGCAGAAACCTGCTATATCCGGGTGAAAACCACTTATTCCGGAGAGGCAGCGGACTCCGTGTCAAACATTGACACGGGAACGGAAAATTCAGAAATGGTGTCAAACATTGACACGAAAAGGCAGGATGAAAATCCAGAAACCACGGAAACGCCGAACGCAACAGAAGAAACAACACCAGCACAGGTAGAACCAGAGGAACCGGAGACAACGCCGGAACCTACGGAAACACCTTCTGATGACCAGAACGGCGAAACATCTGTGGAGTATGTCTTAAGTGATGAAGAGCTGGATGGAATTTCCGATGTCTGGGTAAAACAGGGAGAGTATTATTACTATACGCAGCCGTTGAAAAACGGAGAATCCGCAGACTTTTTCCAGAACGTAACGATTCCTGCAGCGTGGACATCAAAAGCACAGGACAGGGTTCTTGGACTTACTGTGACCGCAGAAGCGGTGCAGGCAGCAAACTTTACACCGGATTTTAATTCGGAATCCCCATGGGGCGATACGGAAATTGAACAGTGCGTACATGAGACGGATAACAGCATCACAGAAGTGACAAAACAGTATACCGCTATGTCCGTCACTTATGAAGGGGCTGCCAGAAAGCTGGTGGCTGCGCCGGAAGATTTCTTTAGAAATTTACAGACGGCAATGCCTGGCGATACGATCAGTGATAGTTTTCAGCTTTCCAATACGACAGCAACCAGTGCCGAATTTTTCTTCCATACGGAAACGCCTGGAAATTTAACGGATGAAGAACTTGACCTTTTAAAACAGTTTAAATTGACGATCACGCAAAACGGAAAAACCCTGTATAACGGTGATTTGCAGGCTGCATCCCTGAATCAGGAAATCAGTCTTGGAACACTGGAAACAGGGAAAAATTCGCGGGTACAGTTTACGCTGCAGTTACCGGCAGAACTGAAAAATGCATATGCAAAACGGGAAAGCATGGTAAACTGGATTTTCCGTGTACAGGGTGCTGAAGAACCGGGCAAAAACGAACCGTCCCCTGCCATTTCGCAGACTACGGCACCAAAAACCGGTCTTGCAGATCCATACGTTTTTGTTCCTCTTGGAATTGCGGCGGTAACGGCTCTTGGAACCGTGAAACTGTCCCGTAAAGAGAAGAAAGAGAGGAGGAAAAAACTGTGAAACGATGGAAAAAGGCACTGTCAGGGCTGCTTATGGCAGCCTTGATGGTAACTGGAATTTCTTTCCCGGAAAATGTTTTTGCTGTCAGCGCAGGCATGGATGGGTTACCATCTGTGGTTGATTCTGGCATTGGAAAAAAGGTAGATACAAACAGCACGATTGACGGAACCTACAATTTTACGCCAGTCATTGGAGCAAACACAAAGGTTTCATTCGGTAGTACAGATGGTACGAAATGGGATAATCAGTTTTGCGTTAATGGTGAAAAATATGCTCAAGTGTGTTCGAAATGGTGGCCGCTATCGAATATTAGCGACAATGGTGGAAATACGCATTCTTTTATTCCATATGAAAGATTAAAAGGAAAGATGTATGCAGAGTATACCAATGTAGGTAATGCGAATGGTTTACCTGTTACCATGCGGATCTGGTTTTTGGACTGGCAGAATACTAATATCAGCGGGTATCCGGGATATGAAGATGTAGACAATGTTGTTGTTTCTGTAGACAATACAAAAGGCGGTGCAACTCCTGTCATTGATATTAAAGGCTTGAAATGGATTAAGGTAAGATTTTCATATTACGATGAAAATGGAAATCCACTTAAGGTTAAGGGACATTTCACTTTATCTGATCTGGACTATTCCCAGGGATTTTATATTGATGGAAAAGTCGATGGCATTTATGTCACGAAGGAAGCTGATGATCGTCTAATCTATGATGCAAGAACGGATGCAATCTGGTCAGCAAAAAAGGGTTCAAATGCAGATGATGGTACTTCACCGGATAACCCGGAAGGATGGGTTACTTACACATATGAAGGCGATTCTCAGACTATGGTCTTTTATAATGGAGGAACCATACAAAATGTGGACGGTCCAGGTAAGGGACTTACCACAGTGCAATCATATCCAAAAGACTTTACATTTACTGGTGGGGATGCCATATTTAATGGATGGAAAGGATCAAGCCGGACCGAGGCAACAGATTGGCACGTATGGAATACTTCTGAGTTTGGTTATACATCAGAAATGGTTATGCATCAGACCAAAAATGTTGACCTTGTCATCAAAAAGGCAGATGAAACAACAGGAGAAGCCCTAAAAGGCGCAGAATTCACTGTTTACAAGATGCAAGGCGGCCAGTGGGTAACGTATACCAAGGCCGAATGGAAAGATGAGTATAAAGCTTATCGAGCATTAAATCTCCATGCAGAAGATTCAGAAGGTGGAAAATTCAAAGTAGTAGAAACCAAAAATCCGACAGGATATACCGGAACCTGGGAACATGAGTTTACAGCAGAAAAAGAAGGTGTTGTTACTTTAACACTGGATGCGACAAATGCCAGAAAAACCGGTCAGATCACAATCACAAAAACCGGTGAGAATAATAAAAAACTTTCCGGTGCGGTATTTGAAATCAAAGCTGCAAAGGATATTAAGACAGCCGGAGGCACAACCCTGGTTGCTGCCAATACGGTAGTTGATACCGTAACTACAGATGGCAATGGATCGGCAGCCAGCAAACAACTGGAACTTGGTCAGTACATTGTCAAAGAAAAAACAGCTCCGGATGGATATGTCCTGGATACTACAGAACATGCAGTTACCCTGGATGATAGCCATACCAGCGTCAATGTAGCCGTACAGAACCAGAAAAATGCGATCGTTCTGCAGAAAGTAAGCAAAAACGATGGCACAGTCATGGAAGGTGTTACGTTCCATATCTGGAATGATGACAAGAGCTATGATAAAACGCAGAAAACAGATAGCAATGGACGGATCACGATTGATGGTGTGAAGGATGGAACCTGGCATTACCAGGAAACGGCAACCAAAGATGGATACGTACTGGATAATGCAGTGAAAGATTTCACAGTATCCGACGGAAAAGTCAATGGGCAGTCAAACCTGACAATCACGGTAGAAAATGATTATACAAAACTGGATCTTGCAAAAGTAGATTCCGGTACCGGAGAGAATATTTCCGGAGCGAAACTTTCTCTTCTGGATAGCAATGGCCGTCTGGTAGAAAGCTGGACATCCGGAAGCACACCGCACCGGATCGAAAAACTGAAACCGGGTCAGTATACTTTACGTGAGGATCAGGCCCCGGATTATTATAAACTTGCTGATCCAATTACCTTTACGCTGGAAAGCAAAGCAGATACGCAGACCATCACCATGAAGGATATGCGCTATGCAGACCTTACCATAGTAAAGAAAATTAAAGCAAGCGATATTACCTGGGCGCATGGAAACCCAACCTTTATCTTCACCGTAAAAGGAAAAGATATTAATGGGAAAGACCGTACCTTCCAGAATTATGTAGAGTTCACGGAAAATTACGTAAATTCACATACCGATGGACAGGGATATGTAGAACTTTCTGTCACCTGGAACAAAATCCCGGTAGGAGAGGACTACACAGTAACAGAACAGGATGTGCTGCGGTATCATCTGGTGAACGTTACCGGAACAGAGAATGTAAAGATTTCAAAATTACAGGAACCGGCGAAGGGCGTTGCTCCGGATAAAATTTTCTCCGTACATGCAAATTTAAAGGCGAAACCAACCGGTACATCCATCACATTTGAAAACCAGAAAGATGACTGGGGAACTACAACGCATGATACTTCTGTTAAGAACATCATTCCGTTAAAGTAACCAGCAAAACCGGATTTATACCCGTGTCAATGTTTGACACGGGTATTTCATTAAAGAACAGGGAGGCGTGAAAATGCGAAAAGCTGCTGGGTGTGTCCTGCTGGCAATTTTATGTCTGCTGGGTGCGTCTTATCTTCCACGGATTTTGCAGGAAGCACAAACCGACCGGGAACAGCAGAACCTTATCAGTGGCTATATCCAAAATCCGGATACAACAGATGAAGAAAACACAGAATCAACTACAGATGAGCCGGAAGAGGAAACAGATCCGAATATGGAAAGAATAGTTGATTTTCAGAATTTACAGCAGATCAATCCTGAGATTTTGGCATGGATCACAGTTCCCGGAACACCCATTGATTATCCGGTTGCTTTAGGAGAGGACAACAGTTATTACCTGAACCATACCGTAACAGGAGAAAGCAATATTCTTGGTTCCATTTTTGCAACTGCCGGAACAGATTTCGAAGAAAGCCACATTATTTTATATGGGCATAACATGGCATCCGGGAAAATGTTTGGAAGCCTGAAAAAGTACCATGATAAGGACTTCCGGAACACTTATCCTTATGTATATGTTTATACACCGGAAACTACTTATACCTGTGCGATATACAGCGTATACAGCACCCGGTATGACAGTGATGTTTTTACACTGGGATATAAAGGTGACAGCGAGGAATGGAAACAATGGATTGCAGAAACCGTACAGAATGCGGAATATGACTGTAATATTGCCCCGACCGGAAAGGAGAAAGTTTTTACTTTATCCACCTGCGTAGGTGATGGCTCCAGTCCTTACAGATTGGTTATACACGCCGTTACGGTTGCCCAGAAAGAGGTCGCGAATGCGGAAAAGGAAGCGTCTTAAAGCAAAAGTAAGAGCCAGAATTTGTATGATTTTGGCTTGCCTGCTGCTCTGCGGAACCGGAGTTTCCTTATGGAATGGAAAACGGGCTGAAAAATCCGTGTCAAACATTGACACGGGACAGAAAAGCAGCAAAACGGTGTCAAACATTGACACGGATACGGAAAATCCCAAAGCGGTGTCAAACGTTGACACGAGTACGGAAAAGCCACAAGCGGTGTCAAACGTTGACACGAGTACGGAAAAGCCACAAGCGGTGTCAAACGTTGACACCGATATGGAAACCACAAAACAGGTGTCAAACATTGACACAGATACAGAAGGTATGATTTTAAAGGCTGATCCGGTGGATACGGCAGATAGGAATCATATCTGTTTTTTTGCCGTTTTTTTTATCGGCAGTTGGAGTGTATTGATGTTTCTTACTGCAATACGAAAAAAGAGTAAGAAAGATATTGGGCTAAGCGCCCGAAGAAAGGATACGTCATGGATGAAAATACATTAAGTATGGCCGAAAAAATGAATCAGCTGTATCAGGAACGAGAAGAGCAATATAAAAAACGTGAAAAGCTGTTCGATGACCGTTCCAAGCAGCTGCAGTCTCTTGCAAATGCATTGGAAAAGCAGAAAAATAGCCAGGAACAGAAAGCAACAGATCTGGATAACCGGGAAAAAGAACTGGACCAGATCCAGGATGCTCTTGCAGCTAAAGTAGAGGACATGGAAAAACAGGAAACTGCTTTAAAAACCTGGGAACAGGAAACAAAAGAATCCCTGGCGAAAGCAAAGCAGGAACAGGAAAATGAGCTGCTTAAGAAACAGCAGGAACTGCAAATGGAAAAGCTGCAGGCACAGAACTTAAGTATTGAGCTGCAGGCAGAGAGGGATAACCTCAAGATGATGCAAGAAAATTTAAAACTGTATCCGGATATGTCACTTCCAACGGATAAGGAAACAGAACTGCAGGCGAAAATTGAAACATTGCAGAGCCGTCTTTCCATGGCAGAGAAAGAACGTGATTCCAAAACGGAACAGATGGAAAAATTACAGAAAGATTTTGATGCAAAGGAAGCTGAACTTGCGAACCTGCAGTTAAAAGCAGAGGATAGCAGCACTGATCCGGAAGTAGAAGAAAAGTTGCGAAAACGGAATGGAGAACTCCAAGGAAAAGTCATTGAACTAAATAAGCAGGTAAAATCTTTGCAGAGAGATCTGGATGATCAGGCAAAAGACAAGGAAGAATTACAGAGACAGCTGGAAGAAAACAGTAATCAGCCGGAAAGCCACGATTTAAGTGCAGAAGAACTGCAGAATTACTTGCTGACACTGCCAGAGTTCGAAAATGTGACAACCCGCCATAATACGGATGGAATTATTGTAGATGCGGTATGTGGCGAAAAGAATTATCATTTCCGCTTTGATTCCATTCCATGCTATGAAATCAGTGTTCCACGCCGCGAAACCAAGAACTTAAAAGAAGTCATCTACCAGATGAACGCAGAAATGCCGGAATATAAGGCATCTTATGATGAATACGAAAAAGCGGCAGTTCTGACCGGATGGTATGACAGAAGAATTTCGGCAGAGGAGCTGGTAGAACTTGCGGTAGATGCATCACGGAATTTCAAGTAAAGGAGATCGGCCATGGAAAGTATAAAGTCATTTTTGGGAAATCCATATTACTTGATGACCGCGGTGCTTGCGATCGCAGCGTTTGGTTTTGCAGCAACAGCTGTAATCAGTTTAATACAAGAGCGAAAACAGAAAAAGGAAGAAACTCAAGAAGAGCCGTTGGAAAAAAAGCTTGGGGTTGATACCAAAAAGCTGAAAAATGTTTTAAATGTTCCAGATTTGAAACGAAAAAAGAATATACCTGTCATAGAAGAGGAAAAAACGGAAAATGCGCCGGAAGAACTTCCGAATGATAAAGAAGAAGTTCCCGTGTCAAACATTGACACGGAACCGGAAGTGTTAAACCCGGCTGATGTGGCAGAATTTAAAAGCCGGATGATAAAACATTTCCGGCGAAAAGACACACTGCAGCAATCCCTTTTAGAATTGCAGGAACTTTATGAAAATGGTCCGATTCTGGAAAGGATTGAAAAGGCACTTACGTACAGCCAGCGCAGCCGTTACCGGGATTTTGAGACAACCCTTGACATTTTATTTGAGGGCATGGATGCAGAAACCCTGCGGGATGATTTACTGCGGATGGAAGTTCTGCGATACCGGAGGCTGCCTTACCGTCAAGAAAATACAACTGGCAATCTGGTATAAGGAGGGCAAACATGAATCAGATTAAAATCCAGGGTGTTTGCACCTGCGTCCCACAATTTTCCTATGAAAAAGACAGGAGAGGGAGATCAGTTCCAACATGCCGGTACATCCTGGCCGTGCAGCGACCGAAAAGTTCTTATTCCGATTACATGTACTGTGTCGCCTTTGGAGAACGGGCAATGATAACATTTCAGAGAATAAAAAAAGGAACGACAGTGTTTGTCCAGGGACATCTTCATACAGAGGAAGGCCGGGATGCCAACAATCAAAAAGTATATTTCGTCACTGTGACAGTAGATTATCAGCAGATAATTGAAAAACAAGAATTTAATGGACTGGAATTGTGTACTGGATTGCCCCAGTTTCCGGTTCTGAAACAGGAAGAAAAAGGAGGAAAATAGAGAATGCCGATTCAGTATATTATCCCGATTATAGCGGTGGTAGGATGTGTTATTGCATTTTTAATTGGAAGATTTCACAAACATGATGATGATGACGATTAAAAAATGTCGTGTGAAGGATTGACACGAAAGAACAAACGAAAATAAGGCCTGCACCAAAATTTGGTGCGGGCTATTTTTAGATCAAAAAGAGGTAAAAGATATGAAAAAGCCAATCGAAGTAAAAAAGAAACTGAAAAAAGTCACGGAATATACGGCTTGCTTTGCGTTTTTGATGTTCCTGCAGGGAGTAGGTGCGCCAATGGTTTTTGCAGATGCAACGACCGCAATAAATGCGAAATTTGAAATTTTATGGAATCTGATCAGCGCTGTGGTACAATCTGTGGGTGGTGTTATTTTATTATGGCACGCATTTGAATTTGGAGCTTCCATGCAGGCACAGGAAGGCGGAGGTGCTATTACAAGATCTTTAAAAGGGATTGGCGGTGCGTTAGTTATGCTGGTTGCTCCGGTAATTACAACTGCTCTGAAGGGATAATGAAAAGGGAGGAGCTATCCTCCTTTTTCTCATGGAGAAAATATGATAAATGAGATATTAGATTTTTTCAAAACGGTTTTTTCGGGAAGTGGTTTCTTTTCCCTTGGGTGCAATGTTTGGAATTCATTAATTGCATATGCGTTTGATATGCTGCAAACGAGTCCACAAAGTTTGGCAGATGGTGAACTTTGGGATGAAGGATACCGGATTTTCCTGGCACTACAGATTCTAGGTGCGACACTTGTAAGTGTTTTCTTTATGATTAATTTTTTCAAAGAAACAACGGATATTAAACACGGAATGACCATGGAAGCAAGCATCCAGTTTTTTATCAAGCTGGCACTTGTGGATGCTGTTTTTTTAAATCTCACGAATATACTCGTTTTTTTGATTGAAATTGAACAAGCATTTTTTGGTATTATTGTTCCGGAAGATGCCGCTTCACTGGTTATAAGAGTAGGGGATGACTGGGAAATGAGTGGATCCGGACTTATTTTTGGAAATCTGTTTGGCCTTGTGTTTTTGTTTATCTGCCTGGGTGGCGCAGTTATTACATTATGGACGGTTTATAGGGTTTTCCTTAAATTGTTTTTTTATATGGCTGTTGCACCACTTGCACTTTCCACTTATGCAGGCCCACATGAAATTGGACATACCGGATCAAGCTGGGTCCGTACATTTCTTTGTGCATTGTTTGAAATGACAGGAATCATGCTAATGATGCGACTTGGAACAATTTTAATAAATGCCGGTGGGCTGTTCCCTACTGCATCAGAAGATATATTGGGCGGAATGTTGGGATCACAAGGATGGGAAGGACTTCAAGCTATTCTTGGTATCCTTATTATAACGGGATCAGTATCTGGTACGGATGCGATGGTTCGAAGAGCATTTGGATTTTAATAGTAGGAAGGACATAGCTTATGGTAAACATGAATGAAGATTTTGGTGCATATAAGGATAGCATCTGGAAAGGACTTACAGCAAGAGAGTTAGGTGTGATGGCCGTTTCTGCTGTCTCCTGTGGTATTATCATTATCTTGTTGTATTTTATACTTGGATGGAACTTATATATATCATTTTTGATTGGAACTGCTGTTGCTGCAGCTATCATTTTCAGTCAGGTATGGAAGTCACGTAGCGGGCTTTCTGCAATAGAGTTTTACCGGGCAAGAAAATACAGAAAGTCCACAGCCAAACTTGTTTGGAAAAGTGACGAATATAACCAGGCAAGAAAAAATTATTTGAAAAAAGAAAAATAATGATCGGGAAAAATCCCGACTTTTTTATAGACTTGGAAAGGATGGAACAGAATGGGATTTTTTTCGAATGAGGAATTTATCCGATATAAAAAATGTACACAGCCAGTTTACCAGACACCGGCCAGTATTCAACAAATGCTGGATATTGCAGGTGTACACGAAAATGGAATATTTGAAATAGAACCGAATAACGGGGCAGGGAAAAAGCGGAGAAAATTTGATCGTGTGTATTCTTTTTCAGACTTAAACTATGTGGATCAGGACAAGCAGCAAAAAGACGGCATCCTGTTTCAACTACGGAAATTTCTAAATTCCATGGACACAGATTTCAAGATCACAATACAGTGTGAACCACGGGACGTAACAAATTTCCAGAAATCTCTGTTGCAGGATGAAAATAAAAGTGAGTATCCAGAGCTGGCCCGCTACAATAACGAAATGATTAAAAAATCTCTTGAAAAGGGACAGGAAAACGTTCGAAAACAGCGTTATTTGACTGTGAGTGCAAATTGCCGGTCAATAGAAGAAGCGGAAGGATGGTTTGATACATTCGAGCATACAGCACTTCCAATCTTTCATGCAATGGGTTCGGAATTGGTTCCTTTAAACGCTGTGCAGCGGTTTCAGAAAATCAGAAATTACTTTTTCACAGATGATGGAGAGGAAAGTTTTATTCTTCCGTTTCAGGATATGGTACAGGCCGGAAGAGATTTTCGCAATTCAATCCTTCCACATTCTGTGCGGAATCACAAAAGCTACATGGAATTTGATGAAGAGTGTATGCGGATTCTTTTTGCTGCGGTTCTGCCAACCAGATTGAATGAAGAAAAGTTGATTTTTGAACTGACAGATTTTCCGTTTTATACCTGCCTTACCATAGATACGGCATATATCCCACGGGAAGTGTTACGTGGAAAAATCAGCAACACGAATTTCTACAATGAAAATGCGATCGGGCAGGAAGTACAGGCCAATGCAAGTATGGGTAACTTCTATAGTGAGCCGTCCTATGCAAAGAAAAAGAAGCAGGCCAATCTGAAAAAATATATGGATCAGATCGAGGAAGATGATGAAAATGGCTTCTATGTAGGAATCCTGTTGGCAGTGCGTGGAGCAAATAAAGAGGAACTGGATGCAAACACGGCAGAAGTCAGACGCCGCTGCCGGAAACATTCTATACAGATTGTTCCTTACTACGATCAGCAAATTCAGGCACTGAATACGTTGCTTCCGATCGGAGCGAGGCGTGTAAATAATATGCGTTCCGTCCTGACAAGTTCTTATCTGGCATTCCAGCCATTCTATTCCTGGGATCTGATCCAGCCTGGCGGAACATGGTATGGTATAAATAAAAAAACCAGAAATCCGATCATTGGAAACCGAAAGACATTGAAAAACAGTAATGGTGTTATTTTTGGCCACACTGGTTCTGGAAAGTCCATGCTGCTGAAAATTACGGAAATCGGACAAACATTGATTAACAGTACAGATGATATTTTCCTGATTGATCCGCAGAATGAGATGAAGGGAATCACCCAGAGATTCCGCGGTCAGTATTTTGATCTTTCTGATCCGGATCTGCGCCTGAACCCTCTTGAGATTCCGGAATCTTTGCTGCAAAAGAATGCAAAGGGCCGTGAAGAATATATCCTTTCCCAGCTGCAGTATATGGAAGCATTTCTGTACAGTATCATGACCGGTATACGTCCAAACGGTATCCATAAATCGTTGATTTACCGGTGCGTTGAGGAATTATATCAGAATACGTTTTCAAAAAAGAAACCGATATCCCCGGTGCTTTCTGATTTGGAAGCAATTTTCCAGAAACAGCGGGAACCGGAAGCGCGTGATTTGTATGGATCACTGGAGGCTTATACAAAGCATAGCTTTTTGACATTGGAAGGACAAAGTACACTGTCTACCAGCAGCCGGTTTGTTGCATTTGGAATGAAAAATATCCCTGAATTGATGTGGGAACCGCTGATGATAACAATCATGCATGTTTTAACGCAGCGTTTTTCCTACAACGTTGAACAGCAAAGGGCAACGCATTTTATCGTTGACGAGGCTCAATATGTCTGCCGCCATGAGACAAGTTGTAATGAGCTGGAAAAGGCGTATCTGACGTACCGTAAACTTGGTGGTATCTGTACGATCTGTCTGCAGAACGTTTCAGCAGCAACGGCCAACCGGAAAATTATGGAGATTGTATCAAACTCCGATTTCAAGGTGCTGCTTGACCAGGCCGGTGATGATCGGAACGAATTGCTGCAGATTATGGAGTTATCACAGAAAGAGTTTGAAGCGCTTTCTGATCCGACACCGGGCCAGAGTTTGATTGTCTGGGGCGGGCATATTTTGCAGTGTGATTCGACGATTAGCCGGGACAATCCGCTGTATCATTTCTACAGTACAAACTTCCATGAAGCCGCTGCCGAAAATCGGAACGTATTTTACAGCCAGGAAGCGGATCAAGATGAACATGAAGATGATCTGGAATCCGTGTCAAAGATTGACACGGATGAAAACAGAGACTCGGTGTCAACATTTGACACTGATCCAGACAAAGAGTCTGTTGAGCTTTTAAATGGCGAAGTAGAAGAGCCAATCAGTGAAGAAGAGCTGTTCATGTACCATAAAGTACAAGAAGCTGACGAATGTGATGAATGGCTGGATTGCTATGGTGCCGGAATTTTATGCGGTGTTTCCAATAAACAGGCAGAAGAGATACTGGAATCTCTTGTGAAAAAAGGATATATCGAAAAGATCCAAGGTTGTTACCGTATGCCGGAAAACTAAAGGAAGGATAACGCATGACACCAAAAGACAAGCACACGGAAGTTGCATGGCAGGCAAAACAGCGGGAAGTTAAAACAGGATCTGTGGAAAAGACGGTACACAGTGCTACTTCTGCAATCTATACTGCGTCAGAGATACGATCTGTTATGAGCCACTCTGAAACGCAGGAAATAACAGGAAACCATATTACGCGGGAACAACAGCTGCAAAATATGCGTCTGGCGACGCAGAAATATTTGCAGCCGGAAAATCAAGTAAATACACAAAGTATCTTGCCGGAAAACACTGGACATACGGAACAGGCTGCTGTACAACCGGAAATCCTGTGGTATAAGAATGAATCAAATTATGTACCGGAACAGCCTGTATATAATGGCTCCAGTGAAAAATATGAGGCGAAAGCTGCACAGTTCCATGCACCTGTTTCAGAGACGTATAAAATACCAGAAAAACCGGACAGACAAGTTGCCCGGGAACAGCAGTTGAAAAGTATAAGACTGGCAACACAGAAATATGTGCAAACAGAAGCGGGACGTTCCCATGCAGAAGAGAAGCAACAAACAACCCATTTTATTTTAAAAAGTACAGGTTCAGAACGGGAAGATAATATTGAGGCTGCATCAGAGAATCGGATTCAGGAAAATCACGGTAAAAAATATGCTGCAGCCAAGATGAGAGCTTCCATCCCGAATACTGAACAGCTGGAAATGTCGGAAAATAATGACATAAAAGAAGAAAAACGACAAAGTATGCGTCTGGCCATGTGGAAATATCTGCGGCGGCAAGATACAGAAAACACACAGGGCATTGGAATAGAGGAGAAGCGAAACGGAAATCCGTTGTCTGGAAAACCGACACTTTTTCAACAAGAAGAGGAAGAAAGTAATACGGATGAGAGAGAAAAAAAGAAGGATTTCAGCCGAAAATATACGATTGGCAGGATACAATCATCCACAGTACAAGATTCTAAAGGGGAAGAATTATCATCCAACCAGAGTAAAACTTTCAGACAGCAGCATCAAAGTTTGAATACTGCATCCATGCTGCATGGTATGACAGCAGCGAATGTAGAAAAAGAGGTTGAAGATGATGAGCCGGACTCCCAGAATGATTTAAAAAAATCAAAAACACTTATATATCTGACAAAATTAAAAAAGAATCGAAAAAAAGAAAAAATCACGAGTAAAAATACTTCGGAAGATAGTGAAATTTCAGAAGAATCTTCAACAGAAGAGAAAAAGGAAACTCTTGGTGAAGATGAGGAGAAAACGTCCAATCAGAAGAAGGAAATAAAAAATAAGGAACATACAGAAAAAACATCTGAAAAAAATCCGGCAGAAGATAAAGATAGGCAGGAAATAAAACCGTCCCAGGCGGTAGAGGAATGGAATAAAGAAATGGATCATGCTGAGGAAGAGGACTCAGAGGATGATTCCGGAAGTAAAAAACGGAAAGCCAAAAAGAAAAATCGGAAAGAAAGTGATACAGAAAAGTCAGGAAAGAATGAAAAAGATTCTAATGACCGCAAAAGAAAAAAGAATGAAAAAAGTTCTCGTAAAGAGGGAAAAATTAGAGCATCCTTAAAATGGTTTCGGAGAACAAAGAACTTCCATACAACCGTTCAATCCCTCCGGTTATCCGGGAACGAAGAAGAGATAAAAAAAAGGGCTGATTATCAACAGCGGATGCTACTTCGGCATGGAGTCATTAATACGGCGAAAATATCCGCAGGCATCATTAAAATTATAGCATCCAATGTTTTTTTGCTGCTTCCTATTATTTCGCTTTTTCTTCTTTTGAGTCTTCTGTTTCTTGGGGTAAAGGCTGAACGTCAAAGTGCTTCTTCCGCTTATGATGGAGCCTGTTATCTGGCGGCAAAATATGAATCCGGCGGAAACCCGGATCAGGTTGGTGGCGATGGCGGAAATGCATGTGGTGAATTTCAGTTCGACAATCGTTATGAGCTTGGGCCGTTTGTTCGGTGGTGCTATGAAAAAGATCCAACTACATATGGTCCGTTTGAACCATATCTTGGCATGACCACAGAACTAAAAAATAACGCCGGATTTTACGGGGCATGGCATTCGATCTGCATAGAACATAAGATTGCATTTGAGGCAGCCCAGTGCGAATACGTCTATACACAAACACTGCAGCCACTTCTTACATCACTGACAGAATATTATGGTTTTGATTTTACAAACGCGTCTGATGCTTTGAAAGGCTGCGTTCTTTCTTTTGGCAACAGAGATGGAAAATATGTTGTAAGCCTGAAAAGATATTTTGATGGAACAACATCTGCATCAACGGACCGGGAAATTATTGAAAGGGCATATGATGCCATGATCGCCCGCAGACCGAACGTATCCAGGTGGAGCTATGAGAAAGCGGATTGCCTGGCGCAGCTTGATGGGACGCTTGACATTTATGCACCATCCGAAAATGGTGCCGGTGGGATTGACTGGTCCTGGAAAAAAAGCATAGGTGCCGGAGAGTCCGGAAATGCTGCCGTGCAGGCAGCTCTGAATGCTGTAGGAAGTGGTTATTCCCAAAGCAGAAGAGATGATCCGGGATGGTATGATTGTTCTTCCCTGGTTTACCGGAGTTATGCTGCAGCTGGTATTACTTATCTGAATGGAATGGATGCAGCAAGCGAAGCAGAATGCCTGGTAAACAAAGGAATGACTGTCAGCTATGGTGAACTGCAGCCGGGAGACTTGATCTTTTATTCTTATTCGGCCAACGGAAAATACAGGAATATATCCCATGTTGCCATATATCTTGGAAATGGTGAAATGGTTCATGCTGCAGATGAATCCAGAGGGGTATGTAAACAGGCAATGTCACAATCAAATCTTTCGCCGCAATTATATTGTCGGCCACAATAGTAGAAGGAAAATAAGATGGATAAATATGAATACATAGTGAATCTTGCAGAAAAAACAGCTAAAAGGGTTTCACAGAACCGGGAATCCTGGATGAAGTTCCTGACCTCCGCTGCACGGATTTATAAATATCCGTTTAAAGAACAGCTTCTGATTTATGCACAGAATCCGGATGCAACAGCGTGTGCTTCCATCGAGATATGGAATAAACGTATGAACTGCTGGGTAAATAAAGGATCTTCAGGAATTGCACTTCCGGATGATACTGCAACATACGGTCATAAGCTTAAATATGTATTTGATGTTTCGAATGTTCATGCTGTAAAGCCAAATGGACGTTATCCGAAGGCGTGGAAACTGCGGGAAGAACATAAAAGTGATGTACTGCATAGGCTCGAACAAATATATGGCAGTACAGACAGCACAAAACCCTTTGAAGAAAGAATTATTGAAATTTCAGATCAGCTCGCGGCGGATGCCTATACAGAACTTCAAATTGATTATCCGGATTTACAGGATAGGATAGGATTTGATAAACTGAGCGAACAGGACTTTGCTCTTTGCTTAAAAAAACTTATATCGGAAAGTGTTTCTTTTACAATTTTATCGGCCTGTGAAATAGAAATTTCCGATCATGAATTTTCATTTGATTATATCAATCAGTTTGTTTCTATTAAAACATTGTCAGTATTAGGAACAAAAATTAATGATTCTGCCAGAGGTGTTCTTGCAGAAATCGGAAAAACAGTACGCATTTATGATAAACTTCGCGAGAAAGAACAGGAAAAAGAAATCTCCAAAAAAGAACTTGCAAATGCACCACAACCGCGATATAATGCTTTAAAGCGTGAAAGTTTGCAAGAGGGTAATTCCAAAGATAAAGATAATATTGAAGGAGGAAAACAAAATGGACCTGGAATACGAACAGATGGGAGATTATCTGATTCCGAAACTGAAAGCAAATCCGGAACCGGAGGGAATGGTAACGAAATACGGACTTCTGAGGGACAAATTTCTGAGGGAGAGATACGATGGGGCGAGAACAGCAATGTTTCTGGAAGGAACGCTGAAAGCACATCTTCTCGAGATTCAGGAACAGGCAAGAGAGAGGATGGAAGTCCTGACATCCCAGATGGCGGAGAAAGAAGGAGTAAACGAACAGCTCAAAGCACAGGATCAGATGCTTTGGGTGAAGAAGATGAACAGCATCCAGAGCCGGGCGGAGGAAGTCGTACTGAAAGAACTGATTTACAGCCGACCAATTTTGTAAAACCAGAGGAATCATACACACAATTAAGTCTGTTTCCATCAGCAGAGGAACAGAGAGGATCAATTACAGCAGCGGAAGCAAGTAAAAAATATACTATGCCCGCTGCTTTCTATTTGCCGGAAACCGATCTTGAAGTAATCATCCGAAGTGGTGGCGGGCAAAAAGATAGCCGGAAACGGATTTACGCCAAATATACCGAAGGAAAAAGTACCGATGAAATAATTGCTTTCCTGAAAAAAGAATATAGTCAGGTCGGCAAAGGTTTTGAATTACACGGTCATCCAATATCTGTATGGTTTGATGAAAACGGAATGACTGCCGGTTATGGTATGCAGGCAGCGGAATCTGTAGTTACAACATTAAGCTGGGATCAAATCGAAAAGTACATTCACGCCATGATTACGTATGGCTTGTATATGGATGCGAACGAGGCAGCACTCGTAGACAAAACAGAGATGGAGAGGGTATCTTATCAGATCGGCTATTTTCTCCGTGATTGGATAGATGATGTACCGGAAGAACTTAACAGTATAGAAAAAATAGAAACTCTTCTTTCTACGCATGAAGGAAGAGAACAGCTGGAAAGCTTTTTGGAAGATGTCGATGCACGGATTTCCTATGGAGAATTAAAGCCGAAAACTGTGAAATCTCCAGGATATCTATTATCCGAAATCGCGGATCTTGACAGGGAGAGAATTCATTTTCCACTTCATGATACGGTAGATGTCAGACAGGAAGATTTCATCACACAGGACGAAATCGACTATGCCCTTTGCATTGGAAGTGGTTTTGCAGATGGAAAATTTCGAATCTACGAATATTTCATGGACCTGCATAACCAGAAAGAAAATGCAGACTTTCTGAAAAAAGAATATGGGATTGGTGGCCAATCCGGTGCGTTACCTGGCAATAGTAGTTCCAACAGTGAACATGATGCGAAAGGTATTCTCCTGGAGAAAGGAAGCCTTTTAAATCCATATACAAAAGTCCTTTTAAATTGGAATGTCGTAGAAGAAAGAATCTGCGAGCTGATTTATGCAGACAAATACTTTTCACCACAGGAAAAAGAAGAGTATAAGAATTATAAAAAAGAACAGGAAAAAAAGGCAAAAGAAGCCGAAATTACCCGGCTGAATAACGGAATCCGGTTAGAGTGCAAACAGGAGATCGAAAAACAGATTGCCGAAAAATACAATGGATTTTCCGTTCCACAAAATACGGTATCTGAAATTGTAGAAAAATACGGCATAGACTGTGTACAATTTGTTTTGGCCAATACCATTGTGCAGGCATGGAAGGAAGGTCGGTTTTCTCTAAGAAACAAAGAATGGGCGAGTTCCATCCTTACAGAAGGAGAATGGAGCAATACACTGATCTTAAACACCCACCCAACTATTTTGGATGGATTTACAAACCAAGTCAGAAACCTGCAGCATGAAAAACTGCAGCATGAAAAAGAACAGGTAGTACAGGAACAGCTTACACTGGATGGCCATCTCTGCATTCTGATTGACCAGTGGGAATCTGGAAACGTTAAATATCTGATCGGAAATTGTGTTGATGATCCGGACTTTTATTATGTTCAGTGTAAAAATCGAGTCTTTGAATTTGACCATAAGCCAGATAAAGTTGAAGTAGAGGACTATTATATCGACATTCTTGCTGAAGAAGACATTGATCGACATGAAGCGGAAGTTGGTGCCAAACTTGATGGGGAAGAACTGCAACGGTTATCCTGGCAGGTGGTACATGAGGCAGATGATGCGTTTGGAAATCCAACAAAATGGAGCGCAAGGCTTTTTTCGGATGTCTTTTTGTGGATCAACAAAGGAAATGCCGTATATTCCATTTATGATGCAGAAGGTTATCCGCCATTGGAAACTTTTGAATCTTTGGAAGATGCCATGGCATGGGCCGATGAACTTGCTGCAGATGGAAGAGACATTGAAAATTCTATTCCAGACGAAACGACGCCAGATACCGAAGAAAAACAAGAAGAAAGTAAAGCTGCACCGGATAAAAGTGCAGCTTCCAATTTTCAGATCAGTGATGACCATTTGGGGGAAGGATCTCCAAAAGAGAAATTCAGAAGGAATCTTGCTGCCATTGTGCTGCTTAACCGGATCGAATCGGAAAACAGATACGCTACAGCAGAAGAACAGCAGGTTCTCAGTCAATATATTGGATGGGGTGGACTGGCGGATGCCTTTGACGAAAGCAAACCAAACTGGTCTGAAGAATATCAGCAATTAAAGGCTGCATTATCGCCGGATGAATACCGTATGGCCAGGGAAAGCACTTTAAACGCACATTATACCAGTCCAGTGATTATCCGGCAAATTTACAGTGCTTTGGAACGAATGGGTTTTTCCAAAGGAAACGTTCTGGAACCGGCAATGGGAGTTGGAAACTTTTTGGGCATGATGCCGGACTCCATGAAAGAAAGCAACTTATATGGAGTTGAACTGGACAGTATTTCCGGACGGATTGCCAAACAGCTGTATCCACATGCCAACATACAGATATGTGGTTTTGAAAAAACTACATATCCAGATAACTTTTTTGATCTTGCCATTGGAAATGTTCCGTTTGGACAATACAAGGTGGTAGATAAGAAATACGATCGGAACAAATTCCTGATCCATGATTACTTCTTTGCAAAAACACTGGATAAAGTACGTCCCGGTGGTATTGTTGCCTTTATCACAAGCAAAGGAACACTGGACAAGTCCAATCCGGAAGTGCGGAAATACCTGGCACAACGGGCCGAGTTACTTGGTGCTGTCAGGCTTCCAAATAAAGCCTTTAAATCGAATGCAGGAACAGAAGTAACATCCGATATTTTGTTTTTGAAAAAACGGGATCATATGATTGTTTCTGATCCGGATTGGGTCTATCTTGGAAAAGATGGATCAGACATTACCATGAACAATTATTTTGTTGAACATCCAGAACAAATTGTTGGAAAAATGGAAATGGTATCCGGTCCTTATGGAATGGAAAGTACCTGCACAGCAGATGATTCGCAACCGTTTGAAGAACAATTACAGGAGTCTCTGCAAAATATCAATGGAGAATTTGATGCGATTGATCCGGAAGAGATTCTTACGGAGGACTTAGAAGAGCTACTTTCTGCAGATCCGAACGTCAAAAATTATAGCTTTACGGTTGTTGGAAAGGAAATTTATTACCGGGAAAATTCTGTTATGCGTCCTGTTGACGTTTCGGCCACAGCAAAAGAGCGGATCAAGGGAATGATCGGCATCCGGGATTGTACTCGTGCGTTAATTAATTTGCAGCTGAATGAGTATTCCGATGCAGACATTAAACAAAAGCAGGAAGAACTGAGTGCGTTGTATGATGGATATACAGCAAAATTCGGTATACTGAATTCGCGTGCAAACAGAATCGCATTTGATCAGGATTCCAGTTATTCTCTGATTTGCTCATTAGAAAACCTTGATGAAGAAGGAAATTTCAAGGAAAAGGCTGCTATATTCCAAAAGCGTACAATTAAGCAGGAGAAAGTTGTTACAAGCGTTGACACAGCCAGTGAAGCATTGACCGTATCTCTTTCAGAAAAGGCTGTTGTTGATCTTCCGTATATGAGTGAACTTTCCGGAAAAGATACCAAAGAAATTGTGGAAGAACTTCGCGGTGTCATATTTGAAGACCCAATCACCGGAAAATGGGAGACTGCAGATGAATATTTAAGCGGTAATGTCCGGGAAAAACTCAAAATTGCAACATCTTACGCAGAAACAAAACCTGAGTTTAGCATTAATGTGCAGGCACTTAAACAGATACAGCCCCAAAATCTCGATGCCTCAGAGATAGAGATCAGGATTGGTGCCACATGGATTGATCCGAAGTATATAGATGACTTCATGGGGGAAGTCTTTCAAACACCACATTATCTATTAGATCCTGGTGCTGTAAAAACAAGTTTTTCGAATATAACAAGTACATGGAACATTGCCGGAAAAAATGCTGAAACTCCCCGCTCTTTTGCAAATACCACATTTGGAACCACAAGAGTAACTGCGTATAAGTTGCTGGAAGATACCTTAAATTTGAAAGACATAAAAATTTATGATACCTTTGATGAAAGGAGGGTACTGAATAAGGAAGAAACGACTATTGCAAGTCAAAAGCAGGAAAACATAAAAGAAGCGTTTAAAGACTGGATATTCCGTGATCCGGAACGAAGACAGAAGATTGTAGAAACGTATAACGAACTATTCAATTCTGTTCGTCCACGGGAATATGAAGGCTCTCATTTGACATTTCCTGGCATGACGCCAGATATTGAATTAAAGCCGCACCAGAAAAATGCAATAGCCCATATTTTATACGGCAACAATACATTACTTGCCCAGTGTGTTGGTGCTGGAAAGACATTTGAAATGATTGCTGCAGCGATGGAGAGCAAAAGACTCGGTTTATGCCAGAAATCATTATTTGTTGTCCCAAATCACCTCGTAGAACAATGGGCTTCTGATTTCCTACGGTTATATCCGGGGGCAAACATCCTTGCGGCCCGGAAAAAAGATTTTGAACCGGCAAACCGGCAAAAATTCTGTTCCAGAATTGCTACCGGAGATTATGATGCAGTTATTATCGGACATAGCCAGTTTGAAAAAATACCTCTTTCCGATGAACGACAAAAAAATACAATCATACAGCAGATTGATGAGATCGAAAAAGGACTTCGTAAAATAAAAGCAGAGAATGACGAACGTTTTACCATTAAACAGATGGAAAAGACCAAAAAGAGTCTGGAAACGCGTCTTGCCAAGCTTTATGACCAAACCAGAAAAGATCAAGTTGTAAATTTTGAAGAACTCGGTATAGACAGGCTGTTTGTGGATGAAAGCCATAACTATAAGAATCTGTTTTTGTATACCAAAATGCGCAATGTGGCAGGTATCCCGCAGACAGAAGCCCAGAAGTCCTCAGACATGTTTGCAAAATGCCAATATATGGATGAACTAACCGGCGGCAAAGGTATCACCTTTGCTACCGGAACGCCGATTTCCAACAGTATGACAGAGCTGTATACAAATATGCGTTATCTGCAGTACGGCACACTGAAAAGATTGGGAATGACACAATTTGATTCCTGGGCAGCATCATTTGGTGAAACACAAACAGCGATTGAGTTAGCTCCAGAGGGGGTTGGTTACCGTACAAAAAGAAGGTTTTCTCGCTTTTTCAATCTTCCTGAGCTAATTTCAGTATTCAAAGAAGCGGCCGACATTAAAACTGCAGATATGCTGAATCTTCCTGTTCCGGAGGCTCAATACGAAAATGTAGTTCTGAAACCAAGCGAATACCAGAAAGAAATGGTTGCATCGCTTGCTAATCGCGCTGAAGCAGTCAGAAACCAGCTTGTGTCACCTTATCAAGACAACATGTTGAGGATAACAAACGACGGCCGGAAACTTGCTCTCGATCAGCGTCTGATAAACGAAATGCTACCTGCGAATGAAAATTCAAAAGTTGCAGTGTGTGCCGAAAAATCTTATCATATCTGGGAAGAAACCACTTCAGAAAGATCTACACAGCTTATTTTTTGTGATTTATCTACGCCAAGGAAAAATAGGGATGAATCTTTTAGCGTATATGATGAGTTAAAGTCTCTCCTTATGAAAAAGGGTGTGCCGGAAGATGAGATTGCATTTATTCATGACGCCAATACAGATCAGAAAAAAGCTGAATTATTTGCTAAAGTCCGTAGCGGACAGGTTCGTTTTCTGATCGGATCTACTTCTAAAATGGGTGCTGGAACAAACGTGCAGGATCGTTTGATTGCGTTGCACCATCTTGATGTACCGTGGCGTCCATCCGATGTAGGACGGATTTTGCGGACATTCAAAATAAAAAAGAATGTGGAGGTAACAGACAATGGCAAAATCATTATTTGAGGAACTGGGCGGCAAATACGAAAGGCAAGGGGATTATTTGATACCGTGCTTAACTGTACCCGCCGAAGAAGAACAGGCAATAGGCATCTGGGGGCAACGGCATTTAGATTATCTAAAACAGTACCGTAAAGTTACATACACCAATCTTCTTACAAGCGGCAGGCTAAACGCCTACCTTGCCGACATCAACAGACAGGCACAGGAACGCTTTGAAAGGCTCATAGAGGGTATGAAACAGGCACAGGGCATAACGGAACAGCTAAAGGCAGAAAACGCCTTAGAATGGACAGGATGCCTCAATAACATAAGGGCTTGTGCGAGGGAGATTGTGGAAAAGGAAATTATTTTTGCATAAACAGATGATTAGTGGCAGGGGGAAATCCTGCCGCTTTTTCTGCTTTAGTTTGTCAGCTTGACAAATAAAGGGTTAAGGAATATAATTAGATTCAGTATTATACAAGGAGTTAATAAATATGCGGCAAGGTATTCTTAAATAAACTGTCAATTTGATAGTGGGAACAAAAAGTAGCAGTCCCGTTTCACTTTTAATATGGGGCTTAGTTTTTTGTACCCAGTTTAAGAATACTTTTATCATGTAATTTTATATGCCCGAAAACATATAAGTGTTTTGGGGCTATTGGAGTTATTTACCCAGTGATAGGAGTATTTATCACTGGGTATTTTTATGCCCTTTTTTGGGTGTTGATAGGAGGAAAATCACATGAAAATAATTAACTTAGGCATTCTGGCTCACGTTGACGCAGGAAAGACAACATTAACGGAAAGTTTATTGTATACCAGTGGTGCAATTGCAGAACTAGGGAGCGTAGATGAAGGCACAACAAGGACAGATACAATGAATTTGGAGCGTCAAAGGGGAATCACTATCCAGACAGCAGTGACATCTTTTCAGTGGGAGGATGTAAAAGTCAACATTATAGATACGCCAGGCCATATGGATTTTTTGGCGGAAGTATACCGTTCTTTATCCGTATTAGACGGAGCAGTATTATTAGTTTCTGCAAAGGATGGCATACAGGCACAGACCCGTATACTGTTTCATGCACTACAGATAATGAAGATTCCGACAATTTTTTTCATCAATAAAATTGACCAAGAGGGGATTGATTTGCCAATGGTATATCGGGAAATGAAAGCAAAGCTTTCTTCGGAAATTATAGTGAAGCAAAAGGTTGGGCAGCATCCCCATATAAATGTAACGGACAATGACGATATGGAACAGTGGGATGCGGTAATTATGGGAAACGATGAACTATTAGAGAAATATATGTCAGGGAAACCGTTTAAAATGTCAGAACTGGAACAGGAAGAAAACAGGAGATTCCAAAACGGAACGTTATTTCCCGTTTATCACGGAAGCGCTAAAAACAATCTGGGGATTCGGCAGCTTATAGAAGTAATTGCCAGTAAATTTTATTCATCAACGCCTGAAGGTCAATCTGAACTATGCGGGCAGGTTTTTAAGATTGAATATTCAGAGAAAAGGCGGCGTTTTGTTTATGTGCGTATATATAGCGGAACATTGCATTTGAGGGATGTTATTAGAATATCTGAAAAAGAGAAAATAAAAATCACAGAGATGTGTGTTCCGACAAATGGTGAAATCGTCCCGGCTGACCATGCCTGTCCGGGAGAAATTGTTATTTTAGCTGATGATACTTTGAAACTGAACGACATTCTGGGAAATGAAAAACTCCTGCCTCACAAAACACGGATTGATAATCCCATGCCATTACTTCGGACAACGGTAGAGCCGCAAAAGCCGGAGCAAAGGGAAGCCCTGTTAAATGCCCTCGCAGAGATTGCTGATACAGACCCTCTTTTAAAATATTATGTGGATACTACAACGCATGAGATTATACTTTCTTTTTTGGGGAATGTGCAGATGGAAGTCATTTGTGCCATCCTTGAGGAAAAATATCATGTGGAGGCAGAAATAAAAGAGCCTACTGTTATATATATGGAAAGACCGCTTAGAAAAGCAGAATATACCATCCACATAGAAGTCCCGCCAAATCCTTTCTGGGCTTCTGTCGGGTTGTCCATAGAGCCGCTCCCTATTGGAAGCGGAGTGCAGTATGAAAGCAGAGTTTCACTTGGATATTTAAATCAATCGTTCCAAAATGCGGTTATGGAGGGGGTTCTTTATGGCTGCGAGCAGGGGCTGTATGGATGGAAAGTGACAGACTGTAAAATCTGTTTTGAATATGGATTGTATTATAGTCCTGTAAGTACCCCCGCAGACTTTCGGCTGCTTTCCCCTATCGTATTGGAGCAGGCTTTAAAAAAAGCAGGGACAGAACTATTAGAGCCATATCTCCACTTTGAAATTTATGCACCGCAGGAATATCTCTCACGGGCGTATCATGATGCTCCAAGGTATTGTGCAGATATTGTAAGTACTCAGATAAAGAATGACGAGGTCATTCTGAAAGGAGAAATCCCTGCTAGATGTATTCAAGAATACAGGAACGATTTAACTTATTTCACAAATGGGCAGGGAGTCTGCTTGACAGAGTTAAAAGGATACCAGCCAGCTATTGGTAAATTTATTTGCCAACCCCGCCGCCCGAATAGCCGTATAGATAAGGTTCGGCATATGTTCCACAAGTTAGCTTAACAGCTTGCAAAAGTCATATAAAATGAGATTTGAAAGGATTAGAGACTAATTATGATGAAATGCGAATGGATATTGTGTCCTGTTTGTGGGAGCAAAACCCGTAATAAAATTAGGAAGGACACTGTTTTGGAGAATTATCCCCTTTATTGTCCAAAATGCAGACAAGAAAGATTGATTAAAGTTGACAACTTGAAGATAACTGTCATCAAAGAGCCAGACGCTTAAGACGCAGAGCCGATGAAATTGTGGAACAATTCACGAATCATCGGCTCTTTTTGTTTCGTATTTGAAAGAACAAACTCACCAAATAAAAAAAACGATATTCGGGTGGGTTATTTTGTTATACCCTAAATTACCCTCTGAATTTGTTTTTAAATTTGGAGGGATTTTTTTATGTCCTTTTTTCGGGCAGTTATCTATCTGCTCATACGAAGCAAAATTTATCAATACATAGCATATCAGAGAACGGCAGGAAACCAGTTAAAAAAATTTCTGCCAGTGCAACGGTACTTCTCACCTTGAAAGTAGAAGTACAATCTCCATACAATAGAATTACTATTTCCTATAACCGTAAAGGTCACAGAGCCTTTGCGGTTTTTCTTTTGTCGATTTTTGTTGGAAAGTGCCGTAGGGCTGTTTCTGATATGCGGTGTCGTTCTCCGCCTCTCCATCTGGATTTTTTACATTTCAAAAATTCAGATGGGAGGTATTTATGGTGAAATATGCACCAAGAAAGGTATATATCAGAGAAAGTGGCGGCTATGTGGAATTATCCTACACGGAGTTCTGCCGTTGCAGGGAATCCGACCAGACCTATATGGACAAGCTGTTTATCCCCATTCAAGGCTGTCTGCTTGAAGTCGTGAGGGAGCAATACACAGACTTCTACCGTGACAAGGAACGGTGGCGTTATCTGCAAAAATTAGATACAAAGAATAGACTGCTATCTCTCGACGGATTTACGGACAGCGAGGGGAATCCTCTGGACTTTATCACTGATGAAGCGGTGGACATTGCAGAAACCGTTGTCAATGCGGTCATGGTGGACAGGCTGAAAGCCGCCCTGCCTTTGCTGTCGGATAGTGAACAGGAGCTGATACAGGCAATCTTTTTTGACGGACTTTCCGAGCGTGAAGTCGGGGCGAGGTTGGGCATAACCCAGAGCGTTGTAAACAAACGCAAAGCCAGAATCCTAATAAAACTAAGAAAGATAATAGAAAATTAAAATTTAAGGCGTTCAGCCCCCTTGTTTTTTCCTTTGGGAAGATGAGGGGGCTTTTCTCTGCCCTCTCAATCAATTCTGATTGGAGGAAGTAAGAATGGCATACAACCACGGACGGGAGGACAGGAAATGGCGTATCTGGAAAGAAGCGGAGGAAAAGCTGCTGCGTGAGTGCGGCGTTGATGAAGCGACCATTGAGCAGATACGCATGGCGGACAGGGCAGACTTCAATTCCAACAGGCGGTTTTACCGATGGACGAATGACGTTGCGGAATATCTTGAGGACATGGCAGGCAGGGAGCGGCAGGCGGAAGTGGGTACGGTTGCGGAGTTACTGGAAGAGATTGAGAGCGAAAATCTCTATCAAGTATTAGTCACGGTGGACGGGCGTACCTTGAAAATCGTCCTGCTGAAAATGCAGGGGTATTCCACAAAGGAGATTGCCCCGCTTGTGCATTTGACGACTGGTGCCATCTATGCGAGGTTAGACCATCTGCGGAAGAAGCTGCGGAAAATTTTATAGCTTCTAAAACAGCCTGCCATCCTGCGGGCTACTGGGTGAGGGATGGAAATCCCCTCACTCATTTTTTGCAGGAGGACAACAGGATGGCATACAGGGTTAAGGCATACACGCTTCGGGAGGAATCCACGGAAAGCGGCACAAGGTATTTTATCAGCTTTAAGGACGGGCAGGGCAAATCCCACGAGTTGGAAGTGTCGGAACAGTTCTTTATGGAGTTTCGGCAGATGGAGCGCAGGAACAGGAATCTTTTCTAATGGGACGAGCGGCACAGGGAGTTTAACGAGGTATGGGACGAAACCCTTTACAGACGGGCGTTGCGTGTGCCTAAGAGCCTTGATGAACGCATGGTTGAGGAAGAACGGAATGAAACGCTCTATAAGGCGGTTGGGAGCCTTCCAGAGATACAAAGGCGGCGTTTCCTGCTCTACTACGAGTATGAGTTCAATTTTTACCAAATCGCCGCTATGGAGCATTGCACCGCTTCGGCAATACAGAAATCTGTTGCGATTGCAAAGGAGAAAGTAAAGGCGGAAATTGAAGAAATATCTCCAACCGTGACCGACACCGCCCGAAAAAGAAATCTGTTTTTTATTTGTGTGGGATTGGCGGCATTACATACTCTCACTTTTTTCCGTGGGAGTAAATCTATTTTTAAGGAGGTCAACGCCTATGTGCAACGAAAACAAAGACACCGCCCGAAAGGAGGAAAGCCATGCAGAAGTTACAGACAGTCAACGCCGAAACGCTCCTTTATGAACCGCTTGAGAAACCATCCTTTGTGGTGGACAGCCTTATCCCGACAGGCTTATCGCTGTTCTGCGGCTCACAGAAGATAGGCAAAAGCTGGCTCATGCTGAAGCTATGCTTATGCGTGTCGCAGGGAATCCCTTTATGGGATATGCCGACAATGGAGGGCGATGTGCTTTACCTCTGCCTTGAGGACACGTTCTGCCGCATACAGGACAGGTTATTTCGTTTGACGGACGAAGCAAGCGGGCGGCTCCACTTTGCCGTGGCAAGCTGCAAGCTGTCAGACGGTCTTATCGTGCAGCTTGAAGATTATCTGAAAGATTACCCAGACAGCAGGCTCATTGTCATTGATACCTTGCAGAAAGTCCGTACAGCTTCAAAAGACAATGCCTATGCAAGCGACTATGGGGACATCTCCCTCATCAAAGACTTTGCCGACAGGCACTCTCTGGCGGTCATTGTCGTACACCACATCCGAAAGCAGAATGACAGCGACGTGTTCAACAAGGTGTCTGGGACGACAGGATTAACGGGGAGTGCGGACGCTACCTTTGTTCTGGAAAAGGAGAAACGTGCGTCTGACACCGCCAAGCTGTATGTGACGGGCAGGGACACGCCTTATCAGGAATACACGCTGCGTTTCCGTGATTGCCGTTGGGAGCTTGTGGAGCGGAAAACGCAGGAGCAGCTTGCGAAAGAAACGATACCAGATGTCCTTTTTCGGTTGGTGGATTTTATGAGGGATAAGGAAGAATGGATAGGCACGGCAACGGAACTGTTAGCCGCTATGGGGGAAACGGAAACCATACCCACGGTGATTACGAAATGGCTGAATGAATACCGCACCACATTTTTAAGCGAGAACCGTATCTGCTACCAGTACAGCCGCAGGAAAGACGGCAGGCGGATTGCCCTTGCAAGGAGGGCGGGTGACAGCGGTGATGGTGGTGACAGCGATATTAGGATACCCCCCTGTTACTGTCATTGACGCTTAAAGCCATGTAAAGCTGGCGGCTCTGCCCTGCGGGTGACAGCAGTGACGGTGGTGACAGTGATTTTAGGATACCCTGCCGCTGTCATCCCTACGGGAGAACACCCCGTAAACGCAAAATGCAGGCGTGAGATTTACTCGCCCTTTTCGGTCGTGTAAAACCACCCCTGCGGTCAGAAAAATCATTCCGATTTTTCCGACTGCGTTTACAGGGTGTAACACACTACACTTTGCCCTGCAAAGTCGTGTGCCAGACGTTCCCTCTGGACTCCCTTAAGGCAGGGCTGTGCCCTGCTATCCTACGCCTTACGGCTTCGGATAAAAGAATGGCGGCATGACGGTGACGGCTCTTGCGAGGGGGGTATCCCAAAAACACCGTCATCATCGACATGACCGTCATGCAGGGGGTGAGGGTGACAGTTGCGGCAGTCGGCAGGGGGTATCCCAAAACTGCTGTCACCACCGTCACCGCTGTCACCCCAAAGGACGGTCACCCGCCGAAAGAAAGGAGGAATCCGCCTATGCCTTATGCAATCCTGCGTTTCCAGAAACGAAAAGCGGGCGGCGTTGCGGCTTGTGAACGCCACAACGAGCGGAAGAAAGAAGCCTACAAAAGCAACCCAGATATAGATATGGAACGCTCTAAAAACAATTACCATCTCATAGCACCACCAAAGTACACCTACAAGAAAGAGATTAACCGCATGGTAGCCGAAGCGGGGTGCAGGACAAGGAAAGACAGCGTGATGATGGTGGAAACGCTCATCACAGCTTCACCAGAATTTATGAACCAGTTACCGCCCGAAGAACAAAAAGCGTATTTCCAGACGGCTCTTGACTTCATTTCGGAGCGTGTTGGAAAGCAGAATATCCTCTCCGCTGTCGTCCATATGGACGAGAGAACGCCCCATATGCACCTCTGCTTTGTGCCGATTACGCCAGACAATAAGCTGTCAGCGAAAGCTATCTTAGGCAACCAGAAATCATTATCCGAGTGGCAGACCGCCTACCATGAGCGGATGTCCTCACGGTGGAATCAGCTTGAACGGGGGCAGTCCTCAATGGAAACCAAGCGGAAACACGTCCCCACATGGCTCTATAAATTAGGCGGCAGGCTTGATAAACAGTATGAAGAAATCGTGTCTGCCCTATCCGACATCAACGCCTTTAACGCAGGGAAGAAAAGGGATAAAGCGTTAGATTTACTCTCTGCATGGCTGCCAGACGTGGAGAAATTCTCTAAGGAAATCGGGAAACAGCAGGCGTATATCGACAGTTTGAAAGAGAGAATTGGGCAGGAATCAGACTATGCGGGGCGTATGCGTGATGAAAAGTACGAGCAGGAACTAAAGGTGCAGAAAGCGAATCAGAAGATATTTGAATTGCAGAGAACCAACGAGCAGATGGGGCGGCTGCTGTCAAAAATACCGCCCGAAGTGTTGGAAGAATTGCAGAAAAATCATAGAAGCAGAGCGAAAGAAAGGTAGATATGTGAATGAAGAAACAGGATTTTAAGGTGTTAAAGACCAAAGACTTGTACCCGTTCCCCGACAATCCGTTTCATGTGGCAGAAGATGAAACACTGTCAGAGTTAGCGGAAAGCATCAAGGAATTTGGCATTGTCACGCCGATAATCACACGCCCGAAAGAGGACGGGGACGGTTATGAAGTGATTGCAGGACAGCGGCGTGTCCGTGCTTCTGAACTTGCAGGGATAAATACCGTGCCTGCGTTTGTCCTGCCCTTAGACCGTGACCGAGCCATCATCACCCTTGTAGACAGCAATTTGCAGCGTGAGAATATCCTGCCATCGGAGCGGGCGTTTGCTTACAAGATGAAATCCGAAGCCATGAAGCGGCAGGGTTTCCGCACAGACTTAACCTCGTCACAAGTTGTGACGAAGTTGCGGACGGACGACAAGGTGGCACAGGGCTTCGGCGTGGGCAGGATGACCGTGCAGCGTTTTATCCGCCTGACGGAACTGATACCGCCGATTTTGCAGATGGTGGACGAGGGGAAAATCGCCCTCACGCCTGCGGTGGAACTGTCCTTCTTGAAGAAAGACGAGCAGGAAAACCTCTTTGCCACGATGGAGAGCGAAGAAGCAACGCCCTCACTCTCACAGGCACAGCGGATGAAACAGTTAAGCCAGAGCGGGCGGCTTGACATGGATACGATATTTGCGATTATGACGGAGGAAAAGGGCAACCAGAAAGAAACCTTGAAAATCAACACAAGCAAGCTGAAAAAATACTTTCCGAAGAACACAACGCCGAAGCAGATGGAGGAAACCATCATCAAACTTTTGGAGCGTGAGTTGCAGAGGAAACGCAACCGTGACAGCCGCTAATCTTCTTTTTTCGGGAAGTAAATACAGAGAGTTGAGGTATGGAGAATGAGAGAAATCCAGTATGAAATCGTAAAGGAAATCGCAGTATTGTCTACGGGCGACAGTGGCTACACAAAGGAAATCAATCTCATTTCATGGAATGGGAAAGAGCCGAAGTATGACATCCGCAGCTTTTCCCCGAACCGTGAAAAGTGCGGCAAGGGAATCACGCTGAACGCTGATGAAGCGGCGGCACTCCTTAAAGCATTACAGAAAGAATTAAACAGCGAGGATTAATGGTATCTGATTGGCAGGGCGGGGACATTTCCAAACTCTTCCCTGCCCTGTCTGGAAAGGAAGATTTAAGTATGGGCGAGGATAAGAAAGCAGATAAAAAGAGAAAGCGTATCGTGCCAAAAGCACCAGTGCAGATGATAATCAGCCGTGAATATGTCGGCACACAGACCGTTACAGAAGCGTTTGTCCCGATTATCTCCGAGGATATTCGGAAGAAGATTGCCGAGGGCGACACCTTCGACAATGAGGGGCTGTCCGCTTAGAATGTACGCAATGGGACATGAAAACAGATAGGACAGATACGGAGGTTTTACAGTATGGCAGGAATCAAAGAAGAAAAGAAAATCTATTTAGTCGGCATTTATTGCCGCTTATCTAAAGACGATGGTACGGATAACGAGAGTGCGAGCATTGCGACACAGAAATCCATCCTCACGGATTATGTGAAAAAGCAGGGATGGCACATAGCAAAAACGTATGTGGACGATGGTTATTCTGGTACAAATTTCCAAAGACCAAGTTTCCAGAATATGATAAAAGACATTGAAAGCGGTCTGATAAACTGCGTGATTACGAAAGATTTATCCCGTCTGGGGAGAAACTATCTTGATTGTGGGTTATATCTGGAAGTTTTCTTCCCAGAGCATAACGTGAGGTATATAGCGGTCAATGACGGCGTAGATACCTTGAATAAATCTGCTATGGACATCACGCCTTTCCGCAACATTTTAAACGAAATGTATGCCGCTGACATATCTGTTAAGATAAAATCGGCATATCGGGCGAGGTTTCAACAGGGGAAATTCATGGGAACTACCGCCCCTTATGGCTATATCAAAGACCCTGCCGACCACAACCATCTGCTGATAGATGATAAAGTGGCACATGTTGTAAAAGAGATATTCGACCTTGCATTAAAAGGGAATGGAGTTGCCAAAATTTGCAGACATCTTAATAAACAGCATATCCTACGCCCTGCCGCTTATGCGGCGGAGCGTGGCGAAACAGGCTTTGAACGTCATTTTGAGGGGAACGAGGACAAACGCTATATTTGGAGTGGGAACAGCGTGAGGAGCATTTTAAGAAGCCCGATATATGCGGGAAATCTTGTAGGCTACAAACGGATTGCCGCCAATATGAAAAGCAAGAAACGCCCCTCTAAGCTGCCCGAAGAATGGGAAGTGATACCCAATACCCATGAGGGAATAGTCACGCAGGAGGAATTTGATATTGTCCAACAGCTTATTACAAGTCGTAGGCTTCCACAGAACAAGGGAGGATTTGTAAATATTTTTGCAGGCGTTATCAAGTGTGTGGACTGCGGATGTGCTCTGCGGGCAATGAACGTACACAGGAGGAAACGCCCAGAGATTATCGACTGTGTACAGTATTCATGTAATAATTATGCAAGAAACGGAAGAAGCGAGTGTAGTGCCCACAATATAGAAGCAAGGGATTTATTCAATGCCGTTCTTGCCGACATCAACTGTTTTGCGGATATGGCAGTGAATGATGAAAAGGCGGTCAGGGCCATAGAAAAGCGGCTCACGGAAACAGACCAGAGCAGGGCGAAAGCATTAGAGAAAGAACGTAAGAAGCTGAACAAACGCCTTGCGGAACTGGACAGGCTGTTTTCCTCTCTCTACGAGGATAAGGTCATGGAGCGTATTACCGAGCGGAATTTTGAGATGATGTCGGGGAAATACCAGAAAGAGCAGCTTGAAATTGAAGCAAGGCTGAAAGAGGTGACGGAAACTCTTAATGAAAGCTACGAGAAATCACGGGGAATCCGTGACTTCCTCGCCCTTATCCGAAATTATCAAGGCTTAAAAGAACTGGATGCAACAGTTATAAACGCACTCATAGACAAGATACTTGTTTCGGAGCGTGAGAAGATGGCAGACGGAACAGTGAAGCAGGAAATCAAGATTTACTATAAATTCATCGGCTTTGTCGATGAATTACATATCATACCTACAAAACGGTGGGCAGCAATGCCCGCTAAAAATTGTACGGTGTGCGGCGTTGAATATGTCCCGGGCTCTGGTGCATCAAGGTATTGTCCTGCTTGTGCCAAGAAGATACGGAGGGAGAAATCAAACGAGAGCAAACGCAGGAGCAGAGAACAGAAAAGGATAGCATGTATGAACTGTCCGCAAAAAATGACCGACTGACATTGAACAGCAGGAAGGACGTATTTTAAGGCAGGGAAACCGGAACCGCAAGGTAAAAATATTCCGTTATGTTACAGAAGGAACATTTGATGCTTATTCCTGGCAGCTGATCGAAAACAAGCAAAAATTCATCAGCCAGATCATGACAAGCAAATCGCCGGTCCGTAGCTGTGAAGATGTAGACGAATCCGCTCTATCCTATGCGGAAGTAAAGGCTCTTGCAACCGGAAATCCATATATCAAAGAAAAAATGGATCTTGACATTCAGGTATCACGTTTAAGACTGTTAAAAGCAAACTATACAAGTCAAAAATACCGGATGGAAGATAATATTGTTCAGCATTATCCACGCCAAATCGTTATGGTGAAAGAACTAATCGAAAAACTTGAACAGGATATAGCTCTCTATGAACAAAATGCTGCCACAAGCAAAGATAAGTTCCATATGCAGGTTGGATCAGGTGTGTATGACACAAGAAAGGATGCAGGAAACGCTATCATAAAATTTTTTCAAACTGATGCGGATGGAACTGCCAAAATCGGAACATATCTCGGATTTTCAATGAATATAGCATTCGATTCCTTTAATAGAAAATTCGTTTTGAGACTTAAGGGAGCTATGAACCACCCTGTTGAGATTGGTCCTGATCCAGTTGGAAATATTATTCGATTGAACAATGTTTTGAAAACCATGCCGGATAAGCTTGCCGAAGCCAAAGACAGACTTGAAACCTTAACTAATCAATTAGAATCAGCGAAAATAGAAGTAACGAAACCATTCCAACAGGAAGAAGAACTCGCTGAAAAGCTAAAGCGACTGGCAGAACTGAATGCGCTCCTGAACATGGATGAGAAAGGAACAGATGCTCTTATACTGGAAGATGATGAACAACCTGCAATAGTAAACTCCGACATGGCAGTTACGCCAATCACATCCGTGAAAACAAAACCAATGCTAAAGAAAAAAGTGGTTGGACTATGCTTATAAGAAAATGGGGAGGATTTCAATGGAAATAACAGAAATAGAATGCAAAATCCTACGGATAAAAGCCGGAGCTATTTTAATTCTTGGGATGCAGCTAGGAAGTGAGCTGCAGCTTGATACGGAAGAAAAACGAGAGGATGTTCTGATGCAACTGGTGGCTATGCAGCGGCTTGTCGAAAAAGCCGAATATTCCCCAGATCTTGCATTTGAATATTTCGGTTATTCGGAACAAAAACGGCAGCTTTACAAGAAGGTTGTTGACTACATGATTGATGTTTCGAAATAAAAAAGGTGTTAAAAAGAAAAAAAGGTCGCTAAGGGAAATTTCATCTTTCTCTTACGACATTTTTTGTTGGAGGCATTTATGAGTAAAAGAAAATTTTCAAAAAAAGAGGTTGCCATAAGCATAGCGGCGGCCGCTCTTGCAATAGCAACGGTTGGAGGCGCGGTCGCTATCCATAAAGATTCCAGCAACTCAAATACTGGACATTCTATTACCGTGGAGCAATCAGACTACAGTAAAAAAAAGGAAGAGGCAATCCAGCAGATTCAGGATGCCGTAAAAGACTTATCGGATGACCAGCAATCCGAAATTGACTCTTATATCAAACAGAATATTGAAAACATCCAAAAAGCTGAGTCTGAACGTACCATAGAAAGCACGCTGCAGGAAACACTCGATTACATCGACCAAAGAAGTTTGAGTGAAAAAGAAGAGCAACGAAAAGAAACACAGACAACGGAAACATCTTCTTCCAGTGAAAGGGAGGTTACTTCTTCCTCTGTATCAGAAGAAGATAAATACCATATCCTTGGGGAAGATTATATTTATGAAAATAACGACTATCTTCCAGTTATCAATCAAAGTAACTGGATCTATATGTCTGATGAAGAGAAAGACGATTGGCTGAAGAAATGCACACCGGTAAAAGAAGATTCCGCCCACTCTATCACAGCCATATGTACAGACGCTTATGGTTACAATAAAAGCTGGTTTCTTCCCTGCAGACTGCATAAATGGATCACGGAAAACAATATCACAGCAACGGAAGGTGAATATCTGGCCTATGGAACCTATAAACCAAGTAAGGAAACATTCTATCTCGTACTGAATGACAGTAACCGAACCGTAACTCTGGTTACATACAACAAAAATTCCCAGGACTTTTCCTTTGAATTTGCCGGCATGACAGAGAGTGAGGTACTGGAAATGAAGAAAATGGATGCAAATACATCAGACACCACAGGGCACCAGGAAGATTCCAATAATACTTCTGATGCCGGTGATGCACCACTTTCTGAATCTGCCTTAAATGAAATGGAGAAAAATGCAGAACAAAATCAATAAAATCAAACATACCGGCGTATATGTTCTGGTTGTAGATGATTACTTATACAAAACCGGAGACATATTTGGCGAGTGGGTTTTTCTTCCCATGGATTCACCGGCAATCTCAAAATATGATGATACTTACGTTATTATTAAGTATGATTTAAGTGACATTACAAATCAGACACAGAAAAACTGGATTCAAAAGCAAATCGAGCAAAATAAACATAATATTTCGCGCCTCAATAACATCTTAATAGCGTATATGGAGAACGAAACCTGGAATTCATAGTCTCCAAGGAAAACTGATACTTATAAATTTTCCGAAAAAGGTAGCCTAATTTTGAGGCTGCCTTTTTTGAACCACAAATCAAAAAAAGGAAGAATTAAAAACATGAAAATACAACGAGATGGGAAAGAATATACCTTGACGGCCGAAGAAGTTATGGAAGCCCACGAAGAATTTGTTACCAGTTTTATGGTTGCCGAATTGGAAAATTCATATGATGTACCACATAAATATTCGAAAGATCTCGCAAAAGAGGCATATGATATGTATGCTGACAGCAGTAATTATTCCGAATATGATTGCATCGAACGTGTTGCAAAGGACTATCAGGATCGCTGTAAAGAACCTACTGTTACAATAACTTGGTCAGAGTGTAACGATTTTGAAGATGGCGAGGTTATTCCGCTCGCAGAAGCAAATAAAAGGTTTGAATTAATTGATGCCGATATTCGAGAACAATATGGCGGCCACTATTATGAAAAGACAAAATTCCTGTTGAATTATAATATGGGGAAAGAAAATTTTTCCTATGAAGGCCGCCAGGATTTCGGTGATTATGAGGGTTCCTTGATCGATCACCTTCATAATATGGCACTTATGTATGCATATGATTCTGAGTATTATGATTCGGTGGCATCCAGTAATACACCGGAACTTGCAGAGAAAATCCGTACCAATGGACTGTTTCTTTTAAATAAGCTGGTGCCGTATTTGAGAGCACATGAAGAAATTTCCGATAAATCAGTAACAGTGCATGTTCTGTTTGACAAGCCATCTGTAGAGATAGAATCATGGAAGGAAAAATACTTGATAGATTTCGATAACTATGTATCCGACTGCAGATACTGCCTTAATTCTGGTTTGAATTTACCCGATGAACCGATGTTAAAAGATTACGATCCAGCTTTAATTGCAGAAAGGCAAAAAATAGAGGAAGAACTTAAGCAGGAAGCTGCTGCTGCGGGAATGACGGTAGAGGAATATGCTGCAAATGATTTTATTTCTCCAAAGCAGCAAACAACGAATAAGAAAGCCACAAAAAAACAGCCAACCCTTTAACCTATGTTCAGCAATCTATCCCCGGCTTCTTGCATATACCTAATTTTCTGTTATTATAAAAGTGAGAAAAAATGAAAGAGGCGAAAGAAATATGAAATTTGATATTAATGCATTAATTCAAAAACAAAAAAGACCAATCAAAGATAAAAAACAGCTTTCTGCTGAACTGAAAAAAACTATTGAGCAAGAAGAAGATCCTCGGATTCAAAAACATAAAATTAATGCCTTGAAAAAGGGTTATACTCCAGAAGAAGCGGAGAAAATTGCTAGTATTTGCCGATCATACTATAAGTCTATTGACAAAATGCAAGCGGAACTTTCTGAGAAATCCATGAAAATTCACGAGATTTTTAACGAGCAATCTGTAAAGAAAGGATCATGGCAGCAAAAATACTTGACAGATTTTGATAAATATGTATCCAAATGTAGATACTGCCTTAATTCTGGTTTAGATTTGCCTGATGAGCCGCTATTTACAGATTATGTTCCGGATTTAATTCCTGTAGAGGAAGAACTTAATCAGGAATCTGCTGCCGCAGGAATGACGTTAGAAGAATATATCAAAAAAGAATATCTTTTCAAATAATATTTTCAAAAGGCAAAAAACAGTAAACAAGCATACAAAATGTTCCCAAAAACGCCCAATCATTTAAGACTGCTAAGCAGTCTTTTTTATTACAAAAAAAGGAGAAAGAAACTATGGATATAGATACATTAATTGAGCGACAAGAAGTACTGGTTGAAAATCAAAAACAGCTTTTATCTGCGATGGTGTCTACACTTGACCTAATGAAAGCAGAAAAATTACGTCAAGAAATAGATCAGGAAATAGCATTTGATGAACCAAATAAGACTGTTGAGCAAGAAGAAGATCCTCGGGTCCAAAAGCATAAAATTATTGCCTTGAAAAATGGTTATACCCCGGAAGACGTGGAAGAAGTTGCGAGTATTTACCGATCATACTATGAATCTCTTGATGAAATCGAGGCAGATCTCGCTGCAGAAGGTAAGCCAAGTAATGGATCTGACTATGAATTACGAGCTGAAAATGTACGTGCGCTTCGCGATCAGGACTTATCATATATTGACCACAAATATGAAGAGCAGCGCAAACAGAAGTCACGTCCTACGCAGCATCCACTGAAACGTCCCAAAAAAACGATGAGTAAAATTTGACTTGTAGAAAAGAGGAAACCATATGTCAGAGTCACTGGGCCCCCGGAAAAAGGATTGGGATTTTTCATCCACATTAAAAACTCTTCTGGATCGTCATACTCTCGAACTTTCCAACGAAGAATTAGAGGAAATCAATCTATACCTTTTAAATCAAAGAGAACACGCGATCGCTTTATACTCTCAGCAATTATATGGAATGAAACGTACAGCCAATCGTTTATCCAACACTTCAACATCCTTTCAGGATCAGTTACAACACATGAACTAAAAAGAAAGAAGGGTTCTTATGTCACAAGAAATTGAAAATAATTTTGAAGAACGAAAGAAAGACTGGGACTTGACCGGGCTTTTGGGCGATGTTATTCGAAGGTACATATATCAACTGACTAATGATGAGCTTAATGAAATCAACTTGGAAAAAGCTTCTGGAATGCCAGATGAAGAGATTAAAAATGGAATCAAACTCCCTTTGGCTACTATGCAGCAACGCCGTGAAACATGGGGTTCTCAAAGTAAATTAGATGTACAAGAGCCTATGATTTTTATATTGCAAAGTACAGTAGAAAAGTTGTCCGTCGGAGACAAAATCCCATTATCAGACGCAGATAGCTTTTTGATTCACCAAGAATCCGGTGTTCTTAATTATGAACTTCATTATTTGATGAATGGTACGCCGCAGGAGTATAATGCATTCCTTGATCTTTCTAAAGTTAAAGTGGCCGACACGTTAATGGATGGCGTTACGCACAGCGTTCCACCTGCTTTATCGGATTACCTTGAGCGGCATCAACAATTAAACGATACAGAACTTGGAGCCAAACGATTGCAGAAGTTAAATTGTGATTCAAAAAATGTATCTTATGCAAATGCTCTACTTTCCTATGTAAGAGAAGCAAGGGAATGTTTAAATTCTGGAAAACAACTTCCACAGCGGCCAACCAGAAGTTCTATTACTCTTGAAAAGCCAAACGAAGAAGTTGCAGTTCCGCTTTCCGAACAAACTCCAGAAGAAACTGCTGTCCCTGATCTTAATTCTGCACCTGAAATTAGTATCCCTTCATCCAACAATGAAGAAGTTATGCAGCATCAAAACACCACTCCGGAAAGTCCGGAGGCAGAACATCAACAAGCAAAAATGGAAAATCTTATGGATATATCTCTTCCATTGGTTGATCAGGAACCATTTCAAGAGATACTACAGGCTCTTCTGAAAAATGATATGTCTCAAGCAGCTAATCTGTTGCAATATCTCGGAAGTCATCTGGATAAATTACAAGAAGAGCATCAGAAAATGCAAGTAGAATTCAGGGAACTCAAAGAACAGGTAAATTCTATTGACGAAAGATTTTTTAATGATTCTGACAGTGTTGATACTGTACAGAATAATCTTGATCAGAGTGAAAAACTCATAACACTTAACAAGTCCCGCCTTGCCAATGTTGTTCTGCAGACTAAGAGTAAATTAAAAACTGCTGGAAAAAATGCGCTTTTATCGTTTGCTGAAAAAATTCATGTTCCAAAAGCTTTGGCTTCGTTGCAAAAGGGAATGCAGCATACGCAGGATTCTCTCGATGTACTATTCCAGCGGCTGAACGATGCAAAGCAGGCCGTACAAGATGTTTCCAATAGTGTAAAAAACGTTGGCCGGGCATTGACCGGAAAAGAACTTCTTGAATATGTCCCGTGGGACCCAGAAAAGGGTAAGATTGCTTCTGTCCAGCGTAAGATTTACGCTATGGAGCGTACATTGGGTAATTTGCAGGAAAGAACAAATACATTACTTTCTAAAATGCAACGTCCTGAGCAGAAACCCGAGAAGCAGGTAAAAAAGACAACTAAAAAGGTTATTTAAAGGAGGTATTAAAAATGGCAGCTGAAGATGCAGGTGGAAGTGGTGACCTTGCTATCTTGGTCAACACAGAAATGATTATTCTTAAAGGGGCTGTTAAAGCAGCAGCTTCCGCAGGTAGTGTAACCGGAAAGGTAGTAAATAAAGCTCTGCTTTCTCCCTTCCGACTGATTCAATTTTGTATGAAACTACATAAGCAACATATAATCTCCACGTCAGACTTCAAAAGTTTTACACAATTCATGAAAGCCTGTGATGGAGATTATATTATCGCAAATCTCCCCACACGCGATCCGGAACAGTTGGATAAACTCATGGATTCCATGACAGAGGTTGGAATTACCTACTGTCTCCTTCCTGATCTGGATATTCAGGATTCCTGCCAGCAAATTGCCATACGTGGAAAAGACGTTGCAAAATGGCAGGCATTATACGAATCTTATGTAACAAACCAGCTCGATCTTGGTGGTCCACTGGATTTTGAAGAGTTGAAAGCTCTTACTTCCGGAAATTATAAAATCAAAAGTCTTGCACTCGGAGATGCTTCGGAAGATAATGAGCAACTAGAGCAATTCCTGGATATATTGGACGAACGTGGCGTGAACTATTCTGTTCTTCCGGATCTTAAATATGGAGATAATCACATCCAGATTGCCGTTGCGAATCAATCTCTGCAACAATTCGCAGCAGCTATTAAAGCATATTTAGAAGAATTTCCGGATGCAGCTAAAAATTTGGTAGAAGATATAACTGAACAAGAATATTTTGATTCTGGCCGTATGTCAGAGGAAGATTATATGAAAACAGCTTCGCCGGAAATAAAGGAAAAAACCGATCCAAAAAATTGGCAGAAAGGAAAAAATCTGAATGCACAGTCTTTTGAGCAAGCCCTGGCTGGGAAAGAAGTCGATCGTTATGAAACCTTAAAGAACCGACCAGGGTTAATCGAACGATATATTCCTTCTCAAAGAGTAGCTGCCAGAAGAGAAGATGAAATTGCGCTGCAGACAGGTGACCGAGAATATGTTCGTATTCAGGAAGCTCTTTCCGTTGACAATGGTAAGGGCTTTATTATTTTTCTTGATCCGGAAAAAAATTATAATGTCTATCGTCCGGATGAAAAAGGGATTCTTCAGACTCCTTCCGGCAGTCTGTCTGGAAAAGAATTTTCCAAGTATACAGAACAATCTGACGAAACACATCGTTTAGATTATATTCCGTATGCAGAAACTGAAACTCCGTCCGAAGCTCCTCAAAAGCAATCATCAAAAGCAAAATCTATGGAAAAAACTGTTTCACAAAGCTCTCCAGATGTTTCTACTCAAGAAGCAGCTTTTCCCGTTACCATTAATTGTAGTCTTGTTGATGATATTATGGATGACAAGACTTTTATTTCTCGTATTCCTGGTTCTAAATTGCATATCAAACTTCCTCTTTTTTCCATTGCTGATGACGGAAAAACTCTTGTTTCAGCAATTGATCCACAAAAGGAATATGAAATTTTTAAAAATGATTCACCAACATCGAATCCTTTATTGAATATGAAAGGAGCGCAAATACTACCTTATTATGATCCAGTTCGACGCAAAAACATAACAAAACAGTTCGGCCAGAATCAAAATAAGATTTTAAAGTTTTCTCAAAATCCTGCTTCTAAACACAAGCCTAAATCTTCCCCTATAAGGAAAAAAGACTTAAAGCTTTAATATAAGGAGAAAAAATGATAAAGAAAAAAAAGATTCCAATTAAAAGTCTTGTGCTTATTCTTATTTTGGTCGAATTAATCTGCCTTGTATTTGCAGGTATTTTGGGTGAACCTGGTAATGATATAAATCTTAAAACAGCGTCATGGATGAATCATCCATGGCGCTGTTTTAATCAGTACACATTGATTAGTCTTGGATGTGGTCTGACCGGATGGGTATTTTTTCTTGCGTTTTATTTGGATACGCATCGCAACACACATTCAGACATCGAACATGGTTCTGCAGAATGGGATGATCCGGACACTGCAAATAAACGCATGGCCGATCTTAAGCATCCGGAAAATAACCGCATTCTTTCCAAACACGTAAATCAGGCTTTATCCGGTTCGAAATCCTTTCCAAATAATAATATGATTGTTGTCGGTGCTCCTGGTACCGGTAAATCATTATTTGTGATTGCTCCAAATATTTTAAAATGTATTTCTTCCTATTTATTCATGGACCCTAAAGGTGAACTTGTGGAAAAATATGGAAACTATTTGCAAAAGAACGGTTATCAGATCCGTGTTTTGAACTTAAAAAACATGGAATCTTCTGATCGATACAATCCTTTTGTTTATATCCGAACAGAAGATGATATTCCACGATTGATTATGAATATTTTCAAGTCTGTGGAACCCCCGGATGCCCAAAAAGGCGACCCTTTCTGGGATGATGGTTGCGCTCTTTATCTGCAGTCTCTCTTTTATTTCGTGTGGGCTGTATCTGTACCAGATAAAAAAAAGATTTTTGCAGAAGCCGGTTTAAAATGGGAACCTGTATATGCTACGCAAACTTTAAATCAAGTAACAAAGCTCATGCAGCTGGAAAGTAAAAAAGTACCACCTCGCTCTGAGGATGAAGAAGAGTCCACAGAATTATCTTTATTAATGGATGCATTAGCAGATATGTATCCAGATCATCCAGCTGTCAGAGATTATCGTAAATTAAAAGAAGGTGCGCCCGAAACAGTTGCTTCCGTTCTTTTAATTTTAAATGGAAAATTCAAGTTCTTTTATTCGAAATCTATTCAGCGCATTTTTGAAGCAGATGATATGAACTTATGGGAACTTGGAACCGGTTGGCACAGGGATGGAAAAAGTAAAGTAGCATTATTTCTAGTCCTAAAAGAAAACGATAGCAGCTACAATTTTGTGGGAAATATGCTTTATCAACAGCTGTTCGATGAACTTTTGGTAGAAGCAGATCAGAATTACCATGGTGTTCTTCCTATTCGTGTTGAGTGTTGGATGGACGAGTTTGGCAACGGGTTACGGCCGGAAGGTTTTGAACATTTAATCACAACCCTTCGATCTCGTAACATTGCTGTCATGCTGTTCCTGCAATCAATTAGTCAGCTGCAAACCATGTACAAGGGTGACGGATGGAAAGTATTCATGGATTCCTGTGCTGTATTTTTATTTCTTGGTTCCGGCCGTGGTGCGTATGACACCCAGGAAACTATCAGTAAAATGTTGGGTGCTGCCACAATCGAAAAGGCATCCGGTAGTGTTTCATACGGTCAAAACGGAAGCAGCAGCACAAGCTACGATCGCCTGCAGCGTTCGCTTATGGATGCAAATGAAGTTGCACAAATGGATAAAGACAGTTGCATCATTCTTCCATTTGCAAGTAAACCAATCATCGACAAAAAATATAAGCCATTCCATGATCCCTCTTATTTGAAGGCAAAAAAATATGGACCTTATACCCATCCAGTTGAAATTTTCCGTGATAAAAACGGAAACCTGCATACAGTAAATCACCAGGAGAAATTTTATTTTCCGGATGAAGGTCTTCAAGCAAAAATACGCGATGATCTAAAAGAAGGGAAATCTTCCGGCATGTTATTCGAACTCAGCGAAGATGAATTTTGTTCTCTGGATCTGGATGATCCGAAACTGAATGGCCCGCAAGGAAATCTTTTTTTGCTTCAACAGTTAAAGAAATTGGAAGATGATAGTGCCACTTTAAAATTACAGAATGCTGTCAACGAAAAAATGAATTCTGTAATTTATGATACGTCAGACAACACATCCTCCTTGGAGGCAGATGAAGAATCTGCCGCAGAAACCATTTCTGTTTATGATGTGCGTCAATCTTGGGATCTTTCCGGGAATCTGGAAGATGTTATCCGAAGATATATACTCGAACTTTCCGAAGATGAAGTATCAAACATCACAGAAGCTATGAATCGGCATATCCCGGAAAAGAAGATCAAAGATTGTTTAACTCTTCCACCGGAAAAATTATGTCTTATGCTGCAGTTTTATATGAAACAAGCAAACTAAAGTAACTTAGAGAGGAAGTATACCTTATGGCCGAAGAGAAAAAAAACAGATCAGAGGAACTAGAAAGTCTGGATAAGAAAATCAATGAGATTATTAATGGATGGAATCAAAATCCGGAAGAGATTGTTGAATTTTTACAGTTCTCCAGCAAATTTTCTTACGCTTATTCACCACGCAACATGATGCTCATTGCTCAACAGCAAAGAGGAGCTTTACTCTGTAAATCCTTTAAAGCCTGGAAAGAACTTGGTTACTCTGTAAAAAAAGGTGAGCATGGAATGGAAGTGTACGTCCATACACCGATCACTATTTTAAAAACAGATGATGGAGATATTCCTTATAGTAAAGCATCCAAAGAACAGCAGGCCGCTTATGATGTCGGAGAAATAGAAGGAGAGAAACTTTCGTATTTCAAAAAAGGATATACATTTGATATTACGCAGACAAACTTTCCTCCGGAAAAATATCCAAAGCTTCTTGACCGTGGAATTCCATCTGAATTTCACAGAAGCTGCACAAATATATTAAAAGAATACTGTGAAGAGAATCTTGGGCTTAAAGTTTTTCTGCAAGACCAGGAACAAAATATTAAAGGAGTTTCCCTTTATGGCTATCACAGTCCGTCAGAACACGAAATTCATATTGCTTCAACTTTACAGGATACCGCTGCTTTCTCAACATTAACACATGAATTCGGACACGCTCTTGCACATGGATCTGTCGAAGAATCTCTGAATACAAATTTGCATCAAAAAGAATTTGAAGCTGATGTTATGAGTATTATGTTTTGTCAACACTATGGGCTTGAAATAACCGACGAAAGAAAGAGTCATCTTTCTGGTCATTACAAAGATTGGAAAAAATCCGATCCGAACAATTTTCATCCGGATAAAAGTATGCGGAAAATGTTTGACTTATTTAGGGAACACTCAACTGTCCTGGATCAAAAAATAGTTAAAGCTTTTCCAGAGCTTGCAACAAAATTACTTCCGCAAGAACTAGAAGTGAATTCAGAAAAAAAGAAAGTTGTAAATAAAACTGCTAAGAGAAAACCAAAGAAAAAGAAAACACCAAGACTGTAAATACGATTTTTTATGAAGAAGAAAAATAGATGCGCAGACGAATTTCCATCCAGCAGTATCAGAAAATACATCGGCTATCCAGATAGTGCGTATATACATTTTGATGAAGTTGGTGCAGTGCTTTTTATTTTTCGAGCAAATCCTTCTTTGAAAGAATTGGATGGATTCGAAAAAAAATTTGAAATTCGAATTACAGAATTTTCAAAAATCATGTTTATCTCTTTTCGCTTTGGATCTTCTGACTGGTGCAGCATCTCATATTCTCCATACTTAGACACATGGCAGAGCAAACAATTTATTTTTCCGAATTGTAAGTACGGAATAAATTTATTCATAGCACTTTTCGATACATCAACCGGAAAAATATTAAGGGCCAGGATGCTCGATCTTCCGTGCCTCTTTTCAAAAAAAATACGCTCTGCCATTGTACTGCAGGCACTGCAGCCATTCAATAAAGAGAAATATATTAAAGTTATTAAGCAGTTTACTTTTTTTCATTCGCAAGAAGAAATTGCAGTGCAAAGCAAATTATCATCACGCTGCACAGTCCATTATCGTGCATCACAGACTGTCCCTATACAAAAATAATGAATTATTTTCACACCACACATTTCAAAATAATCAGAAAAATGCAGAATCACTATTCTGTGTTTCATAAAAAATTAAAAGTGAGGTAACTAAAATGGAAAGAAAAAAAACTCAGGCAACAACAGCAAAGTTAAAAAAGGTTCAGACCGAAATCAAAAAGACAAAGGATAAACTCAATAAACTTATGGCAGAAGAGGAACGTTTGACTGTTCAGTATCAGACAGAAAGTTACGAAGAGACTTTAGCTTATTTGAAGTCTGCAAGCAAAAATGGAAAGCCAGATCTTGAAGAGATGTGGAAGTTTTTGCAGAGCACTTATTCTCCTGAGTTGAAAAATTCAGTTTCACCATCGACCGGAAATTCTGCACCTTCAGAAGAATCAACTGATGACGTAGAAGAAAATTCTGAAACAGAAGAAACATCCAGCACTGTTCCGGAACAAAAAATTTCTCATTATGATTCAAATGATCTTGAGTTTTTAGCTGACTAATTTTTTGCGGGACATCCTTTTGGGGTGAGGACGTCCCGTTTTTCAAATAGAATCGAGGTAGCAAATGGAAAGCAAAAATTATCATTTCAATGTGAGCAATCCCGAATTGATTTCAAAAATTGAACGCTTCAATGAATATGGATTTGCAAACCGAACTGATTTTTTTCTTGAAGCAATAAAAGCATATGACACAATTTTCACTCCAGAAAATTCTTTGAAAAAACTCATCACAGACGCAGTGATGGATGGAATTGTTGGAGCATTGAACATAGAAACAAACACAACTGATGATGGTGATAAAACAAATTTTGAAGACAGTGATGAAGATTATCTCATCTACATTAAGTAAGAATTGTAAAAATTTACATTACCTTATACCTACGCTCGATATAAAATCGAGCAAAAGGGGTCTTAGGGGACTCCCTAACAAGATGCAAATTGTTTACAATTTGCGTATCTTGCTAATTAAGAAATAGGAATGTGTTTCTTATGGTCGTAAAACGTCCATGAGCCTGCAGCCCCAGTGTTTATGCGGCTTTCCGGGATTTTCATAAAAAACGCATTTTTCTCCACAAAAAGCCCATGGTCATAAAACGTCCATGGATATTTTTGTCATGGTCGTAAAACGTCCATGGGCTTTTTTTAATTGATTTGTCTCGAAAATTTTTATCACCGAGTACAGAAAAGAGGAAAGTATTGATGGAAAAAGAAAATAAAAAAGCAACTGCCTCTGAGAAACTGACGAAGGTAGTTGCCATTCGAATTTCTCAAACTGATTATGATATTTTTTTAGAAAAAGCAAAAATGGAAAATCCGGAATCCACAAAAATAAATATTTCAAAATACTTATGCAGCGTTTTACACGATTCCACAATTTCAAATTTTCATTTTTTAAAAAAGAATTTTCGTCAAGTCGAACAGGCCTTACTCAATATTGACAGCAAACTTTTGCAGATCGAAAAAAATTCGGCAGGATCTTTTTATCCGGAAGAAATGTTGGAAAAAATCTCTGAATGTAAACGGCAGCTTGAAAAATTAGAGTTTGATTTTCAAAAATTGGAAGAGGAGATTTCAAAATGGCAATCACCAAACTGAGTCATGTCAAAGAACGGAAATCCGGAAATCCTAACGCAGGACTCTATAATTGCATTGATTATATTTTGAATCCTGACAAAACAGAAGAGCGTTATATCGGAGGAAACGCGGGTTCCACTACACAGGAAGTATATAACCGGATGATGGCAACAAAACAAGAATTTCGCAAATTGGATGGCCGACAATGTTATCACTTCATTATTAGTTTCGCACCAGGCGAAACGGATGCTATCACCTGCTTCAATATTGCTCAGGATTTTTGTGAAAAATATCTCGCCGGAAAATATGAATACGTTTTTTCTGTCCATACAGATCACGCGCATATGCACGCTCACATAGTTTTTAATTCTGTCAGTTTAGTAGACGGAGTAAAGTATCATTATTCAGATGGACAGTGGAAGAGTAACATTCAACCGATAACGGATCAGCTTTGCGAAAAATATGGACTGAAAAAATTGACTTACGTTCCAGGAAAAAGAAAAGGCGTTGATTATGGAACATGGAGGGAAAAGAAAGATCCATCCGGAAGTCAACGATTACGTGAAGCTATTGACATGGCAATAGCGCAATCTGATTCCTACGATGATTTTCTTTCTATAATGAGGAAGTCATATCAAGTAAAAATTGGGTTTTCACAAAAATGGAATTCTGAATATCTTTCATTTAAAGATTTTAAAACTCCGGCCGGACGATACCGTAGAAATTACGTTCTTGGAAAATCATACACTGTCGCAAGTATTCAAAAGCGCATTTCATTAAATAAGATGGAAATTCCAGAATCATTAAAACGACTGCCACCACATATTCGAGGTTTTGAATCTTCCATCGGCTCTGGTTTTCGTTCAGCAAATGGTTTATACCTTACGCAGCATCAAAAACGTTATATGATTCCATACTGGAGGTTAAAAAATTCCGAACGCACAGTTACTAGTGGCACAGGGAACATTCGAGAATATTCAAAAGAGGCTGATAGAAATTTGCGTGACCTGCAAACCGTGCAAGATAATAAAATTCGAACCGTTCAGGATTTGTCCTCCCGCTTGGATGAATTGAATCAAATGACCGATTCCATTCGAAGAGAACTTCGTGCAATACAGTCTAGCCGTGAAGATTCAGAAACAGAGAATGTCATTTCCGAATATCTTTCCATTCAAAGTGCATTTGCGAATGCCGCTGTTCCTATTGAAATGGAAGGGAAATTTGAAAACCGATTGGATGAGATCGAAGAAAACTATCCGATCGAAGAATTGATACACCAAAAAGAATCTAATAGTAAAAAAGAAAAACAACTACAGAAAGAAATCAAAAATTTGCAACAGGCATCCAGACGTTTATCAAAATTAAAAAAGATCCAAAAGAGATAAAGAGGAGTAGTGAAAATGGCTTTCCAAAAATATTCTGAAGAAAAACGTAATGAAATTTTAGATTCTCAACAGGAAAAAAATGCGCGTGGAAAAATAAGTTTATTACTGAATTTGGGATTTTCCAAAGATTGGATTGAAAAAATGCTTCCTTATATAAATGAGGATACTACATCATGGCAATTACGCATGATCAGTCTTTTCGATCAAGATCCGGAAGATCTCGTAGCCATGTTGGAAGATTCCGTAAAAAATTCTTCTGTAGAAATTTTTCAGTCTATTCGGAAGAAATATTATATTGAAAAAAAAAGCAGTGCAGATATTGAACAGATTCAAAAATCAATGGAGCAATACGTTCCATTGATTCATAACCAACTAGACGCTTACAACGAAATGTCCGCTTTGTTGCAGCAGCAATTTGCCGTCCAGCAAGAGAAAGATGATCTACATAAATCTAAAGGTGACCTGCAAGAAAGAATAAATGCTATGCAGAAGGAGCATGAAAAAATTTCCATTGAGAAGGAAGATATTTTTCATCAGCTGCAGGATTCAGAGAAAGAAAAAATTTCCATTCAGCAACAACTCGTTGATGCGACTGAATCGCTGCAGAAATCTCAGGGAACTGCAGCTTCTTATGAAAAACAAATTGCTATTCTGAATAATAGAATTGATGAACTTGAAAAGCAGTTGGAAGTATATCAAGCTAAAGAAAATGAAATTGCCCAGGAAGAAGAGAAGCAGCTTGAACAGATTCCCGTTAAACGTCGAATAATCTGGTCATCTTTTTTTCATGACTCTAAAATAAAACGCAAAGAAGAACTATACATTCAAGAACAGGCTGAACGTGAGAGACTTGCAAAGGAATACATTTATGATCCATCCCATTCTGAAGAACAGGCTGCGCTTTTTCTCGATGCAGCAGGAACAGAAGAGTGGACCTTAGAAGATCTTCGAACACTTGCTGCACAATCAGATATTGACAGCATGAAAATATTACAGCGTAAAATAGAACAGCTGCATAAAGCTTCACAGAAAAAAAAATAATAAATAGCTTTCTTCCACATTTACAGTTGTTGTTTTATTTTGAGGAAAATGATAAAATTAATATAGTTCCATTACTACGGAGGTGATTTAAAAATGTCAGTATCATATTTTAATACAAACGAATATGAATTAATGAATAAAGATAATATTGTTGCAACTGTAAGCTGTACAAGAGATGAATTTAATGACTTATATTTTGAAATTCATCATATATTTTCACAATTACCAATTGGTTTCAAAACATTTAAAGACTGGATCGAAAATCGTAGAGCACCTAGCAATCGCCAGCACATTGAAAAATTGCTTAAGCGTTGCAACTGTTATGATTTAGAAGGCTTCCTTCAAGTTACACATGCTGCAACTTTAAATGATACGTTTTGGGTTCGTCTAGCAAAGAGTCATCTTTCCTGGAATAATGTTTCGTTATTCCAAAATCCTTTCGATGACGTTGTTGCTCGGATAGCCTTTGAAGGTGGTTTATATGGTGAACATTTTTCAACAGCTTCCCCTGAATTTTCTACTGATGGAACTTTTGCAAAGTGTTGGACTCGTTTAGACAATCAAATTTTCCTCATGAAAAGAGGGTCTGAAGGTGGTGCGAATGCTGGGTTTGAGCCATACAGTGAGATGTATGCTTCACAACTAGCCGCTGTATTTTGTCCAGACTCCGTTCCATACGATGTTGTAAATTACCATGAAAAAAAAGCCTCTAAATGTCCGCTTTTTACAAATGAGCAATATGGTTTCGCTCCAACTTATAAATGCATCGGAGTAGAAGCCGGTATTGCCCAAACCCTGCAATACTTTTCTTCTATTGGTAGCGAAAACGCTTTTCGTAGAATGCTAGTTTTAGATGCCCTTATAGTCAACACTGACCGTCACAAAGGAAATTATGGAATATTATTTCAAACTGATACTCTTCAACCGATAAAAATGGCACCTGTATTCGATCACAATCAAAGTTTATTACCATACGCAATGGAAGATGATTTTCGTGATCTCGATTCCTATTTGAGCGAAAAAATTCCACGAATCGGTACAGACTTTTCAGAAACTGCAGCCATGGTAATGACTCCAGATATAAGATCAGATCTAAGAAATTTACAGGACTTTGAATTTTCTGATTCATCAAACGGTTTACCAAAATGGAGAGTAACTGAATTAAACAAATTAATAGTCCATCAATCAAGATCTATCCTTAAATCAAAAAAAATATATATGTCTCCCGATCAACCTAAAAAGAAAAATATTAAAAAATCAACTCCTCGTCTATGAAAAAAATCCGTGTCAATAATTGACACGGATTTTAAAGTTAATGTGATTATGATAGCTCTCTATTCATTATAGTTTACGTGGTTTCTTTCTTGATGTAGTCTTGAGATTTGGTTTGGAAGTATTGCAGTTTTCATTAAGTAATTGTTTTATCTCTGGCCGTGGAGTATTGGAAACTATCGAAAGTCGTTTTAAATACGTTGCTGCATTCAAATAAAGTACATCATTTTGTTTTGAAGAAGCTCCCGTATAAAGTACCAAACGGCTTTTCACCTTTCCAAAATTTTCATCTATATATTCCAAAAAATCAGTGTTTCTTAAATGCTTTGTTTGATCTATTACGATCTGATTAGAGTATTTTACTTCAAACAGATAGCTTTCTCCTTTTTGCTTATCAACCAGTATCATATCAGCTTCAACATGCTGGTTGTTGTTTCTCAAGGTGATGCTTAATTGTGATACGTAATAACGATCCAGATCAATCTTTTGGAATGTTTTATATGTTTCCGCAAGAATTATATTTTCAAGTAAAATTCCTTTTACGAAATGATCTGCTCTTAAAATAAATAAATTTCTGTCAGCTATACCACAAGTATCCTTCCACATAGAATCATCCGCCAAATTTTTGATCAAAGCAGTTGAATGGGCATATATCATACCTGGTTGCATAAAAATTTCTAAATCTTCAGAACGTTCCCCACTATTCAATGAAATATATGATGGAATTTCGAGAAATAGTTCGAGTTCCAACAAGTAATTCTTTAGTTCATCCAGATGTCGCTTACTTAAAGACGTTTGCATTTCATCCAAATCCTTAATTCCCAAAGCATTCTTGGTTGCCTGATTGGCTTCTTCCGTGTTAATTAGTGACACATAAGATGGTTCTTGAATATTATGGATCGTAGAATACAGCGGGGCACTTTTAAAACACTTGTTAACTGCTTTGACCGTAGTGTAATAGCTGAACTTATTAATCATTTTATTCAAAACAGATTTCAATTCATTCTGTTCGTACAACTCAGTTATTGCAGCTCCATACCTTCTTGCATCTTCGCTTTTCTCCAATGAATGTAAAATATTTCCAACAATAGCGGTATTTTGATATTCTTCGCTGGCCTGCAATGTTTTATATGGACTTTTTGTTAATGTTCCTCCGTATTCAATATATTCATCTACGGAATCATTTTCGATAAGTTTTGAAAACTCCGCAAAAGGAATATAGGATGTATGTATCATTTGAATCCTATCATATAAAATATCGGATTGCGCAAGCATAATTCCCAATGAGTCCGTTCCAGCGATAACGATTTTAGCTCCTTTTGCTGCAAAATAATCTGAAAAAGTATTTCCATATTTTTGAAAGTCTGTAACTTCCGTTATTTCATCTAGGAAAAAGTTGCGAACGCCTTTATCGTATAAATCTTCCATTGCCTGCCGCAATTCAAGCATATCACATTCCCGTAGGCAAAGAATATATACTGTTTTTTCTTTGTCTTTATCCGATAGTTCTGATATATACTGATACATCATTACTGTTTTTCCGGTTCTTCGTAGGCCATATAAAGCACAAATCTTTCCAGGATATTCATGCTGCATGAAACCTTTCAATTGATTATAACAATCCCTTTTCCGAACATATGAAGTGGCGATTTGGTTTCCCATAATAATATTAATATTTTTTTCATACATAAATTGCGCCTCCATTTCTTCATTGACTTATTTTATATTCTCGGAACAAGCGGTCAAGCGTACATCTACTTATTTTCAATTCTTTTGCAATCTGCGTTTTCGTTGCCTGTCGGGTCATATAACGATTATAGTATTCTTCGATTCCAGGAACAACGATTTTGTTTCTTCCTTTGTAGCGTCCTTCTTTTTTGGCAATGGCTATTCCTTCCCGCTGCCGTTCCAGAATCATTTCTCGCTCAAACTCTGCAATGGCTGCCATCATGGTGAGCTGCAAACGTCCTGTCGGTGTCGATGTATCAAAGTTTTCTTTGAGACTTACGAACTTTGCTCCAGTATTCTCGATTCTTTTCACGATACTTAAGAGATCATATGCAGTCCGGCCGAGTCTGGAAAATTCTTCCACATATACGACATCATCTTCACGAATGAACCCCAGCATTTCCTGAAGTTTAGGTCTTTTCATCGTTTTACCGGATGCCTTCTCAATAAACCACTTATCAATATTATATTTTCCCAGTGCCTCTCGTTGCCTGGCTTCATTTTGTTCAACCGTTGATACTCTTACATAAGCAATATTCTTACCTTTACTCATTTTTTCCTCTTTGTACAAATAACTTCTTAGATATGGTCTACATTTTGTTCAATAATTGAATCTCTGACTTTATTTTAACATTTTATTGTCCATTTGACAATGTATAAAAACGTACACCCTATTTAGATATTTTTATTGTGACATCACATCTTCCCTTACAGCTTTTTCAAGAAGCTGACGAACATATTCAGGACAGCTGCTCTTACCGGATTCCCAGTTTTCCAAAGTTCGCACAGGAATATTATACTGCCTGGAGAATTCAGCTCTTGATTCAGAAAGCATCTCTCTTATTTCCATTTTTTCTTCCTCATTTGATATTACATATACTTTGCCATTGTGCTCCGCCAAAAGAATCCGTCATACAACCACTCAAGATCGTTTTTAAAAGTTGGCACATCGTGATGGTCTAATTCGGCAACGAATTTTACGTATTCATAGCTATAACCGTTTTTTTTGTAATACGTCAGCAGCGAGTTTATAGCTGTACAAAAAGTCTGCTTTATCAGCAACAGGATCTTCATCATCCCAACTCCACTCATCTTTTTCTTTCTCTTCATCTGTCATGGTGTCGTTTGCCTTTTTGTAAAAGAGAGAGAAAGCATATTTTTCTTCAGCCGGCAGATCTTCCATTTGCATCAAATGAGCCTTTCCCCAGGCATCATCAAAAATTTTTTTAAACTTTGACTTGAGTGGCATAGGAGTTTTATGCTTATACTGATTTATCGTGTCATCAATAATGAGCGCTAAATCCATATCAATGGGAAGTTGTTCTGTAACCAGATATACGCTTTTTTCATCGCAAACAATATAGAAGGTATCATTTTCAGTTTTTAACTATGCTCAGCAAGAAGTCCCCGACTTCTAAAGTGGGGGATGAATTGCGTCCGTCATAAAATATTGAAATACAGGATAAGAAGCGTTATAATAAAATCAGTCGAAGAAAAAAAGAAAGGCTGAACATATATGGAATTAGACAATAATGCACATTCGGTATTTTTGCTGTATTACCATCTTGTCCTTGTTGTCAAATACCGCAGGCAGGTCTTTGATGAAACGGTTTCCGAACGTTCAAAGGAAATCTTTGTGTATATTGCACCGAAGTATAACATTATGTTGCAGGAATGGAATTATGATAAAGATCATGTCCAGATTTTATTTCGGGCGCACCCAAATTCAGAAATCAGCAAATTCATAAATGCATATAAAAGTGCAAGCAGCAGACTCCTGAAAAAAGAATTTCCGCAGATACGGCAGAAACTGTGGAAAGAATGTTTCTGGAGCCAGAGTTTCTGCCTGCTTACAACAGGCGGCGCACCAATAGAAGTCATCAGAAAATATATTGAGTCACAGGGAGAAAAAAGCCGCAAAAGGGGCAGGTCTTATGGCAAACAAAGCATATAAATTCAGGATATATCCGAACAGGGAACAAAAAACACTGTTTGCCAAAACGTTTGGCTGTGTACGGTTCATCTATAATAAAATGCTGGATGATAAAATCAAATATTACGAGAAAACGAAAAAGAAACGGAACAATACCCCGGCGCAGTACAAAAAAGAATTTCCGTGGCTGAAAGAGGTTGACAGTCTAGCCCTTGCAAATGCACAGATGAATCTGCAAAAGGCATATAATAACTTCTTCCGGGATCCGAAAGTTGGATTTCCGAAATTCAAATCCAGACATAAAACCCGCGCTTCTTATACAACGAATAACCAGAAGGGCACGGTAGCCCTTGAAAATGGGCACCTGAAGCTTCCAAAAGCAGGGTATGTGAAGGTCAAACAGCACAGAGCGATACCGGAAGATTACCGGATCAAATCGGTCACCATCAGTCAAAATCCGGGCGGGGACTATTATGCAAGCGTTCTGTTCGAGTACGAAAACCAAGTACAAAAACAGCCCATGCATCAATTTCTTGGTTTGGATTTTTCCATGCAGGAACTGTACAGGGACAGTGAAGGCAGAGAACCGGAATATCCGGGATATTACAGAAAAGCGGAACAGAAATTAAAGAGAGAACAACGAAAGCTCTCAAAAATGCAGAAAGGTTCCAAAAACCGTGGAAAGCAGCGGATCCGGGTTGCCAGAATGCATGAGAAAGTAGCGGCCCAGCGCAGAGATTTTTTACACAAACAATCGCGAAAGATTGCAGATGCGTATGATTGCGTCTGTATAGAAGATCTCGATATGAAAGCAATGTCACAGGCGCTGCACTTTGGCAAATCCGTTTTGGATAACGGCTGGGGGATATTTGTGAATTTCCTGAAGTACAAAATGGAAGAACAGGGAAAACAGCTGGTGAAAGTAGGCCGTTTCTTTGCAAGCAGCCAGCTGTGCAGTGTATGCGGGTATAAGAATACCGAAACGAAGGATCTGCGAATCCGTGCATGGATCTGTCCGAAATGCGGTACACACCATGACAGGGATGTCAATGCTGCAGTCAATATCCGGAATGAGGGTATGCGTCTTATGTACAGCCTGCAGTGACAGGAATATAGAAAAAACCGTGGGGCACACGGGGATAGCTCGCTTATGCTTGACACAGTGGTGTCATCGAACGAGAACCGACGGTTCGCTTTTTGCGAAAGGAAGCCCCCGCCTCTGTAGGCGGGGGAGGATGTCAGTTCGCCCGGCGCGAACGTTATTCTTAAAGGTGAAAGTCCTAAGTGCGCCTGTTAGCGGGAAGCACATAGCCAACAAGGCAAGGGTGTCCATTGTGAGATGGAATCTGAAGGAAGCCTGAGGCAAACCATTGGTCCGACGGACAGAAATCATGTATAAGGCTTACAGTTCGGATAAGACTGCTGAACAAGTTGAAGTCCAATAGCTAACAGAGGACTGGTAGTAGACATGGCGGATAGGTGATGAGAAAGATAGCGTATTTTAACCGGGGAGATCCTATGAGTGGTTTCATCAGCCATAGTAACAACGAATCATAGGAAGTCAGCAGATGTCATAGTGTGCGACTTGCAAGTCGTCATTTAAATTGTGATAAATTCACTACTACATCC